>JAPOSW010000054.1 GCA_026709505.1 Gammaproteobacteria bacterium | reverse complement strand
GCCGTCCGGCCAGCGCAGCCGGAACAGTGCGTCATGGCACTTGTCCTCGTCTCCGTAATGTTCGAGAAATTCGTTGAGACTGAGGCCTTTCTGGAACTGGACAGGATTGCGCTTCATGGATATACTCCTTTTTAATCAAGTGGTTGCATCTGTCCCATTGTATCACAAAACCTGCTTATGATTGGTGGTAATTAGGTAAAATTTAGAAGTAATAATACGGATCAAAGGATTAAAGAATGCAAACAGTCAGCGATCTATTTTCTGCAAATGCCTACACTCCATGCCAAGTATCCAATCTTGAAAACGGTAGCGTTGGATTCAAAATCCCCGAATATCAACGCCCGTATGATTGGTCGACATCCAATATAAATCGCTTAATGACAGACATATTTTCAGGCTTTGAGCGACTGTCAGAATCCGAAGCTAGCGCTTACACATTTCTAGGTACGCTAATCCTGATGGTAGATGCTGTGCAAGAGCCAAAATTTCGAGGTAAATCGTATTCTGTCGTTGATGGACAACAACGTTTGACGACATTGGCTCTGATGTCTTGTGTATTAATAACGCAACTTAGAAAACTAAATTTGGATCGTCCAAAATTTCCAGAAGATATTGAAAAATGGCTGCAGGTAGAGGAACAGCACCTTGAAGCTCAACTCGCGGATTGCATATATGGTGTGCAAAGAATCAGGGGGACAAGTGTGTACCCTTTTCCAAGAATTGTGCGCTCAGAGGATTACAGAAGCGATGACAGATATGAGGAGATTCGATCAGGGATCGGTAGATTTCTAAAGGATTTTTTACGGTACATTGAAAATGATGAAACAGATTACCAATTGCCAGACTATGGAACGCGTGAGGGTGACAAGCTCATAGAAAACTACAAGAGGATTCAACATTACTGTAAGTCTCTTAACAATCGCGACTGGTATACGGAAGAGGATTGCCGTTTTCTCGAACCGAGAAAATTTGAATGCTCAATCAACCTCTGGGAAAAACACCGAGATGTTTTAGGTGACGGGACAAGAGCTGCAATAAATAAGATAAAAGACAATCCACAATCCCATGATTTCTTTAGGACATTGATGCTCGCCGCTTATTTCAGCAAGTACATCGTTGTTACAACAGTTGTCACGGCTGATGAATCCGCTGCATTCGACATTTTTGACGCGCTAAACACGACCGGCGAACCGTTAACTGCACTTGAAGTTTTGAAGCCGCAAGTTATATCACACTTGGAAAAGAGCTATTCAGGTTCAGAATGTGAATCAGCTTTTCGTGAAATAGACCAGATTATGGAAAAGGATTATCCTGACACCAAAAAGAAAATGGGCGAGACCAAGGAGCTTGTAGTAACATTTTCGCAATATCTAGAAGGTCGCAAGGTTTCCAAGGAATTAGGTGAGCAAAGGAAAGAGTTGAGGCAGTTTTTCGAAAAATCAAAACGTACAAAGGATGGCCCTGTCAAATTCATGAATGCCCTGGCAGATGTTACAAGATATCGCAGTGACTATTGGGTCAGTAAAAATAGTGGTCGAATCAACTCCTATCATCCGGAACACAATCAAGCAGAAGAAGTTAAATTACTCAGTGCTTTTATAAGCGATATGAACACGAGTCTTGCATTGCCAATCTTGGCGCGCTATTGGATTGCTGGCAAGCTTGAACATGATTTTTCAATCTTTATCGAGGTCTTAAGAGCAGTTTCAGCATTCTTGGCCTTGAGGAGAGCTGCGACAGGAAGTACAGATTTGATTGATACCTGTTTTAGAGACATTATGGCGGAAAATTCGTTCGCCTCACCTTCGAACAAGAAATTTGGTTTGTGCTCGGGGTCAACCCATGAAAATGCACTTCTTACCCTCGACGAATTAACCAAAGCACTAAGAGACAAATTGAGCTCAACAAAAGTGAATTTCAACACAAAGGAAGATTGGATAAATAAGGTTGCAGATATTCCAATTTACAAGTACGCAAGGCCATTGGCTAGATTTTTACTGTTTAGTGCAACTCATCACACTTTACCTGACCCAAGCGACCCGAATTTATTAACACGCGATGCGACTGCTCCAAGTGATAACCGCGAGTACTTTACCTACGCAAACTGGAAAGACAAAAGATACCTAACGCTGGAGCATGTTGCGCCTCAAGCAGAAAACACGGCTGGTTGGCCTTCGGAAATATATCGAAATTCCTGGCTTAAGGATACACTTGGAAACCTCGTATTGCTCCCAACCCAAGAGAATGACTCAATAAGCGATGCACCATGGTCAAAAAAGAAGATCTTCTATTCAGTGCTAATCGAGAGAAACATTAATCAACGTAACAATCTATTGCAAGAGGCAAAAAATGAGGGACTGCAATTTAGTCCGCTAACAGAAAATATAATAAGTTCGGCAACTACTTTCCGCTTGTCCATGTTGGACGGAATAGAGACAGTAGATGAGTGGAATGCAGATTTAATCCAGAGACGTTCACGCAGACTCGCATCCCTTGCATGGGATGTACTGAGCCCTTGGCTCGGAATAACTGATGACAAGATCAAGTGAATCAATTGCGTCTTGTTTCCCTCTCATTTGTGGCAGGCAAGACAGCCTTTAGATTCTCCATAAATGGTATCAATATCTGGTTCATGTTCAGATTCACGCAGCGGATTTTGCTGCCATTTAGCCTTTACACGCTGTATGCGTTTTGAATGATCTTCCTTGATTTGCTTAATTCTCTCGGGTTTTGTCAGATCATCCAAGGACTCTCCTTGCGACCAGGTGAACGGAGAGCCATTAGCTACTGCATCTTTTTCATAAGATCTCGCCTCCTCAAAAGCTTCCGGATGCCGTTCCTTAAGCCGCACCCACTCGATTTTTTGCTGGAAAAAGCAAAAAGTGCACCCGCTTCGGGATCGCCATTCATAGTAGCGGGGCAATCCGAGTCCGGACGCTTCTAGAATATCGATAACACCAGGCTTGTCGATACCGTTATCCTTAAATGGCAGAACGATCTTGAGGCGATCTTTTTTTGACCTGTAACCTTCCCGATATTCCTCGTCCGATCGTATAGCGACATAGCTATAAACCATGCAATCATCTTCAATTGAAGGACGGATCCACTGCTCGAAAGGACGCAGCTTTAGCTGACGGGTACACCATCGTGATTGGGGTGACGGCAGATAATTCTTGTACTGTTTGAGCCAGAAATCGAAATCGCGATCGGGATTGAGCTTATGAATGGTTTTGCCGAGAAACCCTTCAAGACGCCCAAGAAATTCGTAGACTTCTGGCAATTCCTTGCCGGTATCGGTAAAGAAGTACTCAATATCAAGCTCCGGATGATGCTGTCGCATGTAGACGGCAAGAGCCGCACTGTCTCTGCCACCTGAAAGCCCTAGAACATGCCTTTCCTGCTCATTATTCACAATGCCTTCTCCATCAATTTATTTTCTTCTCCTTCCACAATGTATTGAGAGCTTAGCTCGGCTAGTGCGGCAAGAATAAGGTTACGGTTGCCATGGCTGGGGCTATCAGATTCCAGCATGCCTTTAACCTGATTGACGATTTGCTCAATACTCTCGATATCAGTGTCTGTGACTTCAAACTCGGCATGAACCGGGGCTGGTCGACCATTAACTCCAATTACAACAGCTATGGCATGTCGCTTGTCTGTCCGGCCCTTTACACGGGCAAAGTTTTCTGCTCGTATAAATTTTTGCGAAAGATCGGCGAGTTCTACAGTTGCTCGCTCAAGATCGGGGTCAGTCCAGTCTCGCGGAGGTCGGTTAGCGGCAAGACCTGCAATGCCTTCAATGTCTTCACCTGATCCATTGAAAGAAGCAAGACGGCCGATGAAGGCACTGAGCCTAAAGTCTCCGCCAATCTCCTTTATATTTTCAGCACGGGATTGTAATTCGCCAAGGGCTTGGGTAGATGCGTTTGGCACCTGCAACTCCGCCAACATAAGATCATTTAAACGATGCAACATTGAAGGGTAGGAATCAACGAGTTCCTGCAACCCTTCTTGCACTTCATGAACTATCACGTTTAATTTTTGGTCATTATCCAAGGCTTCGTGCCCGCCGAAGGCTGTGGGAATATCGTCAAACAAGAATTTGTTCGGGTCTTTTGCAAGCTTGAAAAGATCTCGAACACGTATTGCGTTGGCCGAGAGCTGCGAGGTTCTCTTTGTCCAAGAATGCAGACAATCAAATATTGAGATTAGCCCTCTTGCGACATCTATCGGAGTTAGCTGGACAAGGTTGTTCCCTGTGTCAAGCTTGCGAACAACTTCAGCCATGCTGGACAGCAACTGTCGCGATAGCATAGATAAATCCATCCATCGAACCTGCACCAAATCAGCATTCTTGGCTAGCACTTCAACATCAATATCCTTAAACCTGGCTTGAAACACGCCTTCACGATACAGAGCGATTTGCTCTCGTCGAGATAGAATAAAAGCGACCATCAAAACCGGCATCAGTCCATCTTTTAATCCAAAAGGTGCGGTTGACCACAAAGCATAGACTTCAGTGATACTAACGGTGCGGTCCTCATGCTGTCTCAAGAAACTATCAGTTTTTTCCCATAATGGGAATAGATAACAAGGATCATTTCTTGCACCAGGAGTGGAAAACTGCCATCCCGATTTGCCTTCAATATGCAGTCCGGTCTTCTCCAGTAAGGATGCATACAGACCGCCCTCTGCTGGAAAACCAATAATACCGAGACTTGGCTCGGATTCTTTGGTCACCATCGCGCGTAATAGCGCATTCTGTGCAGCAACTGCATTGCTTGACGGCCTGATCCGGTTTAATAATTCGTTATTGAGACGCGGTGATTGATGATAGCGTTTAGCTGCAAGCTGTGAAGCGATATTATTGAGGTCCGCATGATGCCACTGCTTTGGCTCATGTTTCTCCTGATACCATGAGGCATTTTCGAAGGCCCTTTGAAATTCTTCTTCGAGCTGGCCCTGCAAGATACTGTATCGGGCCTTTACCTCACGTTGGGCAACAATGTCCCCTGCAAGATCTGGGTGTCGATCCAAAATTTCCGAGTACGCAATCAATTCGCGCGCCAGACTGGTAATCCCCCAAGCACTTTTGGAGAGTCCCACAACAATATCCCAGTCCCGAGATTCATTCACAACCTTGCGGGAAATCTTTTGGGCCTGCATAGAGGTTTCGCTTTCAGTAGGGATAGCGAGAAAAAAAACACCAATTGATCCAGCACTAGGCACATAAGTCCGCGCCCGGTCAACGAGCTCATTTAGCGGGGCAATCGAAACATCGAACCAGCGCAAAGCACCTGTCTCATCATAGTGGCGCTTAGCAAGAATGGGCTGTATGTCAGCTAGTTTTTGCAGCATTTCGAAATTGGCTTCTCGGACATTTTCCAGTGCATCCCGAACGGTGCTGTCTATGTCGAAATCACTGCCTGCGTATATGCTGTATGAATCAGTGAACTTGCGGAAAGTGATTAGAGACCACGCCTCAAGCTGCTTTAGAGCCGCACTTACCTCGCTTTCAGTGTGTCCTTTCACACAAGATTTAAGAACTTTTTTTGTTGGCATCAGACCAGAGCGATCCCTAAACATGTCGATTAGCACAATCGACTTCAATAGCTTTAGCGGGAAGTCATCTCCTCCAAGCGATTCGCAGCGATTAATTGCTTCGGAAGCCATAGCCCAACGATGACCGTCAGGAGATGCGAGAATCGAAGGCTCAAGATTGATGTTAAGGTAATCCCATAGCATATTGGGCTCGAACAGCGTCTTACCTCGGTTATTGCGAATAAACTCCTGGAAACCAAAGGGCTCGGGAGAGTTGAGAAAACCGAATATGCTACGTTGGTTCTGGCCAAACCTACGTCGTGATATTGGCCCGATCAAACACGCAACGATCGGATGAAGAGGCCAGCAACTCTCAAGCATTTCTGGCAAGTCTCGCGAAGCACCGGGCCTGTTTCGCCGAATTTCTAATGCAATCGACTTGGAGACGCGACTCGACCTTGATGGTGAATGGCGGCTCCTGATTGCACGACCAATCATCTCGATTTGTTCTTCTCCGACAGCATTTACCGCAAAGTCAATGAATCTCCCCTGGATTTTTGACCATTCGTCACGAATTTCGCGAGATAGTCGATTCGCATACTCCTCAAATGATTGATGCAGAATGCCGATAAAAAGAAATCGCCTTTGGCTATGCGAAGCGGCCTCTGCGAGGAGCTGGAACAAGTACACGTCACCACCCTCCTGTGTTGCGGCTTCAAGGAATTTACCCATCTCATCAACAAACAGGATTATTCCTCCCTCGCTACGAGGATGTCGGTTTGACAGATCAATTAATTCGGTTATGACCGCATTGTCTGACCACTTCTTGCGACTGCGTTTTTTTACTAGGCCTTGCCTTTCCAGCGTCTCGCCAATCACTTGTGAAGCATTTTCCCTGCGGCCGATCACGGGCAGCGTGATCCAACCTTTGGACTTGGACGGGAATGTCTGCAAAAGGCTCTGTGCTGTCTCATTTCCGATAATATCTTTTGCCTTGCTCGCCAGATTCTTGTTCCCGCTCAATAGCGCACTTAGAGCTACGACCAGACTTGACTTTCCACTTCCGTAAGGGCCAGTCCAGGTAAATGCGCCGTGCTTGGTCTCTGAAGAATATTGTCCAATAGCAGAGAGCACTTCCGCCGAAGATTTGGTGCAGATAAATCCTTCAAGGGCCTTGATATCGTTGTAGTCCGTGTCAATCCTGACCGCGCGTTGGAAGCGTCTCGCAATTGATACTTTCCTGTTCAGACTCATTATGCCGCCTCACTTCTCTTGGGGTAGTCATCGCCTACATAACTGAGCGCATCCATGTCCAAAGATGAACTGCGTTGCACCTGTTTCAAGCCAGCAGTTTCAGATAGGCGAAAACGTCCATTCGTCAATTCTTCAAGATGGAGCAACCGCTCCGTAATATCATTCTCATCTAACAGGAATACACGGCCGGGCGAACCGGGTTCATGCGCAATAGTTTCAAACGACAATGTATTTGCGGTGGTATAACTTTTCCAGAACCCAATCAATGCATACAGAAAAACGCCAGGCCCCAGCGTTGATTTGGGACCGCGTACAAATCTAAAACCGTCTCGTTTGCCTATTGCCTTGATGAGACCAAGTTCGACCAGCGGGGATTCAAGCGTTTGCTCAAGCGAGGCCTTGCCTGATGGACGCCTTGCAACATAAGTTCGCAAGAAACAGTCGACATCGCGGCGAATCGTTGCGAGAGAAACACGCTTCCAGTTCCGATCCTTGCAAACCGTTTCCAGCGCACTAACCAGGCTCTCTCGCCCAAAAGTCGTTGCAGCAAAATTATTAAAACTCCAGTGCCAGGTTGTTTTATCGGCTTTTCCAGCAAGATTCCAGTGAAACAGCCAAAGGCTCGCAGGGTGCTCCATATAGGGATCAAGCCCATGTTCTCCGAACAGGCGTTTTCCAAGCGGGGCTATGACTAGACTACCGGATGTTTTTCCATCTTCAATGACTCCACATGCCGTTGCCCAATGCCGAATTGATGCCACCATGTTTTTGCCAACCCCAAAGTCTGCAATTGATTCATCGCTTGTGAAAACAGCTTTGCTTTTTGGGCCGTCATTGTGATTTTCGATGGCATTATGAGCCTTTTTTAGCCACCCGTAGCGCAGGGGAAATGTCTCATGGCCGGAAAATTGCGGTTTATAACCCTCAAGATAGATTGGACCTCGTGACATCTTGAATCTTTCTGGATGAATAATCCAGATTCGACTTTAACTCATTATGTGTGGTAGAGTCAATTTTATTTCTGGAGATATTATCCAGACATGACTAAATTCCCAAGTTGTTATAAATACTGCCGAATTTCAGGTCAGTCACTAACATTATCGTGAAAATCGGACAAACAATATATCTTGATCATCAGGCTTCGACTCCACTAGACCCAAGAGTCTTTGAAGCAATGAGGCCTCACTTTCAAGATGCGTTTGGCAACCCTCATGCATCCGAACATGTCTTCGGATGGCGTGCAATGCAGGCCATAGAAAAAGCCGCAAGCACAATAGCGGAATTAATTGGATCTGACCCTGATGAAATCATCTTTACATCAGGAGCAACGGAGTCTAACAATTTAGCATTATGCGGATTGGCAAGATATGCATCTACAGGCCAAAGAAAGCGCATTCTAGTAAGTGCCATTGAACATAAATGCATCTTTGAGATTGCCAATTACCTGCATGAAGCATTCAGTTACTCGGTGACGCATATCCCGGTTAACTCTGTTGGTCAAGTTGAAATGGAAATACTCGAAGAAGAGATAGGAGATGATGTTTTGTTGTTGTCGGTAATGCCGGTAAACAACGAAATTGGGACAATTCAGGACATTCCTGCTATTTCGCAATTAGCAAAAAATTATGGTTGTTTGATGCATTGCGATGCCGCGCAAGCCCCATGTGCAATAGACTTGTCTAGATTCGCCGAACATGTTGATATGATCAGCCTCTCAGGTCACAAAATTTATGGTCCGATGGGAATCGGAGCACTCTATGTGAGTCGAGAACTGCATAAGCATATGTGTCCTGTTGTATATGGAGCAGGGCAACAAGGAGGATTAAGATCCGGCACTCTTCCTACTGCTCTCTGTGTTGGACTTGGGACTGCTGCAGGTTTTCTTCTTGGATCTACTGCTGATAGCGAACGCGATGCTCTTGCACGCCGCCGCGAGCTTTTCGTAACCCACTTGAAGTCGCTTCCTTGCGAAATTTGGTTGAACGGCCCAGCAGATTCAAAAATTCGTCATCCGGGGAATGTTAACGTAGGGTTTAGAGAAATTAGTGCGTCTGATCTCTTGAACAGGGTGCAGCCGAATCTCGCAGCTTCTTCAGGGTCGGCCTGCACTAGCGGAATCCCTGAACCTTCACATGTTCTAAAGTCGATTGGCTTGGATAGCGAGGATGCATCCTCATCAATTAGGTTCAGCCTTGGCCGGTACACAGAAGACGATGACATAAAGCAGGCGATAAAATATCTCCAAACGGCATTTGAATTAGAGAAACAAAACTCTCTTTTTTGATTGCACAGTTTGCCGGCAGTAATGCCCTGAAAATTGCACAGATTTTGCCCGAGTAGGTGGGGGTTGTTACCAAGCCCCGTCTACTTGGAACATATATGCTGTGTTTTGGGGGCTTTTATGGCGTAGTCTTCAAACGAAAAATGGTGAACCGACATCCTGACCCATGTTTTGACGCAGATAATTTGGAATATGGAAAATCAGTTTAACCTTCTATTCAACAAAATGGCGATAGGCAAGATATGCTCTCTTGTGCGAAACCGGATCGTGCACGCGAAAGATATCCACATTGCCAGACAAGGCCAGTGAAATTCCCAGAGTTTCAAGATCCCTGCTCTCAACCACACCGCTGAATTCCTTCATGAATGACTTGCGGGAATGTCCAACCAGTAAGCGGAAACCCCAATCGCGAATTTGCTGACATTCACTGAGCAGTTCCAGCGACTGCAATGCATCCTTTCCAAACCCTATGCCCGGATCAATAATGATTCTTTCGAGATCTAGATCCTGGCTCGACCAGTATTCCATGCGCTTTTCAAGCCATGCCTTGACCGGGGCAACCGCACTTTCACCTCTGGCAAGCTTCAACTCAGGATTGACTGGCACAGACAGGCTGTGCATGGCAATGACATCGCAACAGTTTTCCCTGGCTATTGCGCACATCTCGGAATTGCTCAAGCCGCCAACATCGTTGATATAGTCGATGCCGAAGTCAACGGCTTTTCCTATCGTCTGCCAATGATGGCTGTCAACAGAAATACGGGGAGCCAATGGATCTCCTTGTGTCTTGCTGCGAAACAGCTTCAATGCCGGTTCCAGTCGACGCCATTCTTCCTCCGGGTCGACTGGCTCGGCGTTCGGGCGAGTCGATTCAGCTCCAAAATCAACAATCTGGACTCCCTCTTGGATAAAGCGGTCAAGCGTTTCTTCCAGCTTGTTCGGATCGGAAAACTTACCATCCCCTGAAAATGAATCCGGGGTCAAATTGACAATGCCCATCCACAAGGGTTCGCAGTTGAAATCCTGACTGATCTCGAAAACGGTGCCTCCCATTCCGGGCACATCCATCTCGGGCACTAGATGAAGCAATGGCGTCAAAACAAAACCTCGCTGGGAAATGCCCGTATGAGGAATGCATAAGTCCAGTTCCTGTATCCGCTCAAGATTCCAGACCAGCAGATCGATATCAATCGGTCGGGGAGACCACTTGGGACCAGGTGTACGCCCCATTTCCGACTCGATCCGTTTTACGGCAGCGAGGCCCTCTTTGGGATGACAATCGCTCTTGCATTCAACAACACAGTTCAGATATGGCCGCAGCCAGTCCGGTTCGGCATTGTCACCGAGCATGGCAGGAGTTTCGAACACGGGCGAGACTCGCAAGACGTCAAAGCCATCCTGCCCCAGTTTGGCAATTGCCTCTCTCAGATTATTCCGACGCTCGCCCTGATTGGAGCCCAAACCCAGAAAGATCATGAAACTATTGTTTTAGCGTATGGATCAGGCCATCAAGGAACTGGCCTCCTTTTTCCATCTGCTCGAGATCAATGTATTCATCAGGCTTGTGTGCCTGCTCGATGTTGCCGGGCCCGCAAATTACCGTCGGTATCCCAAACTTCTGAAAATGCCCTCCCTCAGTCCCATAACTGACCTTGCCTGCCGGAGCTTCGATGCCCAGCATCCCGGACACCATCTTGATGAGTGGGTCACTTGGGGGAGTATTCATGCTGGGAAACTCGGCCAGACTCTGCCACTCAATGCCGGTTTCAGGATCAACCGCCTGCATGTCTGGCTTGATCTCCGTCTCGGCATAAGCCTGAACTTCCTCGAACAACTCATTCGGCTCTACATCGGGCAGGGCACGGACCTCAAAATCAAACTGGCAATGAGACGGTATGATATTGTTCACGGTGCCCCCATGAATCACTCCGCAATGCAACGAGGTATACGGAGGATCAAAACCCTCGTCAAATGGGCCATTTTTGATAATGCGCTGCTGGATCTGGTCAACTTTTGTGATGATTTTTGCAGCAGCTGCAACCGCGTTTACTCCTTGGTTGACCAGCGATGAGTGGGCAGACTTGCCATGCACATGGCAACGCTTGAAGAGCATGCCCTTGTGTGCACTGACCGGATGCAGGCTAGTCGGCTCGCCGACTATGCAGGCTTTTGGCTGCGGCGATCGTTGCTTTAGCCCATCAAGCAGCCTTGGCACCCCGAGACACCCTACTTCTTCGTCATAGGAAAAGGCAAAGTGTACAGGCAAGGGCAAATCTGCTGCCAGAATGCACTCAATACGACTCAGGCAAAGGGCAACGAACCCTTTCATATCTGCTACCCCTCTCCCATAAAGCCTCGAATCACGGACTTCTGTGCAAAACGGATCACTTGACCAGTCCTGCCCGTCAACCGGCACTACATCTGTATGCCCGGACAGCACAATGCCGGGAGCAGTCGAATTGCCAAGCGTGGCAAATAAATTGGCTTTTTTACTGTCGTCGCTATGCGTTAATTCAAAACGTATGCCATGCCGCTCCAAAAGAGCAATGACATACTCGATCAGTTGCAGATTCGAATTACGGCTAGTGGTATCGAACGCCACCAGATCCTGAAGTAGGGCAAGAGCAGGTTTTTCTGTCATAATTCATGTCCCGTATATCCTGCATCAATGCTGTGCAGAACGTGCAAAAGAACTCTCCATGATCGTTACAGAATTATACACCTATCCGGTAAAGTCCCTAGCCGGTATCCGGATTGATCACGCCTGTCTATTGAGTACCGGCTTCGAGTTTGACCGTCGATGGATGGTCATCGAGCCGAACGGGGCTTTTATCACTCAACGATCATGTCCGCAAATGTCGCTGATACAGACCAGACTGGAAAATCACCAGCTCGTTTTATCGACTTTCGGGATGGAGGACATTGAAGTGCCTAGTCCCAATGAAAATGATCAAAGGACCACAGTAGGAGTTTGGGGTGATGAGGTGAATGCCATCATTCACGACACACACATCAATTCATGGCTGAGTGATGCGCTGGGCAAGGAGTGCAAGCTGGCCTATTTTCCTGCTTCGGAAACCCGAGCCTGCGACCCGCATGTCGCTCAAGAGGGAGACTCGACCCTGTTTGCCGATGGTTTTCCGCTCTTGTTGGCAAATCAGGCTTCCCTTGATGACCTTAACAGCCGCCTGAGCCAGCCGGTGGGCATGGAGCGCTTCCGGCCCAACATTGTTATTGGAGGTCAATCACCTTTTGAAGAAGACCGCTGGAGACGAATCGAAATCAACGGTATTGCGTTGCGGTTTGCTCAATGCTGCGCTCGGTGCTCTGTGCCAACCGTGAATCCCGAGACCGGGATCATTGAAGGACCAGAGCCGATCCGAACGCTTTCCGAGTATCGAACAGGATCGGATGGCGAGGTCTACTTTGGAATCAACATGATTCCCGAGTCCGTCGGGATTTTAAGCATTGGCAATGATGTCACGGTAATCCGTCAGTCATGATTGGAAAAATCGAAGACATTGCCGCGACCTTGATTGAGATTCCTGGCTCGGTTGCTGGTTGTCGCTTTTCAGAATATGCAATGTGCGAACAGCCAGTACCAGGCAAGGCACAGTATTTGCAGAACGTTCCCATTTTCTCAATACCCCGATAATCATGTATTCGATCAAATTCTGATTGCATTTAGCGGTTCAAAAATCGATGCAAGGAGCAACTGGCCACTCAATGAAAAACAGCCATGGAGATTGCCGATAACCATTGACATGTCAATTTCTGTGAATTAACATTTCACGATAAGTATTTAACAGCACCTTCGGGTAGGAGTGGACAACCATGCAAAAAACAATCATATCCATAATTTTTAGCGTTCTCTCGCTGGCAATCATTAGCAATGCCGGTGCCCAGAGCCTCGTCAGGATCGCTGAGCCAAACTGGGCGAGCGGCCGAGCCATAGCAGGGCTTATCAAGGTCGTCATTGAAGACAGGATCGGAGGTTCTGCCGAACTCGTCCCCGGCACCAACGCAGTAATCTTCAAGGCCATGGATCGGGGCAAGGGCGAGATCGACGTTCACCCCGATGTCTGGCTTCCAAACCAGTCGAACTTCACGAATGAATATGTCGATGCAAAAAATACTGTAGCACTGAGTAATAACAGCTACGATGGAGTTGCAGGGTTCTGTGTATCCCGTGCATTCAGCGAAAAACACGGGGTCAAGTCCGTATTCGACCTGGCAACACCGGAGGTGGCGGCGCTCACGGACCGCGATGGCGACGGCATGGGCGAAATCTGGGTTGGTGCTCAAGGCTGGGCCTCGACCAAGGCCAATTCCGTAAAGGTTCGTGACTATGGCATCACCAATTTCTTCGAGCCCATCATTGCGGAAGAGGAAGTAGCCAGCGCATCAATTAAAGATGCGATCAACAAGGATGAAGGGTACGTATTCTACTGCTATGCCCCCCATTTCAACTGGTTTATCTTCGACATGGTCATGCTCGAGGAGCCGGAGTTCGATGATTCGAAATACAAGATGGTGCAACCAGCCGAAGATCCGGACTGGTTTGAAAAATCAAGGATCACCACCGGAGACAAGCCGAAGACAATTCATGTCGGTTATTCGAAATCGCTTGAACAGCGCGTTCCGACGATTGCCAGCTTCCTTTCCAATATCGCGCTGGATACCGAAACGGTTAACGGCTGGACTCACGAAATCGTGGTGCTTAAACGAGACAGCGAAGATGTCGCCCGTGCATGGGTGGATGAAAACTCCGATCGTGTCGATAGCTGGCTCGGCCTGTGAGACTGTACTGGCTGCACAGGCGATTTTCATTTCTGCAGGAAGGGTTCGGCTATAGCTGAAGTGTTAGATTCTGGAATTCCTGCCAGCATTCGTAACCCGGGGCCGGGCCTTTCCTGAGGTGTAATGCAGCCATGAGCTATATATGGGGCTTCCGGGTTGCTGGATAACTCGGAAAAGGTCATAGAGGTTTCGGCCTTGTGGAAGATTTTCGGCAAGGCCCGGCATGAAGCGCTGGCAGCAATCCGGCGTGGCAGCCTCTCCAAGGCAGAAGTACTGGAAAAGTATGACTGCGTGGTCGGTGTTCACAACGTCACCTTTAGCGTTGGCAAGGGGGAAATTTTCTGTGTAATGGGCTTGTCCGGCAGTGGCAAGTCCACGCTGGTCAGGCTCATCAACCGCCTGCTTTCGCCGACTGCAGGGAAGGTGCTGATCGACGGCATGGATGTAACACAAATGGACGATGCATCGCTCATGGAATTGCGTAATCGCCGCGTTGCCATGATCTTTCAGCACTTTGGCCTGTTGCCGCATCGTTCCGTGCGGGACAATGTAGCCATGCCGCTGGAGATCAGGGGCGTCAGTGAAAACGAGCGCTGGGAAGTGGCAGACCGGGTGCTCAGGATGGTTCAGCTCCACGACTGGCAGGATAGATTCGCCCATGAACTGTCGGGCGGCATGCAGCAGCGTGTCGGCCTTGCGCGCGCCATCGCAGCGGATCCCGATGTTCTGCTGATGGATGAACCCTTTTCAGCTCTGGACCCACTGATCCGACGCCAGTTGCAGGACGAATTCATGCAGTTGTCCGAGGTCATGAATAAAACAACGATATTTATCACGCATGACCTGGATGAAGCGATCCGTATCGGTGACCGAGTTGCAATAATGAAGGACGGCGCAATCGTGCAGATCGGAACACCCGAAGAAATCGTCACCCATCCGGCAGATGACTACGTGACCGACTTTGTGGCGGGCATCTCCCGCGTAAACCTGATCAGGGCACATTCGATCATGGTTCCTGTAGCCGAGTTCGAGCAGCGTCACGGGGCCCTGCCTGCTGATATTCCGTCCATGCACGAGGAAGCGACACTGGGCGAACTAATCCGCACTTCGGTGGAACGCGATGGCCCGATCCTGATAACTGGTTCAGACGGCCATCCAGCCGGAGTCGTTTCCAGGGACGGTCTTTTGGCCAGCGTGATGGCTGGAAATACATCCGAATGACCAGAATAGACGAAACTGTTACTGAAAGCGAAGAGAATCGAAATCGCTTGATCAGTCAATTCGTCCAGACTGGCGCTGATTATTATGCCCGGGAATTCGGAAGAATCGGGGACAGTTCCCGCTTCACCTGGAGCTTCAATGTTGCCGCTGCACTCCTTGGCCCAATCTGGTTCGGCATCCGGAATCTGTGGGCGGCTTTCCTGGCTTTTGTTGCGCTTGAAACTTTCGCCATCGTTCAGATCGTGCGTGGATTATTCGGCGACCTTGCTTCTGCTCATCTGGCACGACTGCCGGGCATTGAACAGACGCTTGCGATGCGCTACGAACAACTCGGGGAAGCAAAGGCGCTTGGCGATACCGATAAGGTCGAGGCTTTTGAGAATGCCATAGCATCCCTTGAACGGGCAATCGAAAGCATCCGGACTGTAGCGCTGGAAGCCGAGACATCTGCAATATGGCTCGTCTTGGGCGGCATACTGATTCTAGTTGCAGTAAAAGCCGTCCAGGGTGTCGTGGCCAACGTGGTGTTGCGCAAGCGCTACACTCGGTGGCGCTCAGACAGGACATTGAAGTGCGGCATCAATACATTGCAGGCAGTTTTCAGCATTCTTCTGATGCTGTTGATTCAGGTAACCTGCATTCTACGATTCGGAGGAACCTCAGACTTTGATTTCCTGGATGGTTTTCCAACGGAAAGAAGTATCCAGGCCACTGCGGCAGATGCAATCAAAAACGGAATGACGGATATGTCCGTCAAGGCCGAATGGTTCTTCGATGGCATGGTATTCGGGATCAATACGATTCTCGATGGACTCGAGGTCGTATTCACACAAACACCGTGGCCGGTAATGTGTGCAATTATCATTTTGCTGACCGGGCTGTCTGCAGGCTGGCGCACAGCAATTTTTTCAGCGGCAGCACTAGCCTATCTCGGCTATCTCGGGTTCTGGGACAAATCGATGAAGACGCTGGCATTGCTGGGCACTGCGGCAGGCATCAGCATCTCGCTGGGGATTCCGCTTGGCGTTCTCTGCGCACGCAAGCCCCGGCTCTACCTGTTTGTCCGGCCTGTCCTCGACTTCATGCAGACCATGCCGGCATTCGTGTACCTGATTCCGGTCATCGCCTTTTTCGGCACGGGAAAACCTGCCGCGATTGTCGCAACGATGATCTTTGGCGGGTCTCCGGTTGTCCGCCTCACTGTCCTCGGCTTGCGCGGTGTTCCAGAGTCTGTGCGCGAAGCGGCGATGGCCTTCGGCGCTTCCAGAAAATACCTGCTCTGGAAGGTGGATCTTCCACTGGCCATGCCCTCAATTATGGCCGGGATCAATCAAACCATCCTGCTGAGCCTGGCCATGGTAGTGATTGCCTCACTCATCGGTGCCAAGGGACTGGGCGAGGATGTTCTGGAAGCGCTTCAGTATGCATCAGAGGGACAAGGCATACTCGCCGGATTCGCCATTCTTTTTTGCGCCATGATTCTGGATCGAATTATTCAGGGAAAACGCCGGTAGCGAGTACAGTCAGACCATGCATTCCTTGATCTTCACCGGCGGTCCTGTCGTAACCATGGATCCAGCCTTCCCTGATCCGGAAGCGGTCGGCCTTCGAAATGGTCGAATCATGTCGATTGGACTGCTGTCCGATGTCATGGAGGCGATTGGCCCGGAGTCGCGAATCATCGATTTGGAGGGGAATACGCTACTTCCTGGATTTATCGATGCTCATTCACACATTCTCTGGGCGGCAAAAACCCGAGGGGCGCCGGTAGTGGACATACGACCGGAAATTGTCCCAACCTACCGCGCGGCCCTCGGAAAGATTCGTCGTCGTGTCTCTGCGGCCACGCCCGGAGAATTCCTCCTGTTTTTTGGTCTTGATGCACAACTTCATGTGGACATGGTCGCACCCACCCGCGCCTTGCTTGACGAGATCGCACCGAACAATCCGATTGGAATACAGACCTCAAACTGCCACGCCCTGTTCATGAATTCCCGTGCATTGAAGGCTTGCGGAATTAACGCCTCGACACCCACCCCCATTGGCAGCGTCATCGACCGAGACGAAAGCGGACATCCGACAGGAAGGGTCGCGGAAGCCATCACTTGGTCCGTGCTGGACCGGTTTTACGAATCCTGGGGCAACTCCAGACTCAATACGCAATTCGAAGCGATGATCAGGCAGTTCATCGCCAACGGCATTACCACCGTTACCGAACATTTGTATTTGCCATACTACAAGTCCTACTACCAGTGGGCGCTGGAACGCGATCTTCCAATGCCCAGAGTAGCGGCCTACCAGCAGGCCGTGACCGCAGACATGAAAGTGGAAAACCTGAAGGTTGGCGATGACCGGCTGTGGATGGCTGGCATCAAGATTCATGCAGATGGATCTCCCTTTGTCGGGAACATATGGATTTCAAAACCCTATCTGGAGACTGAAATCACTCTTGAAAAGATGAATCTCCGACCGGGACATGTGGGAGGGACCAACTATCCTCAGGAATACTTCGAGCGAATGGTTCATGCATACTTTAGCCAGGGCTGGCAGATGTCTATTCACACTCAGGGAGACCGTACCATCGACATGGTGCTTGACGTGCTCGAGGAAGTCCTGGTTTCGTTCCCTAGACCAGACCACCGTTTTCGTCTCGAACACTGCGCCCTGATGCGCCCAGACCAAATCGAACGGGCACACCGGCTTGAGGTTCTTTGCAGCTTCTTCATCAATCACATCACATACTGGGGAGTGCCTATCGAAGATGCACTGTTTGGCTCTGAACGTGCGGCACGCTACATGCCTGCCGGATCTGCTGTACGTAGTGGAATGCAAGTCAGCCTGCATGCAGACACGCCAATGACCGATCCATCCTGCCTGGCATTGATGGCAGCAGCAACATTGAGGAAAGCCTCGGACGGTCGATGCCTTGGAGCAGAGGAAAGGATCGACAGCAAATCAGCGCTTAAGTCGGTCACCATCGATGCCGCATTCCAGATTGGGATGGAGGACCATCTCGGTTCGCTCACGCCCGGCAAGCATGCCGACCTGGTCATCCTTGACCGCAATCCGCTTGAAGTGCCGCATGAAGAGTTAGAACACATTGGCGTACTGTCCACCTATCTGGCCGGCTCCTGCGTGTTTGAACGATGAATGCCTTGCTGGTGCGTGTACCGATCACCACTGTTAGCGGCTTCCTTGGCGCTGGCAAGACCACGCTGGTCAACCATCTTCTCAGACACTCGGAAGGGAAGCGTATTGTCGTCTTCGTGAATGACTTCGGGGCCATTGATATCGACAGCCACCTGATAGACGCCGTCGAAGAAAACCGGATATCACTGAAAAACGGCTGCGTATGCTGCACCCTCAATGAGGATCTCGTTGCAGGCATTGCACAATTCGCCCGGGCGGAAAAGCCGCCCGATGCGATCGTGATTGAAGCCAGTGGCGTATCGGACCCACGATCCCTGGATGCCTCGCTATCCATGCTCGAAAGTGCCGGACTGGCACGCATGGATCTTCATTTGCATGTTGTCGATGCCAATCTGTACGACACTCTGGATTATCCAGATCGGGAGCTGCTCCTGGATCATGCGGCAATGAGCGACTTGGTACTGGTTAACAAGACCGACATAGCCACTGACGCTGGCCAGAGGATCCTGACGCAGGACCTGGACGAGGCTGCCCCGTTCACTGTCAAGCTAAAGACCCTCAGATGTGCAGTCGATCCTTCAGTACTCACAGATCCTCTGATCCGACGCTCCGGAATGGAGCGACAGGACCGCACCCCTCCCAACAGCCCGATACACCGGTTTAAAACATGGTCGATAGAAACGGGCGGGCGTTTCTGTCGGGACAGGTTCCTGGACATACTTGTCGAACTACCGAGGTACTGCCTGAGAGCCAAGGGATTCATTGGATTTTCCATCAGCCCAGCAAGAATGTACTTGTTCAACCTGGTCGGTACCCGCGCAGAAATTGAAGCCTGCAGCAATACTCCGCCCGGAAATCTCTCCCGCATGGTCTTCATTGGGCCAGCGGACAGATTCGACAATAGGCAGGTTGAGGTACTTGTGCGGAGCGCGTTGGAGCAAGAATGATAAACGAGGCGGTGACGCGATTTCCAAAAACATCAGCAATTGAACTGGGCTTCTACGCAGACTGTCCGGTAGATCATATTGCGAGGAAAGAATCATGACGATGAAAATGCCAAAAACGGGCATGGCTGTTCCCCATCATGGAGCAGGCCAATCCAGTAATTTGATGGATGTCGCCTATACCCGTCTGGAAAGAATGATCGTCAACGGCAATCTTCAACCTGGACAGTGGGTCTCAGAAACATACCTCATGGAAGCCAGCGGTCTTAGCAGAGCGCCTGTGAGGGTCGCAATTCAACGCTTGGCGGATCAGCAGCTCATACAGGTATTTCCACGCCGCGGAGCGCAGATCTGCCCAATCGACTACACGCTTCAATTTCGTGCACTGGAACTCAGACGTGTGGTGGAGCGTCTGATGGCCTCATCAGCGGCCGAGCGGGCAAGTACATGTCAGCGCCGGGAACTTGCCGATATCTCGGCAGGATTCAGACAAGCCGCAATCATACAGGACCAGGCCACAATGACCGATCTTGACTCTCGGGCGTTTTCCTTGATTCTAGCTGCGGCAAACAATCCATATGCCTCAGGTGCAATGAAATCGGTGAAGGGACTCGCTCGCCGATTCTGGGTATTGCACCAGGAGGAGTTTGGCGACCGGGCGCGCATGGCAATTTGCCATGCAGGAATTACCGATGCAGTATCCAAAGGCGATGCAGTACAGGCATCGGCCAATGTCGACGACTTGATCGACTACATTGAAGAATTCACGCTGAAGGTTATCGGATTCGGGTCACATCTCGGCCGAAACAGGCAGGCACAGGCATAATCACTCACAGCCACTGCATTTCTTCCTCTCACGAAAGAGCCATCAGATCGCTTTCATCAATTTGCCCCTCTCCCATTCACGTAAACAGTTCTTTCCATCGGTGATTCATTATCCGGCACGGCAGTTTACGCTTGGAGACTGTGTGCAAACCATAATGAATGCATGCTCTTAAAAGCATATTAAATTTATTAATGCGCATTTAAGAGCTTGTTTTGTTGCTCCAAGGCGGTTTTCAGGAGTACAATGAAGAAAATGCAGACGCCTTTATCCATGACTGCCCGAAATATACTGACATCCGCTCCTCCCCATGCTGTTGAAGAGGCACTGAATCAATTAGGCGCCAATCTGCGAATTGCCAGACTGAGAAGGAACCTGACAATTGAGGATGTTGCCCGGAAAATTGGTGCCGGTCCGCGTTCGGTTTCCAATGCAGAGCAAGGCAAACCCTCCACTGGAATCGCTGTCTACATTGCACTTCTATGGGCATATGACTTGCTCGAACCTTTTGGAAAGATTGCAGATCCGACACTTGATGTAGAGGGCCAGTCTCTGACTCTTGGACGTCAGAGGGCACGGACCCGCTATGCGAAAAGCATGGATAACAATTTTTAGACTCCCTCAATGAAAAACGAGTGCTACGTATACCTGGCACTACCCGGTGAGACCGATTTCGCAACGGCCGGAAAGTTCGAGCAGACCATGGAGCAAGCCGGGATTCCGGTTGGCAGGTTTATCTATGCACAAAGCTATCTTGAGCGCTCAAATGCCGTTGCTATTGACCCGATCGAACTCAAGCTGACACGACAGGTTTTTGAGACTAGGCGGCCAGACGGAATTTTTGGGGCATTTCGTGATGCGAGTCCGGATTACTGGGGCAGGCGGGTAATCGAAAGACATTCAGGCAAGGCCAGCCTGACTGAATTCGATTACCTGCTTTATTCTCCAGATGAACGAGCAGGCGCCTTGAGCTTCGGACTGAATGAAACTCCGCCGCTGCCAGGGCGAGTGCATTCATGCACTCTGCATTTAACTGAACTGCAGCAGATGGCTGATGCAGTCATTACCGATTCAGAGCTGCCGGCAAGCAAGGATGCTGAGCAAGTTAGGGAATTGCTTCTTGCCGGTACGTCCATGGGCGGTGCACGCCCGAAAGCCGTTATTGAAGACGATAACAGTCTGTGGATTGCGAAATTCAACCATCCGGACGATCGCTGGAATCATGCGCTTGTTGAACACTCCATGTTGAAACTTGCCCATGAATGCGGCATTCAGACTGCGGAGAGCCGCATTGAGCGAGCGGGCAATCAAGATGTGCTTCTGGTCAAGCGTTTTGATCGTGTCAAGGCTGAGACTGGCTATCGTCGAGCACGCCTGCTGAGTGCTTTGACAATATTGCGTGCAGAAGAATCCTATTCAACAAGGAACAAGTGGTCCTACATTTTGCTGGTCGAGGAGTTGCGTCGAATCTCGTCAAAGCCGCAACAGGATGCTCAGGAGTTGTTTCGGCGCATGTGTTTTAATGCATTGATCTCGAATACGGATGACCATCCGAGAAATCACGCCATCATCGCACTGGATACAAGCTGGCGCCTATCCCCTGCCTACGACTTGATTCCGTCAGCACCGATCGGAATTCAACGGCGTGACCTTGCCATGATTTGCGGCGATTCGGGTCGCGTCGCAAGCTTCAATAACCTGTTGTCGCAACACCATCGATATTTATTGAAGCGAGAAGAAGCAGAAACCGCAATTCGGAACATGGAGAAAATCGTGCGTAATCGCTGGTACAAGGTTGCCAGTGCCGAAGGCGTGACAGAGAAGGATCGCAAACAAATTTCAGGGGCGTTTGCGTATCCGGGATTTTGGCTGGATTCCAGTCAAGGCTAATGAAAATCGCAGCCTCAGGATTGATGCCTGCTGCAAGCAGACGAGTCACGGTGGTCTTTGATGCGTTGCTCCGCAATGCCTATTGCATAGGCTTTCCGCTCAATCCATCTACAATAGCCTTGTCAGTTCCGGTTCACCCTCAGCGAGCGCATCGCAATCGCGTCGATAGCAGATAATTGATCGCAGCATGGCAGGTTATCAGTATATAATACTGCCCCTGTCAACATGCCGAGAGTACTTGAACCGGAATTTTATGGCAAAAGAAGAAAGTATCGAAATGCAGGGCACAATAGTCGAAGCCCTGCCCAATACCCAATTTCGCGTCGAACTCGAAAACGGACACGAAATCATTGCGCACATCTCCGGAAAGATGCGCAAACACTACATACGAATTCTGCGCGGCGACAAGGTTACCGTTCAACTTACCCCTTACGATTTGACAAAGGGACGCATTACCTTCCGCTCGCGTTAATCCTCAACCGACGTATGTAGGCGGCCACGGTCAGTCCGGCAGCCGCCCACCCCAGGACCCCCGAGGCAAGGATTACCTTTGCCCAATCGGCCAGTGCGAAAGGCTGAATCCTGAAATCGCTGCCATACAGACTAGCCAGTCGATTGACCGGCTCTCCAAATACATTCAGGCAAATTACAACTAGAACCAGAGCTACCAGGGCCCCGGCAATCCCGATGATCAAGCCATAGTATAGAAATGGTCTGGCAATAAACAGGGAAGTCGCTCCAAGTTGATCGAGCAAATGCACCTCTTCGCCTCGACTCTGAACCACCGTTTGCACCGTATTGCCAGCGATCAGCAATACACCCAGCCCCATGACAGCACCGATCACAAGAGAAATGTTCTGAAACAACGAAGCCACCGCTTGAAATCGCTCTCTCCATATCCGGTCGTGCTGGACGCTGGCAACCAACGGAATTCTTTCCAGGCGTTCAGTCAGCATCTTCATGTTCTCGGCATCCATATTCTCAACCGTACTGACCATGAGAATTTCAGGCAGGGGATTGTTCGGCAGCCTGTCCAGTATGCCCGACAGGCCGGATTCCCGCTTGAATTCATCAAATGCCTGTTCTCGCGGGATATGTCTTACATCTTCGATCCTGGGCGAGGCCAGTAGATCAAGCATCAAGTTGCGTATCTCCTGCCCGGAATCTGTCTGCGGGCTGCTGATATCCTCCAGCGGCGACAAGAACAGGATCATCGTGTTGGCATACTGGTATTTTTCGGCAACACGGTTCATGGACTCAGTGAGCTTGTAGAGCAGCAGCGGCATTGAGATTGCAAAACCCAGAATCACAATGGTCAGGCCGGAAGATATCGGCACTCTGGCAAACCGGCCAAGGGCATCTCCCACAGCAGCCCGATGCCTATGGATCAGGTTATTCACAAGGACTCATCCACGACGAGTTGTCCATGATCCAGCATCAAGCATCCAGCAGCAGGATTGTTCAGGTGGCGGTAATCGTGCGTGGCAATCACCACAGTAGTTTCATGTTCCTGAAGCCGGAAAAACACCCTCATCACTTCATCAGCCAAGCCGGGATCCAGGTTGCCGGTCGGTTCGTCAGCCAGAATCAAGTCAGGTCGGGCAATCATTGCTCGGGCAATTCCGACTCGTTGTTGCTCGCCGACCGACAGCATGTCCGGGTACGATTCTGCCAAGTGCGTCAAGCTTACCAGTTCCAGAGCCGCCCGAACTCGACTCCGGCACTTGTGTTCTGGCAGGCCCGCCACGACCAGCGGCAAGGAAACATTGCGCTCGACAGTCCGGTCAGCGAGCAACCTGTGTTCCTGAAACACGAATCCAACGTTACGTCGATATCGTGAAACACCTCTTCCCCGCAATTTCGCGAGATCCTGATTGTCTACGAACACCTGGCCATTGGTCGCAGTCTCATTTAACGCTATCAGCTTGAGCAGGGTGGTCTTGCCTGCCCCGGAGTGTCCGGTGATGAAAGTGATAGATCCTTCCGGTATGTACAGCGAAAGGTTCTTAAGCGCCACCATTCCGTTGCGATATTTTTTGCTGACATTTCGAAAAACGATCATGACAGGATTATGCCCGTGAAGATTCTTCCTTATCCATGTCTGGCACCAGAGCTGCGGCGAACTCTGCAGCGGAGAACTCTCTCAGGTCATCGACTCCCTCGCCAACCCCGATAAATCGGACAGGCAGCTTGAAAAGGTTGGACAATGCGACAATTACCCCTCCCTTTGCCGTGCCGTCCAATTTCGTGACACAAATACCCGTAAGCGGCAGGGTCTTCTGGAAGTTTTCTACCTGGGACAGGACATTCTGGCCATTGGTAGCATCCACCGTGATCAGAACCTGATGGGGTGCGGCTTCGTCAATCTTGCCGATGACTCTTTTCATCTTCTGCAGTTGATCCATCAAGTCGCCATGCGTATGCTGGCGCCCAGCCGAATCAATCAATAGGTAATCCATGTTTCTTGCACATGCGGAGTTCATCGCATCATAAGCGACTGCCGCCGCATCAGAGCCAATTGACTGAGCAATAACCGGAACATCGAGCCGCTGCCCCCACGCCTGGAGCTGTTCAACGGCCGCTGCACGGAAGGTGTCACCAGCCGCCATCATTACCGAATTCCCCCTCCCCTTGTAGTAATTGGCGAGCTTCGCCAGGGTCGTGGTCTTGCCAACACCGTTGACGCCAACCATGAGAATTACCTGAGGACTGGCGGCTTCTTCATGCCGGGCGTCATTCTGGCCTGACAAAATTTCCAGCAATGAAGACTGGAGGAGATCACTCAACCCAGAAATGTTGCCAACCCTCTCGCGTTTTGCTGATTTTTTAAGGTGTTCGACAATTTCTCGAGCCGTATGCACTCCAAAATCTGCCATAATCAGGCGGTCCTCCAATTCTTCATAGACCACATCGTCCAGCGGACCGACTCTGGAGAACAGCCCGCTCAAGCTGCTGGTCAAAGATTCACGAGTTTTGGAAAGAAAACCGGATAATCCCTTTTTTTGTTTCATGATTGCACGTTGAGGCTATGGGTTTTTTGAAAAAATATCTGCCTGCCTACCGATTCTATCGAAATAGCGCCATCTATGCGGACATTCCATATTCCATAATGTAGACAACTTCGTGTGAGCGGTAAAGGCAAAGTCCGAATTATCGGCGGGATATGGAAGCGGCGCACTCTGCATTTTCCATCCTTGCCAGACCTCCGGCCATCGCCCGGTGCCAGCCGCGAAACCCTGTTCAACTGGTTGAACCCCAAAATCGCTGAAAGTCATTGTCTGGATTTGTTCGCGGGAAGTGGTTCGTTGGGTTTTGAGGCGGCTTCACGTGGCGCATCCCGAGTCGATCTGGTGGAATCGCATCCAGCCGCATGCCGCGCCATGGTCAAGAGTTGTCAAACAATACAAGCAGGGCAGTCGGTAGAAGTCCATCAACAGGATGCCATACGCTATCTGGAAAGGACCGGGATGAAGTATGATATTGTATTCCTTGATCCGCCATTCAGGAAGAATATACTTTCGTTGACCCTTGAGACACTGGTCAGACAAAAACGACTCAGGGAATCGGCAATCATTTATGTAGAATTTCGTTCTGGCCAATCGCCTTTGTCTTTGCCTGAAGGATGGACAATTGCGCATCGCATGCACCGAGGGAGTTCAACTTCAGTATTGATCAACACCAATTCTCAAATCCAATGAGCAGAACCGCCATTTATCCCGGAACCTTTGATCCATTTACCAACGGGCACTGTGAAGTAATCAGTCGTGCCTGCAAAATGTTTGACCGGGTAATTGTCGCAATTGCCGACAACCCCGAAAAATCCCCCCTTTTTTCGCTGGATGAGAGAGTTGACCTCGTCAAGCAGGTGCTTGGAGAGTCACAAGGCATCGATATCCAGGGGTTTTCCGGATTATTGATCGATTTCGCGCAGGAGTGCCAGGCCCAGATCATTATCCGGGGATTAAGGGCTGTGTCTGATTTTGAATATGAGTTTCAGCTGGCTTCCATGAATCGCAAGCTCGCCAGCTCAATTGAAACCGTGTTCCTGACTCCGTCCGAACAAAACACCTTCGTTTCGGCCAGTCTGGTCAAGGAGATCGCCAAATACGGCGGGGATATCAGTCCATTTGTGAATACTGCTGTACATACTGCCGTAAAGAACAAATTCTCCTGAATCTTCCAGCATGGCCCTGTTCATCACCGATGACTGCATCAACTGCGATGTATGCGAACCTGAATGTCCCAATCAGGCAATTTATCAGGGCGAATTGATCTATGAGATTGACTGGATGCGCTGCACCGAGTGTGTTGGCCATTCGGAGGCAAGTCTTTGCGTTGAGATTTGCCCTGTCGACTGCATCCTGCCTGATCCGTCTCATCCGGAAACAAGAGGCGAGCTGTTTTTGAAATACCGGCAGCTCATGGAAGTCTCGGATACCGGGAGTTCATGACTCTCGAGGAGTTCGGCAGGAAACTTGCCGCTCTCGGCAAGCAGAAGAGACATCGCCATGCAGTCCACATCAGTGGCGATGCTGAACCCAGTCTCAAAACCGCCTTGTCACTGGGTTCGGAATTCGGAGCTGGGCATCGCATCGTGTATGGTGAATCTCACCCTGCCGCCTCACGCCTGGGCTTCATCACCCTCAGCAACAGAAAAGCTGCTCGTCAATATCTGGGAAGCGAGCTGGGCTGTGTGGTCATTAATGGTCATGAGTTCTTTGACCCTGATGCGATCGGCATTCTGTCCGGATGCATACGCTCTGGAGGAATAATGATCTTCGTGACTCCCTCTTTATCCGATTGGCCAGGATACGCCGAACCATTGCTTTTGGATACACGAGGCATGGCATCGGCTTATCTGAGTCGGGTTGCAGGAATCTTAGAGGATTGTCAACAACTCATTCGGGTTGCGGCTGAAAGCCCGGTTGAGTCTGACCTGCCCAGGATTATTTCATCTTCTGTACCGAAAGTGGACTTCAGCGAACAAAGAATCGCTATTGATGCAGTGAAGGCAATCAAAAGCCAGCCTTGCACTGGACCGGTTGTTCTTGAATCGGATCGGGGGAGAGGAAAATCTGCAGCACTCGGGATTGCGGCTCGGGAATTGATCCGGGAAAAAGGCTGTCGCATTGGTGTAACTGGTCATGGACGTCGTTCAACCAGGACCTTGCTTGCCCATGCTTCACACGGTTCTGCAGGAGTTGCAGAAAGGCTTAACTACTACTCTCCTGACCGGTTGATTGAAAAGCAGCAAAGCATTGACCTGCTTCTGGTTGATGAAGCAGCAACCTTGCCACTATCCATCCTGAAGAAACTGCTTGATATGTATCCGCATATTGCATTTGCTACCACGATTCATGGATATGAGGGAACCGGAAGGGGTTTTTCAGTCAAGTTTCACAAAATCCTGAATCAGCAAAAACCAATGTGGCAGCTAATCAAGCTTGAACAGCCTATCAGGTGGAGTCGCAGCGACCCTCTGGAAGCCTTGATCAACAAACTGCTATTGCTTGATGCCGAACCTGCCTCCGGTTTCGAACTAGAGCCGATGACAGCGATATCATTTGCTGAATATCACCCCATGCTCTTGATAGGGGACGAGGTCAAGCTTCGCAGCTTGTATGCGATCTTGGCCCGAGCCCATTATCGCACGACGCCATCAGACCTTATGCGTATCCTTGATGCTGGCGACTTGCGGGTATTCGGCCTGGAAGACGAAAACGGAAATATTCTGTCCGTGGCCCTGATCGCAGTCGAAGGCCAGTTGCCGGAAGCATTGGTTGAGCCAGTCACCGCCAACCAGCGCAGGCCAAAAAATCACCTGCTTCCCATAGCGCTGTGTGCGCAACTTGGTTTCTGTCAGGCCTTGACCATGCGCGTGGCCCGCATAATCCGAATTGCAGTCAACCCGAATGTCGCTGGACGATCTTATGGAAAACAGCTCATGTCAAAGATCATCAATGGTCTTGAAGAGGATTTTGACCTCATCGGCTCCTCGTTTGGTCTTGACAGTCCATTGCATGGATTTTGGATGGACTCCGGATTTTCGCTGGTGCGGATTGGGGTCCGAAAAAACCGCAGTACGGGTACTCATTCTGGACTTGTCATTCGTGGCTTGAGCGATCAGGGGAAGAAATTAGCGAGAGATGCCGCAAACCGCTTTTCCCGTAATCTGGCTTCGCAAATCCCGCTGTATTTTCAGGATATGGATCGGCAGCTGCTTGACCTGGTTACCGAGAGCAGCTCCGGTGTATCGCTGCCAGATTCCCTGACTACCCAGGATTATGCAGATTTGCACTCGTTTGTCTCGGGGCATTGCAATCCCGATCGGGTCTCTGCAGCTCTTGACCTTCTTGCAAAAAATATCCTGGCATCGGAAACGCCCTGTCTTGGCAAGGATGACCGAGAGTTGATCCGTCATCGTTTAATCCTTCACCGTCCATGGTCGGCAATTTTACAGCCTTCTCATTCCGGCAAGCCCATCAGCAGGCGCGAGGGCCTCATGCACTTGAGGCGGATTGTCGCCAGCTATCTTGATGATTCGGGCGAATGATGCTGGGGTGCTCGCCAGAATTCTCCCGAATATGAGAACCGGTATTGCGGGGAGAAAAATACCATAACTGATGAACTGTTCACTGATGGCTGTGTAAGAGCGGACGGGGCTATGACCTGTCTACTCGGGTCATTTTGGTTCCGTCGAGGAAATCTTCCCCATGATTTCCCGGAGAGTAAAACGTTGTTTTTTGAGTGCCTGAATTTGTCTTATCCGATCAACCGATTCCGGGGCATAAAGTTGGTAGCCAGCATCCGTGATTTCAGCAACATCCAACAGTCCCTGTTTTGTCCAATAGCGGATAGTTGAATTCCTTTCGCCAACCTGTTTGACGAGTTCGCCTATTTTGAGCAGTCTAAATTTCTTCTCGGGTTTTGGGTTTTCTCCAGTTGCCGCCGACAGATAAATATTCAGGGAGCGGTCTACAGCCTTGTCAATAATTTTCAAATAATCTTCTTTAGATCCTCCGAGCTGGGCTTTTTCCAATGACTTGATATAGGCTAGGCGGTCGCGTTTACGAATGATAGCAGCCGGATACCCTGACATCAGCAGGGCCATATTCATCAAGAGTCTTGCACTACGTCCATTGCCATCGACAAATGGATGAATGGTAACCAGCCGATAATGGGCCTCTGCGGCAAATTCGACCGGATGAAGTTCTTGATGGCATGCCAGCCATTCGGCAAACTCGCACATAAGGTCGGGAACCTTGATCGGATTAGGCAACACAACAGTTGAGCCGGAAATTCGGACAGGTACAGAACGATAATGACCCGCATTGGCATCGTCAATTCCTTTCAGGATGGCCTCATGTATATGCAAAATGTCATTTTCGGTAAGATACTCGTAATTGTGAGTAACGTGCTCCTTAATCCAGTCAAGTGCCTGAGCATGGTTAGTTGCCTCCAGATGTTCCTTGAGTGATTTCCCTCCAACTGTAATACCTTTTTCAACGACTAATGCTGTTTCATTGCGATTTAACGTATTGCCCTCAATCGCGTTACTAGTAAAGGTAAGTTCCACCCGAAACCAGTCATCCAAATTTCGAACAAGGGCATCCGGCAATGGGCGCAAATCGTCCAATGCCCGCTTTTTGTCAGTCAACCTGTCAAATTTCATCAGTAAACTATAAACTATAAAGTTATGGTTTACAAGTCAAATTCAGAAGAATTATCGTTTGCCGGCGAGTTCAATATCCGAAACTCGAAACAGATGGAAATTGGCCGCACTCGGAAAGACCGTGACCCCA
>JAPOSW010000060.1 GCA_026709505.1 Gammaproteobacteria bacterium | reverse complement strand
TTGCATCTGTCCCATTGTATCACAAAACCTGCTTATGATTGGTGGTAATTAGGTGCCTTTTTGTCATGTCCACCAAAAAATCAGCAAGATTAATAGCGTCTTGTACTGGCATTGAAGGATGAATTAGCGGCGTTTTTATTTGTGAAAGATCTGATTTTTGTCAAATTGGTGACAGACATAGAACCGAAGTTTGGTAATCCGGCGCCCATCGCCACGATTGGAAATTTTCTGTGCAAATTGAAAACTTTTAGGCCATGCTTCCAAACATTGCTTACTACAGGCCTTCCATCTGAAGCAGTAAATGATGTCGAGACAGCACTATCCGCAGCAAATACGATGCAGTCATGAACTTTTATCGCAACACAAACCGTCATCGTAACAACCCAATAAACCGAGTTTAATCAAGAACAGTCGGCGTTACTGCAAGTCTCGCGTTATACCTATCCATTAGTATAGTTTTTGCAGCCACTCTTCTGGCATTGACGAGTTTCCTGACATGTCAAGGGCCAAGCCACCTGTTCGAATATCTTCCTTGATGACCTTGTTGCCCGATGTTTCAGCAGAGCCGTCAGGTCGGAATGTAGCAACGGGCTTTTTCTGTTCTCTCCCGAAGCGATAAGCGTTCATTGCTCCCCCATCTACTGCTGACTGGGCTACCAGCACACCCTGTGCGAAGGATACAATCAATTTGTTTCGCTTGCGCAACAACAGGGATGATGCCCGCTGTCCGAACCCAAACTCACTGACAAATATCGCTCTGGGATGTGAAAGCAGCCTTTTCCAGAGAGCGCGATTTTCCGGTGGAAACACATTATCCAATCCACAAGGCATGACGCATACGGTGCGGCCGCCAAACTCCAAGGCTGCAGTATGACCGGCTGAGTCCGCTCCAGCCGCAAAGCCAGAAACGATCACCTTGCCTTTCGCTACCGCAATCTTAACAAATTGTCTAGCATAAGTGGCGTAGAGGTCGCGGGTATTTCGGGAACCAACAACAGCAACGGAGCCAGCGTCTTTCCAGACCTCCGGGTCGCCACGAACATGGAGAACAGGCACAGGGTTATTGCTGTTGTAGACACGTTCGGGGTAGTCCTGGTTTCCATAAGTAAGAATGGAAGCCGAGTTTTTTCTTGCACGCTCAATCTGGTCAACAGCACGATTTCGGCCGTCATTCACATCTTCAATCGACAGGGATTTCATTGCATGTCGTAGTTTTCGGCCAGTAAGTCCGGAAAATGGCAACAGGTCGGGATTCTCAATGACCGCTTGCGGGTCAATTTCAGCGTCATGCATAGCCCGAAATTTCATGGGTCCGAAGCCCTTGATTCGTTCCAGGGTATATATCGCCCCCAAGTGATCTATGTCGGGATAACTTTCCTGGTTTTCTCTGGAACGACTGATTTCGGAAAGATGCCCCTCGGATAATCTTTCTTCCGGCAAAACCCTCACGGCATCGGATATTGAAAGCTGTGACTTTACCAATGCGTGCCGATTACCCCATTGCCTGTTGGTGATGTTATCCAGCTCCATTTCTATTCGTTCTGTAGTCATTCGTGTTTAAAACTGCCAGACCGATTTATCACAAAAGGCGGGAGAGGCTGAGTTTGAAATATCCGACTGTTATCCCAAGGGAAATTATATCGAAAAGCAACATTATGACCTGCTGAAACCGGAGCGGTCAAAACGGGTCGCCTACTACTTCTTGACTTTCCCGCTGAAGCACGCTTTTTGCAGCGTTTTCATGTCGGCACCGGGCATATCAATCTTCTGTTCCTTGTCCTGCCTGCCCGGTTGATAGCCGGAATCGAAAGGGTTGGATCTGGGCCTTTCAGCCTTGTTCGGTTTCCTGTTCATGTCATTCCCCCTTGAAGACAGATAAAGGCAGCATTTCCACTTTTGTGGCAACATCTTCCAGCTTCAATTCCGACCTGTGCACTCCTTCCACTTTCAAGGCCATAAGATGCCGCCTCAATTCCTCTACGGGGTTGTTGTTCCGCATCTGGATTATCTTCACTTGCGATGATTCAGCCGTTTTCCACATGGAGCTTTTGGGCGGGAGCGTGTCTACCAGCACAATGTCATTCTTGCCCATTCGTTCGACCTTGTCCCCTACAACTTCCGTGTTGCCAGTTCCGATCAGGCCAATTTCCATGCGGATCATGCCTCGGGGCGTTCTCATTTCACAATCCATCTGTCGGGCAACTTCATCATCTGCCCGGATGTTGACCTGAAAGTGGTCGCTTTCTTCCAGCCCCAGCACGGCCAATGCACTGCGGGCCAGCGACAACTCCAGGGCCTTGCCGATTTTGGACTTGAGAGAACCACGTATGGTCAAGGTTGCGGCACCGCACCACATAAGCAGTGCAATATCCCGGGTTTTGATATGGCTTGGATAATTCTCTATCTCCTCCAGCATCATGTCGAATACAGCCGGGTAGTCGCTCACTTTGAGGCCCAGGTTCTGTGCAGTTTTCTTGCCCAGTCCAATAAGCCAGTAACGGATATTGTCTTTCCCGCCTCCCGATTGCTGGATCAGCTCACGGACACTGGCCCGCCATTTCTCATCGTCATTCGGATAACTCTGCGAAATCCCATGAAGCTCTGTATACGCTTTCAGCAGATCCTGTCTTGTAACCCCGTCAAAGAACAGTCGGTAGTTCGTGCCTGTCAGTATCCTGGCTGAAGCATCCCGCAAGCCTTCAGCCGAAAAAGGGTCTTTCCAGGATGGAGCGTTCAAAAAACCGCTCCTGCAAAGTATTCATGATCGCAAATCTGCGGATGATGCTCCATCAGGCTTTCATTGCCGGTCTGAAGAGAGAAATAAGCAGGATCTTTTTCAATCATGACAAACCTTCTGCCCAGATTTCCGGCAACCCGACCCGTGGTGCCAGTTCCGGAAAAAGGGTCAAGAACCAGGTCGCCTTCAAAAGAGTAGTAACGAATTACGCGCTCGGCAAGGGCTTCGGGAAACACAGCCGGATGCTCCTTGTGGGAAGCCGGATGAATTTTCCATATGTTGGTTTTCTCGTACTCGCCATCAATGCGGGAGCTCTTCACGGCATCCGGATCCGGATGGTTTCGCAGATTCCAGTCAATGAGCTTGTCCGTTTCCTTTCGATAAACCATGACATTTTCAGTAACCGATACCGCCTTGTATTGCAGAGGTTGGCGATCTGCCGCAAAACGCCTGCCTCTCCCGATATTCCATCCCGCTCCTTCGGGCTTTTCCCAAATGATGTCATCAATGAAGTCAAAACCGATCCTGGTCAGTATGCCGTGCAGATCATACGGAACCGGGATTCTCCTGCTGGAAGCATTGCGGTTCGGTCTCTTCACCAGTACCGGACTGGTATTCACAACCAGAAATCGGCCCTCGCTCAAAACGTGATAACAGCCCTCGAAGATTTCCCGAAGCAAGTCCAGATAGCTTTCATAATCCTGGTATTCAAAACATTCTGGTTTTGCGTTGAAGTACGGAGGTGAAGTAAAGACCAACTGGGCAGTTCCAGGCGGGTACTCTGCCAGCACATCCGCGGCATCCCCGAGTATCAGGCGGGATGGGATGGGGCGAAAAGATATTGCATGACTGGATTTTCTTGCCTTGACCTGTGAAGTACTCTCAATCCGTTGCTTGATCAACTGCAAATCGCTTGAAAAAACGACCCGGCTTCCCCTTACCTTGACTTCTCCAACAGGGGCATTGCCGTTGTGCGGAGCCAGCAATGAAACCCGCCACAAGTCACTGCGATCATCATATTCGGGAAGCCCTAGCCCCACATTCACCTGTTTGGCATTTGCCCATTCCAGGACAATGTCCCTGATCTCCCTTGCAGTGAGGAGTGCTATTGCTTCCATCACTGAGCCCCGTTGTGCGGTCCAATGTCGGCGGTGAGGGCTTCACATCGAAGATGCCTGCCTTCCATTCCCCTGACCATCTTTCCCATCTGGTCAATGGCTTCGGATCCACGGGCATTGTGCCGTCCGGCAAACTCATTGACGTACCGCTGAAGGTTCTCGGGTAACAACTTGTGATAGCCACACTTCATCACACGCTTCATCAATGCCCAGAATGATTCAATTACGTTGGCATTAACCATATCCCGGACATGCTCGGATACGCTGTACTTAACGCTCTCATGAGCGAAAGGAAGCGAACCGTAGACCGTCGCATCATCCGTGTAAACAGCTGCTTTCTTTCCGGCATTGTCCTTGGCGAAAGGGTGCAGAGTCTTCTTGTCGGTTGATTCAAAGACTCTTGCCCGAACCTCGTTCGTGTCCAGATCCTTCACTCCGGCAACAGCCGTCTTGCCGTCTGTGCCGCGACCTAAACCGGCCTCACGAAGTTTCTTTCGTTTCCTGTTGCTCATGTTCGAGCGGTTACCGCCGATAAGGGTTTCACCGACTTCTGCCGGGCCGAAAAACTGTCTGGTTTCGTTCTCGTACGCATCCCGAAGCCTATGGAGCATGAACCATGCGGCTTTCTGGCCAATGCCCAATTCACGATGCAGTCTCATGCTGGAAATACCCTTGATATTGGTGGTAAACAGGTAGATGCCGCCCAATACCGGTACTTGATCCCGGAACCTTCCATGACTGTCCCCGTTTTCATGCTGGACACGGGCTTGTCCGGACACTTCCGGCAGCGATGCGTCATGGTAGGATGCTTGATGCGGCATTGGACTTCAGAGGTTCCGCAGTGTGGGCAAACCGGGCCATTCGGCCAAGCGTCGTTTCTCAATCCACTCCTGAACCTTTTCTTCCGTGCCGAACATGCCGGCTATCTGCAGCGGCGTCAACCCTTTGCGGGATGATTTGCCGGGTGCCTTGCTCATGATCAGGTTCCATGTTTCATCACTCTATTTACTGAATAGTTACACTCTTGGACGGCAAGGTCAAGCAAAAAATGCCGCTTTTCGATATACGCTGCCTATTCAGGCCTCGTGTCAAGCGGAATCGAAACCGCGCATTCTTTAAACATTTTCAGACTGAGCTACTCGCCCGACAATCGTTTTCACTTTCTCTGTTGGTTGCTGTCAATCATGTTTCAAGAAAAAACGCCCGAATAAAGATCCGTGCGTAGTGATCCAGAAGCAAAAACGCAAACAAGGCACTGAGATAGAAGATCGAATAACCGAAAGTCTTCATGGCATAGCCATCGCCATCGGTGATATAGAGTTTCACCGAGTAGAAAACAAAACCCGCACCCAGCGCGATCGCTCCGGCCAGATAGATCGTTCCACTCATCATCACCAAGAATGGCATCAGGGTCACCACCACCAGCAGCACGGTATAGAGCAACACGTGTAATTTGGTGAATGCGATACCGTGGGTAACCGGCAGCATCGGTATATCTGCGTTGGCATATTCATCAACCCGCTTGATGGCAAGTGCCCAGAAATGCGGTGGGGTCCAGATGAAGATAATCAGAAACAGGAGTAGCGCTTCGCTGTGTAATTCTCCGGTTACGGCCGCCCAGCCCAAAACCGGCGGTGCTGCCCCTGCTGCACCCCCAAGTACGATATTCTGGGGGGTCGAACGTTTCAGAAACATGGAATAGATAATCGCATACCCCACCATGGAGGCCAGCGTAAGTGCTGCTGTGAGCAGATTGACAAACGCGGCCAGAATAGCCATGGAAAGCGTCACCAGAACCAGGGCAAAAATCACCGCCTGAGTGCCGCTGATCTGCCCCTGGGGAATCGGGCGCCCACGGGTACGTTCCATTCTGGTGTCAATTTCTTCATCAACCCAATGGTTAAGGGCAGCTCCGGCTGAGGCGGCAAGACCGATGCCAATCAGTCCCCAGAACCATGCGGCAAAAGGAATGGGCCCCTCGGTCGACAACGACATGCCGGCCAGAGCCGTAAACAAAATCAACAACACGACTTTCGGCTTGCACAAATTCAGATATTCGCGCCATGGAAAGAGGGTTTGAATCGCTGTTGTCATCGTATTTCGTTCACTCATTACGGGGTTATTGAAGACTGTCTTGCTATCTCGACTTGTATGGCTTTGGCAAGCGATTCTCTTTCTTCCTGGCTAAGACACCGTCCTATCTCGACCCATTGGCCTTTGGAACCCAGTTGCAGTCGCGGTAGATACCACCGGTAAACCGGTGGAACGAGGCGGATTTGTGTCCAGTGGACGGGAAAGCGCCACACCTGCCGGTTGTTCTTTTCGATATGTCGAATCACCACATGATTACGGTCGACTATCACCCGCTCCCGGTATGCAGAGTTCTGGTTGATCAGATACAGAACCAGGCCCACGCCCAGCATATCGACCACGGCAAACGGCAGGATCATCCAATACCCCAAGAACGCAAGCCGTAAAGCAATCCCGATGCAAATCACAACAAGCAGTACGTAGAGCAATGGCAAGTGCTGACGGTTGAGCGAACCGTTTGGACGAATAACAAAATGGGCTGGAAGCAAGATCTGGTGTTCGATTTTCGAAGCTGGCAGATTGTAACAAAAATCAGTTGTACGAGGATTGATGACAAACCCTAGATGCGAATCATAAATCTACAAAGCATAATGAAGCGTCTGAGAATAATGAAGCGTCTGAGAGTTCCCATGACGAAATTCCTGTACACGGGCAAATCGATTTTCGCCATTACGGAAAAACCTTGATCAGAATATTTTACATAAATAAAAATATGTTTTATAATTTATATATTTGAAATTTATAATTGCAAAAATAAATGACGAAAATACCCAGAAAACTCTCGAAAAACGTGCTTTTCGCCTTAAGGCATGCACCGGTGGTATTTGTCAACGGACCGCGCCAAGCGGGGAAAAGTACGATGGTACGCATGCATGCAGAAACGGATTATCCTGCAGAATACATCAGCTTTGACAATATCACGACAGCGGCGGCGGCGGCATCTTCGCCGTATGGATTCTTGAAAGAATATGAAGGACCAGTCATTCTGGATGAAGTGCAGATGGTGCCGGAAATATTCCGTGCCCTGAAAATGAGAGTCGATGAATTGCGTTGGAAAGACAGCAAATCAATCAATGGGCGTTATTTACTCACCGGTTCTGCCAACATTATGGCTTTGCCCAGGCTTTCTGACCCATTGGTCGGTCGAATGAGCATGAAAACGCTCTATCCGTTAAGCGTGAGCGAGGTGCTAGGTGGAGAAGGAAGCTTTCTGGAAAGACTGTTTTCCTGCGATTTTTCAAAATCCGATACCGTGGAAACGTCCGTGAATGAAGCATTGCGTCTGGCAACTTTTCCTGAGGTTTCCGGCAAAAAGGCGAAAGAGCGTGCTGTATGGTTCGACGGTTACCTGACATCGATCCTGCAACGTGATGTGCGGGTGATTTCTGAATTGGAAAAAATCACCCTGCTGCCGACATTGTTGCGAGCATTGGCAGCGCGAGCGGGGGGATTGCTGAATGACGCTGAAATCTCTCGTGATGTGGCGTTGAATCCAGTGACAAGCAAGAGCTACAGAGGCATTCTGCAAGCGATGTTTCTGACTTTCAGTATTCCGCCATGGTATCGAAATATCGGCAAGAGGCTTGTAAAGTCTCCCAAAGGCTATTTGATCGACACTTTATTGCTGTGTCATTTGCTGGACTGGCGACTGGAAGAGATGCACATACGCAGGCCTGAGCTATACGGACGCTTGGTCGAAAATTTTGTGGCTACCGAGCTGCTCAAAAACCTGTCATTTAGCAATGGCCGGGAACAACTCCTGCACTTTCGCACCAGTGACAATAAAGAGGTTGATTTTGTACTGGAGCGGCCGGATGGATCGCTGGCAGCAATTGAAGTCAAAACTTCTGATACCATAACCTCCTCTGATTTCAAAGGGCTGAGAGTTTTGCAAAGTGTTGCGCCGAATGACTTCAAATGTGGAGTTGTGCTTTATTCGGGCAACGATGTTGTGCCTTTTGGAGACTCGCTTTACGCCGTGCCCATTGACCGGCTATGGCATTAGCATCGCAATTTTGGATAGGTAAATGGCCGAAATACTCGCAATCAAGGCTGATTTTGAACGCTTTGACGAATGGGCTGAAGCTTTTCGTGGAAGTGATCTGGAACTTGTCCGATGGGATGATCTAAAGGAAGGTCAGGCCATAGACTATGTGCTGGTGTGGCAGCCGAATCCCGGCATGTTCGATCGACATCCCGAAATCAGGATTATATTCTCGATCGGTGCAGGTGTTGATCACATGTCTGGAGAGAACATCCTGCCAGAAGGAGTTCCCGTAGTGCGCATGGTTGAGACCAATCTGACTCTGGGGATGACCGAATATGTAGTCTATCAAATCTTGCGACATCATCGATTCATGCCGCGCTACGAGCAATTTCAGCGAGACCGAAACTGGGAAGAAATCATGCAGGTCCCGGCCAGTCGGCGCAATGTCGGAATCATGGGGATGGGGGTATTGGGAACGGCCTGTGCCCAGGCCCTGAAGTCCTTCGGATTTCACCTGTTTGGCTGGAGTCGCTCTAAAAAACACATTGAAGGCATCGAACACTTTCATGGCCCCGAGCAGCTCCACGCCATGCTTTCACATTGTGATTTTCTAGTTTGCTTGCTCCCTCATACCCGGGAAACCCGTCGGATTCTCTGCAAGGAAAATCTGGTGCACCTTCCCAAACAGGCTGTACTGATCAATGTTGGACGCGGCAGCTTGCTGGTAGAGGATGACCTACTGGCACTTCTTGAAAATGGCCATCTGAGCGCGGCTGTGCTAGACGTGTTTGAAGAAGAGCCCTTGCCCAACAATAGTCCACTCTGGAATCATCCTGCGATTACGGTCACCCCCCATATCGCCAGCATGACGGTGCCGGAAACCAGTGCCGAGCATATCTGGACGAATATCAAGCTCTACCGTCTGGGTCATCCATTGACTCATGTTGCGGATATGGAGCGGGGATATTGAGGCATGAATACAGCCTGCATGCGGCAAGAATCCGTTGATTTTTCCGTCATCCCAGGCTCGGCATACGCCTCTGCATCTTGAATTTTGGCAATTTCAGCCTTATTATTCAGACTGTATCAATGGTCTTCTGACCATAGCCTACACTGAAGGCGGTCAGATTTGATTCCTCTTATCTTGACGGAGATATTTATCATGAACCCACTTAAATCCATTGCCGGAACGATTATTTCGGGGTTTATTCTCGCAATTATCATTGCCCTATTGCTGTAGTTTCAGCAGAACTCTTTTGAAAACCAACTTAAACCCTAAACCTGGAGAAATCGCATCATGAATGCTTGGTCACTAGTTGTTTGGCTGCATGTGCTGGCCGGTATTACCTGGGTCGGACTGCTTTACTACTTCAATTTTGTACAGGTTCCGGCATTGGCCCAGGCCGCAGATGACAAAGAAGGCCCGGGGCCTGCCGGCATTTCAAAATATGTCGCACCGCGCGCCTTGCTGTGGTTTCGGTGGGGGGCCGTTGCCACCTGGTTAACGGGGGCCGCCGCACTGGAATACATTGGCGGGTTCACCACTCACTTTTTTGCCACTGGCGGGGTTACTGCAATTGGGGTCGGGGCCTGGCTTGGAACCATCATGCTGTTCAATGTATGGGTATTGATCTGGCCCAACCAGAAAAAGGTGCTCGGATTGGCCGAGGCTACGCCTGAAGAAGTTGCCAAAGCCAAAAATACCGCACTCTTGGCCTCCCGCACCAACACCATGCTGTCGATACCCATGCTGATGTGCATGGTGGCCTACGGACACGGCTTGCCGTTTTAGTCGTCTCATCGCACGTTTCGATGAGGACAAGGGCATGTGCGAACCTGAAATCAGTCACTGGCCCGATTGCCGGAAACCATCTGAACAGGGTTGCCGATAGGCGAGAGGCATAAGCTGCATGTACAGTTTCTTCAAATCAGCCAGAATGCCCGATCCAGACCGGGCATTGCCTGACCGGGAACAGCCCATTGAGGTAGTCAACCGGCATTTTGTGAATGGAAACCCGATCAAGGGGCCGTTTCCATCGCACATGGAGACAGCGCAGTTTGGCTTGGGATGTTTTTGGGGGGCAGAACGCAAGTTCTGGTCGATGAAGGACGTTTACACCACAGCCGTTGGCTATGCAGGCGGCTACACGCGAAATCCGACCTACCAGGACGTATGTTCGGGATACAGTGGTCATACCGAGGTTGTACTGGTAGTCTATGATCCCGCTCATGTTGAATTTGAAAGACTGCTACAGATGTTCTGGGAATCTCACGACCCGACACAGGGCATGCGACAGGGCAACGATGTCGGTACTCAATACCGATCGGCTATCTATGCCGATTACGAGGATCAACTCCCGCTGGCAATCGAAAGCCGTGACCGCTATGCAGGGAAGCTGTCGCAAGCCGGCTTTGGCGATATCACGACTGAAATATCGAGTGACAAGGAATTTTTCTACGCAGAGGACTATCATCAGCAATATCTCGCCAAGAATCCGGGAGGATATTGCGGGCTTGGCGGAACTGGCGTGAAGTGTGCCTGAAAACCACCCTCGCAGTTTGTCCCTTGCCTTGCTTCCGGAATGGGCTTGAACTGACTCGGCACAAAAACAAACCGATGCTGGCGATAGGCAGGATATTCTCTGCTTTGCCGAACGATAGAGCCCTGGTTCCGGAATACCTGTGGATTGAAAAACCCGAATAAGCGTCACGCTCCGCCCGGCTTGTGCGGGACTTGTGAAGGTTATTTTGAGAGGACTGAAGGCCAGTTGGCATCGCCGTTTCTGATATTGCCCGGAATATCCTGACTCCAGGATGCCCGAACACTCTTGCTGTAGTTCAGGTACAGACGATCATCCACGATTGACCACGCATCCGGGTCGGTGCTGGCAGTGTAGTTCCTGGATACTGCCCAAGCACAATATCCGCCATATTGGGGAGCCCAGCGTTCCGGTTCTTGGGTGAACTTGCCCCGATTGGCTTCTGATGAAAACCGCCAGGTGGCCCTATTCCACTCGGCGGTATAATCGTCCTTTCCCCTGACTGGTTTTCTATCCAAATGGTAGGCGACCGGATCATATCCTCGGATTGCGTAGTTATTCTGGCCAGATACATATACGGGAGGCTTATCGGCAATCGCTGGTGCGATGACGATCAACATGCATAACGCGGCCCAGATTGAAATTTGTGTTTTCGGCATATGATTTACTTGGTATTCTGGTTATTGAAGTTGGTCACTGTTCGAGTTGTTTCGGCTCGTTTTCGAACTTCCGCATCAATTTGGCAGATCCGGTTTCAGGGGGGGCATTGGAAACAGTGTGACATTGGCTTGCCCGTCAACATCATCAATAATCTTGTTCACCCCTTCCTTGTCGACTTCATCTATGCGAACCACCGTATGCAAGGGAATGTAGGTCCGATGAACCTGGCCGAATTCCTGTTTCAGGCGCTCCTCGGAAGGGTCGACCACTACTTTGGACTTCTCGCCAAAAATGATCTCGCCCACTTCCACAAAGGCGTACATGTTGCTCTGTGATACATCACGGGCATAAAGTTCATAGAGCTTGCCGAGATGATGAAATAGAATCCGATAAATTGTTTTTTTGGCAGGCATTGCAAAATCCATTCACATGAAGAAGATCATTATATCACTGCTTCATTCTGTCATGGCTTTTCCTGGCCGACGGTGCTTTCCGGCATGGCTGCTGGTTGCCCTATTGCCGATATCTGCATTCGCAGATACGCTACCATCATCAATTTCCCAGACTCTGAAACGATACGACATTCCCGTCAGCGATGTCAGTATCGAAATCCGGGACATCGAAAGCAACCAGTCCATTCTGAGCGTCAACGGCAACGTGTACCGTAATCCGGCATCCGTAATAAAACTGATAACCACCTTGGCAGCACTTGAACTACTTGGCCCTCAACATCAGTGGAAAACCCGATACTACGTTGACGGAAAGATTCGAGATGACGTGCTTGTTGGCAATCTAGTCCTAAGGGGCGGCGGTGATCCATTCTTGACCGTAGACAGGTTCTGGAACCATGTGATGACGCTCCGGGGCCTTGGTATTCGCAGTATTACCGGGAACCTGATTATCGATAATACGCTGTATGACATTCCGAAACACGATCGCTCGGCTTTTGATGGTGCACCGAATCGCCTGTATAACGTGGGCCCCGATGCAGCACTGGTTAACTTCTCTGCAAACCGCCTGGTCATCCAGCCTCTGGAGGGACGTGTTTCCGTTCGCAATGACCCCCCCCTGGAAGGCATGAAACTGATCAATCAGCTCAAGCCCAAATCCGGAAAGTGTTCCTACAAAACAAGTGGCTGGAATTATCGGATTGATCAAAATGCGGATAACATTGAAGTCCGGTTTGAAGGAGCCTACTCAACAAATTGCGGAGGCTATTCGATATCCCGTTCTCTATTGCCGAATAACGAATACACCTATCGATTATTCAAGCAGCTCTGGATGCAAAGTGGTGGAACGCTGGACGGGTCATACCGGGTTGCGCCGCTCCCGGAAAACTCCCGATTACTGTCCTCACACTTCTCAGTACCGCTTTCGGACCTCATTACATCCATCAACAAGTACAGCAACAACGTCATGACGAGAATGCTGTTCTTGAATCTGGATGCTGGAAATGAAGATGACCGGGCGACGCTGTCGGGCGCGAGAAACAGACTCGCGAACTGGCTATTGTCAAGCAATATCAAGATACCGGACCTTTACGTAGATAATGGTTCTGGATTGTCCCGGACAACACGGATTACATCAAAAGGAATTGCTGAACTGCTTGACCTGGCGTGGCAGAGTCTTTACAGACCAGAGTTCCTGTCGTCATTGCCATTAGCTTCGTTAGACGGAACCATGAGAAAACGCCTGGGCAACAGCCCATTAGCTGGACGTGCGCGAATCAAGACCGGCTCGGTCAAAGGAGTGCGGAGCATGGCTGGATATGTAGTCGCAGCGGATGGCAAGCCTTATTCGGTTACCGTCCTGATCCAATCAAGCAACGTCACATTCCAGAGTGGCAACCAAGTGCAGGATGCCGTACTCAAATGGATTCACGCCAAGGGAAGCTGATTGCAGCCTGTTAGCAAGTCAATTGTGCAAGGCATAGGTCTGGATATACTGCTCGTAAGTGGTGGCAAGACTGATTCAGTAATCGTTCTCAACCTGCTAAGTTGAGATGCCTGTTATAAGGAGACAGTCAAATGTAGAACTCTGCTCTCGAATGTTTCTGATCCAAACATCCAAGGCCTCCATTTCGTACAGCTCAACTGCTCGCTCCTGCTATGTTAAGATGATTGCATGATGAATGCAGAAATTCAGGCAAAACGCCGCCCGCTGCCGATCGGCTACCAGTCATTTTCTGATCTTCGTGAGGAAGGCTGCTACTATGTCGACAAGACGCCCCTGGTTCGGCAAATGACTGATGAGGGAAGGTACTACTTTCTCTCCCGGCCCCGCCGCTTCGGCAAGAGCCTGCTGGTCGACACCCTGCAGGAACTGTTCGAGGGAAACGAGCCGCTGTTCCGGGGTCTGGACATCCACCCGCACTGGGACTGGTCGGTCAAGTTCCCGGTGGTCCGCCTGGTCCTCGATGGAAAAGTCAGTACGCCGGAGAATCTGGAAAATCACGTACTCAACCAGCTATACAAAGTCGAGCAGGCATTTGATCTGAAAAACCTTTCCCTCGGTGATTAGCGCTCCCGAACGGCTTCGGAGCATCCTGATCCGTCTTCACCAGGCGACCGGCCAGCAGGCAGTAGTGCTGGTTGACGAATACGACAAGCCCGTACTGGACGTGCTGGAAGACGACGAGAAGGCCCGGACAAACCGGGATAGCCTTAGGACATATACAGCATTCTGAAGAGTGCCCAGAAACACATCCGGTTTGTGTTCGTCACCGGCATCACGATGTTTTCCAAAACCAGTTTTTCTTCCGGTCTCAACAATCTCATAAATATCAGCATATCCCCGAGGTATGCAACCATTTGCGGATATACCGATCACGATCTCGATACCGTGTTTGCCCCGGAACTGGAAGGACTGGACCGGCACAGGATTCGAACCTGGTACAACGGCTACAACTGGCTTGGCGAGGAGAAGCTCTACAATCCCCACGACATTCTCCATCTCTTTTATGAGCGTGAATACAGTGAACACTGGTTCCAGTCCGGCGAGCCGAGTTATCTGTACCGGATGCTGGAACAGAAAAAAGTCAGTCCCATGAAGGTGGAGAACCGCGTAGTCGATGCATCGTCTGTTGCAAAGTTTGCGCTTGGCAAATTCAGTCACGAGGCCCTGCTGTTCCAGTCCGGGTATCTGACCATAACGGAAAAGGAGGTGAATGAAGACAACATTCTCTACCATCTGGACTACCCCAATTACGAGGTACAGAGAAGCTTCAACAAGGGGTTTGCGGATCACTTGACGGGCTGTGGCCGAGAGATAGCAGAGGCAGGAAATATACTGATTCAGGCTCTGGCAGAGAACGAATTTTCTGTGTTCAAGGATAAAATCCAAAAACTGCTTCCGAATATTCCCCATGCCTGGCATGACAGTGGCGGCCTGGGCAGCTGCGAGTCCTGGCAAGCGAGCCTGCTGTACATGAGTTTCCGGACAACGCCGGTGGAGCTTGCAGCAGAGGAAATGACCCGCCATGGCCGCTCGGACATGGTGCTCCTGCATGGGAATCAGGTGTTCGTCCTTGAATTCAAGATGGTGGAAGGCGGCGAAAATTCGGAAGAAAAGGTCAAAAAGGGTCTTGAGGAAGCCATTGCGCAGATTCGCACGAGAGGCTATGCCGAGAAGTACCGGGACCTTGATCAGCCAATCCACCTGATCGGCATGGTGTTTGGCGAAAAAGACCGGAACCTGCTGGATATTCGAGTCGAGAAGTTATAACCGGAACTTCACGCCCTGTTTCTCCTTCCAAATTAGCGCAAGCGTCTGATCAGGCGTTGTTTCATGTCAATACCGGCATCTTCATCTATGGATATATGTTTCCATGTATATGATCCAGCCATGTCCATCCACCTCGAGATCATCCCCAACCGCAACTCGCCACCCGCTATCCTGCTCCGAGAGGCACACCGGGAAGGCAGGAAAATCAAGCGCACTACGCTGTGCAATCTCAGCAAGGCACCGCCCGCGCTGATTCAGTCAATCCGTACCCAGCTCAAGGGAGGAGTGGCATTCCAGACACTCGAACAGGCCGTTACCCTCTGCCGCTCTCATCCTCACGGGCACGTCGCTGCCATACTCGGCACGTTGCGCAAGATCGGCTTGCTACGCATACTCGGTCGCAAGGCCGGGCAACATCGAAGTCTCGCGGTCGCCGCGATCGTGGCCCGGATCATCGATCCAGCTTCCAGACTGGCCACCGCACGTGCCCTGTCCTCGGAGAGTGCCGCCACCAGTCTTGGCCAGGTGCTGGATTTAGGCCATGTCACCGGCAATGAAATGCTCGGCATGCTGGACTGGCTGGCGGGACGCCAGCCCTGGATTGAACGCAGTCTCGCCAGCCGGCATCTCGATCGCGAGAACACCTTGATTCTGCATGATGTGACCTCCAGCCATGTCGAAGGCCGGTGTTGTCCGTTAGCTGCCTTTGGCTGCAGCCGGGACGAGAAGAAAGGCAGGCAGCAAATTGTCTATGGCCTGCTGTGTGCGCAAGATGGCTGTCCGATCGCGGTTGAGGCATTTTCTGGCAATGCCGCAGACCCGAATACGGTGTTCTCACAGGTCCAGCGGATTCGCAAGCGTTTCCAGGTTCAGCATGTCGCCCTGGTCGGCGATTGGGGCATGCTGCCCACGGCCCGGATTCGAGAGGACCTCCAGCCCTCGGGGCTCGACTGGATCTCGGCCCTGACCCACAAGCAGATTCGCAAGCTCTTGACTCGACCGAATGCACCGGCTGCGCTGGACCCGGAATTACTGATTCCGGATCAAGTCGCAGAAGTCATCAGTCCGGAGTTTCCGCATGAGCGACTGATGGTTTGCCTGAATCCTCGACTGCGTCAGGAGTCGCAAGCGAGAAGCGCTGCTGCAGGCAACTGAGCAGCTGCTGGAGACGATTGCCCAATCGGTCAAGCGTGGAACGCTCAAGGGCCAGCAGGCGATCAATCGCCGGGCGGGACGGGAGGCCAGCCGCAAAAAAGTGCAAAAGCCTTTCGAGATTGCCGTGACCGACGACCGGATCAGCTGGCAGCGGCGGGCAGAGAATATCGCCGCTGAGGCGCAACTCGACGGGGTCTATGTCATCCGTACCGGTCTGGATGCATCCTCCCTCGGAGCGGAGCAAGCCGTCGCCGCTTGCAAAAGCCTGTCCCAGGTGGAACAGGCCTTTCGAAACATCAAGACCTCCCGACTCAAGGTCCGTCCCATTTATGTCTATACGACCGGGCATGTCAAGGCCCATGTGTTTCTCTGCATGCTGGCGTTCCATGTGGAATGGCATATGCGCCGCCGCCTTGCGCCATTGCTGTTCGAAGATGATCAGCCGGAGGTCGCCCGGGCACAGCGGAATTCGCCGATTGAGCCGGCTGAGGCTTCGCCGAGCGCGAAAGCCAGAGCCAGCACCAGAAAAACGCCCGATGGCCTGCCGGTTCACAGCCTGTCGACACTGCTTGCCGAGTTGGCAACACTGACCAGGAATCAGGTCAGTCTGCCATCGAATCCCGATCAGGCCTTCACCCTGCTTGCCAAGCCTGCCCCGTTGCAAACCCGGGCATTCGAATTGCTCGAAATTGATCTGCCATAAACGTTGCCATGTAAAAGCCAGGCTGAACCCCGCGAATTTAGGATGAAAGCCTTATGCTGTATGGACTCGTGCACTTCACCTCCCGATGAATTCCGTCTGACGTTTGTACTGGTTTCCTTACCCGGTGCTAATGGAGCGGTCACGTGGTAATGTCCATGTTTAGAGCTTGCTTCGATATGTTGCGCTCTACCCGTCAAGCTCCGGAAGAAAGCGGCATCCTATCTCCAGGACCGAGTTGAAGTCGATCAACATCTGTTCATGAAAATACACGAGGCACGATTTTTTCGCTGAACGAATGTGCTGCAGTCGGGTGAAATGATAAAAGAGCCACCTGTGTCCATATTCCAGTTTTTTAACGGCTTCATGATCCTATCGTTGTAACATGTCATTGACTTGCAAACTAATGCTTCTGTATTCGGTCGCTTGATCATCGCCCAAGAAGCATGGCGGGAAGAGGTATCTTATGGCAAGGAACATGCCGAATATTCTCGAGATTCTGTTACCAGTAACGTTCAGATCAATATCCAGCTTGCTCACGGTAAGCATGAATAAGTTCTTCGAAATTATCCGGTTGAGCATCAAACAGCATTTCGCCATCCAGCAATGTCCTCATCCAGGGTTGTGCGCTTTGCATCCAGATATGCGCTATCGGCTTCAGCCTGCCCATCTCATCCAGAGAACCACCCTTGACGCTTAGGATTCCTGTTCCACCTATTCCAGAATGATAGATTCGGCTACCGCAATCAGCACAGAACGAACACTCCTTCATGTCCCCACTGTCAGCCTGTGTGATCCAACTTGAAAGTACACCCGAAACCAACCTGAAATCCTCGATGCTGATCCATACGGAAATGCCAAAACCGCTTGAAGACTGTTTCTGGCAGTCATGGCAATGACAGGCATAGACAACAAGCGGATCCTCCAACAGCTGAAACCGTATCATCCCGCACTGACAGCCGCCATCCCAGATCATGCTTCCCCCTGATCATCATCCAGAAACTTCTTGATCTCACGGGCCACCACGTCAGGATCATCAAGATGCACATGATGGCCGCCCGGAACGATCTTCTGGGTCAAATTACGAATGGCAGCAACTCTCTCAAGGGTTGAAGAACGTTTTCGTATCAGGCCACTTGCAGCCATGATCAACAGCGTTCGGGCCTCAATCCCCTTTAACAGAGACACCACTCTATGCTGACTCATGTAAAGCGGTGAACGCTGCTTGAGACGATCATCACTGAGTACTGTTGCTCCTTCTCCACTGCGTATCGTGCCTCGCTCAAGCAGGATTTCGACAGATTTTCTTGTAATATTTCCTGCATCAAGCCGGCGCTTGACAAGCTGATCCCATGAAGGATAAAACCGTGAGCCTGTCTTCCCTGTTTTTCCAAGAAAATCCAGAGACTCCCGGAGCTGTTTCAAACTGTCCATGGAGTCGTGTGATATTGGACCGATCCCGTCGATCAACACCAGCCGGTCAACCATCTCGGGAAATGCTGCCGCGTATACCGCCGCGATCCCAGCGCCAAGCGAATGGCCAACCAGCGTACAGCTTGAGCATTCCAGAGATTCAAGCACCCGGTAAAGATCTCCGAGGTAATCGAGGTAATGGTAAATGGCACCCGGTGGGCGATAGGCCGATTTACCATGTCCAGGCAAATCAATGCATATCCAGCGACAGGATGGCAACGCCTCGGCCAGTGGAATAAATGATGCTGCATTATCCAGCCAGCCATGGATGCAAACCAGCGGGCTGCCCTTGGAGTATCCCGCTTCAAGCCCAGCCAGGGGCCCGGTTAACCCCTCAAGTTCGATCTCTTTGATCATCATCTTTATCATTAAATCAATCCAGCAATCCTGTCGGATCAACGCTCAATTCAGATTGCCGCTCGAACCAAAAACAAGTCAGGCCTCATAGAAGCCATGGAAATTTGGAACACTGTAAAACTGTATTCGCCATTCTTCATCACCACAGAGTAGGGCAGACTTGTTTTTGGGATTCGTTACTAATCGCCTCTTATCAGAACCCATAAGTTACCTCCAATTCCACTCTGAAGTGCAGCACCCTGGGGGGCGGCAGCGTATTGCAGACGGATGACAATCTCCATGTCAACATCAACGGAAAACTGTCATGCGCAAGAGCTGTCGCCCTATGGTGAACGATGCCAGATCAAGGCCCTGTTGTCCAGAGGCGACTCGATTCGGGAGATTGCTCGGTACCTGGGCCGGAGTGCGGCCACGATCAGCCGCGAAACGGGCGGAGACCTGTACCCGTGTCTCCGGCGGCGGGGAAAGAAGCCGGACTGGCCGGCATTCCGGCCAGACCACATTCCGGATCGGGTGGACATCGCCGAGCGTTCCGCGGAGGCGGAGGAGAAGAGCCGCATCGGAGACTGGGAGCTGGACACGATCATCAGCGAGATGCACCGGGGATCCCTGCTCTCCTCGGTGGGCCGGATGTCGAAGCATGCGATCCTGGAGCCCCTGGCCAGCAGGGCCGAGGCGCCCATGACCGAGACCCTGCTGCGGCGCATGGGGGCGCACTGGAACCGGGTGCACACCCTGACTGCAGACAATGGCAAGGAGCTTGCCGGCCACCGGGAGATCTCCGCCGGACCTGGGGCGGGATTATGCCTTGCCACTCCCGGGAGCGTGACCCGAACGAGATCGCCAGTGGCCTGGTGCGCCAGTACTTTCGCCAGACCCGAGTCACGGCGGAAAAAGTGCGGCAGGTGAAGAACAGTCTGAATCACCGTCCCCGCAAGGTGCTGGGCTGCCGTATGCCGTTCGAGGTTTTTCGCGAAGGCCTGCCCTCGCCCTGACCCCCTGGCCGGACCGATCCTGAGTTGCGCCCGCATTCGGCGGGCAATGGATGCATGCGCCTGCAGGGCCTGCACCGGATCCTGCAAATTTTCCAGGGTTTTTTCCAGCCCTTGAATTGCAGAATACTGAAGCTTGACCATGGCACAAGATGGCATCTCGACGTGCTTCATCCTATACAGGCTGTATAATGCCTGCTTTGCTTTAGGCCATTGACTATCAACCGATGAATTCAACAGCACCCATTACAGACTCATACCGATCGGGACCCGATGATAGCGGGCACTTCGGGATCTTTGGCGGAAGATTCGTCGCCGAAACACTCATGCCGCTTATCCTGGAAGTCGATCGGGCATGGCAAAAGTACCGCAATGATGAAGACTATCTTGCCGATATCAGGTACTACGCTGAACACTATGTAGGACGGCCAAGCCCGCTCTATTTCGCCAAACGGCTTACAGAGCACCTGGACGGTGCAAAAATCTACTTCAAGCGAGACGAACTGAATCACACCGGCTCCCACAAAATCAACAATACCCTTGGCCAAATCCTGCTCGCCAGAAGAATGAACAAGCACCGCATCATTGCCGAGACCGGTGCTGGTCAACACGGTGTTGCAGCAGCCACAGTCTGCGCCCTGTTCGATCTGCCCTGCGTTGTCTACATGGGCGAGACCGATATCGAGAGACAGGCCCCCAATGTTTTCAGGATGAAGCTGCTGGGCACCGAAGTGGTGCCGGTGACCAGCGGCACGGCTACGCTGAAAGACGCCATGAATGAAGCCCTGAGAGACTGGGTAGCCAATGTCGAAGACACCTTCTATATCATCGGCACTTGTGCTGGGCCCCACCCCTATCCGGAAATGGTGCGCGAATTTCAGTCAGTCATTGGCCGTGAGACTCGTGAACAAATCATGCAGTACGAAAACCGCCTGCCGGATGTTATGGTGGCCTGCATTGGCGGAGGATCAAATGCAATTGGGCTTTTTCACCCCTTTCTGGATGATTCGGACGTTGATATCATCGGCGTCGAAGCAGGCGGGATGGGCATTGACACTGGACAGCATGCGGCCTCCCTGACTGGCGGCCAGCCCGGTGTTCTGCATGGCAATCGCACTTACCTGCTGCAAAACGATGACGGGCAAATCCGGGATGCGCATTCCATTTCGGCCGGCCTTGACTACCCCGGAATCGGCCCTGAGCATTCATGGCTTCACGAACAGGGGCGCATTGAATATGTCTCGGTCACGGATCAGGAGGCACTGGACGCCTTCCAGGTCTGTTGCCGCACTGAAGGCATCATTCCCGCCCTTGAACCCTCCCATGCACTGGCACATGTCATGAAAATAGCCCCTACCATGTCAAAAGACCAGATCATAGTGATGAACATGTGCGGACGAGGGGACAAGGACGTCTTCACGGTTGCCGACGCACTGGGAGAGAAACTATGACCGAGCGCCTGCAGGTCCGGTTTGAGGCACTGAAAAAAGAGGGCCGAGCCGGCCTGGTCACGTTCATCACCGCCGGAGACCCGAACCCTGAAACCTCGCTTGAAATCCTGAATGGCCTTCCGGAGGCCGGTGCCGATATCATTGAAATCGGCATGCCCTTTTCCGACCCCATGGCTGACGGTCCGGCAATTCAGCTCTCCAGCCAGCGTGCCCTGAATAATGGCGCGTCGATGGCGAAGACTCTTGAGATGGTCAGCTCGTTTCGAGAAAACGATGACGCTACACCGATTATCCTGATGGGTTATTTCAATCCAATCTACCGGTACGGCCCTCCAGGATTCCTGAATGACGCAATCAGTATCGGAGTTGACGGACTCATTATCGTAGACCTGCCTCCCGAAGAAGATGATGAACTGTGTCATGCCTGCCTGACCACCGGACTCAACTGGATACGCTTGACCACGCCCACCAGCGATAACAACCGGCTTTCCAGCGTCTTGAAGAACAGTTCAGGTTTTGTCTACCATGTAGCGATCACCGGCATTACTGGAACCCGGTCCGCTGAAATCGAGGAACTGGAAGCAACCGTGAAACGAATCCGTACCCAGACCTCACTTCCCATTGCGGTTGGCTTTGGGGTCAAGTCTCAATCACAAGTCAGGGATATTGGACGTTTTGCCGATGCGGTTGTGGTGGGGTCCGCACTGGTCAACACCGTCAAGTCTGCTTTGGAAAGGGACCTGGCCAAGCAGCAAATAGCGTCGGAAGTTCATGATTTTGTCAAGGAACTCGCAGCTGGCCTCAGATAGTCTTGTTTGCGGTCCCTGAATGGAGCAACTCCGCTGAAGACTCTTTGGAGAATCTTCCCATCAACTGTCTTGCCTGCTCCTTCTGCTTTTCCGAACCCTCTTCAAGAACCTCGTCAATGTACCGATGCGCGATTTCTCTCTCTCCTTGCTGAAAAAAGCTCTCTGCCAAATCCAGGCCCAAGCCTGTCGGGGTATTGTTGTGCAAGGTTCTGGAATCTTCATTATGAGAGCTCTTGCGGCTTGAGGCTGGAGATTCTGTTTGGATACCGCAGCGTTTGACAAACACCCACAACAACAGTGTGAAAAGCAATATTCCGGCAATGATCCAGTACTGGGTGTTCAACGCGGCTTAAGGATTCTCATGAAAACAGCCATGGAGCAATCTTGCGTCTTGTCTCCTCGTAATTCCGAATGAGGTCGGCTTTCGCCAGGGTCATTCCAATGTCATCAAGCCCCTGAAGCAGCGCATCCTTCTGAAAACCGTCAATCTCGAAACTAGCCACGGACCGGTCTTCCAGAATGGTAATTGTCTGTTTGGGCAAGTCCACCCGCAGTGAAAAACCCGGGGTTTTTTCAACTCGAATGAAAAGACTGTCGATCGCCTCAGTATCCAGAACGACTGGCAAAATGCCATTCTTGAAACAGTTGTTGAAGAAGATATCGGCAAAACTCGGTGCAATGATGCATCGAAAGCCATAATCCAGCAATGCCCAGGGGGCATGCTCCCTTGAAGATCCGCAACCAAAGTTATCCCTGGCCAGCAAAATGGAAGCACCTTCATATCTTGGCTGGTTCAGCACAAAATCTGGATTCAATGGGCGCGAACTGTTGTCCTGATCAGGCTCGCCATGATCAAGATAACGCCATTCATCAAACAGGTTGGGGCCAAACCCCGTGCGCTTGATGGATTTCAGAAACTGCTTTGGAATAATCGCGTCAGTATCCACATTGGCTCGATCAAGCGGCAGCACAATACCTTCGTGAACGTTGAATTTTTCCATTCTCTACAGACTCGCAGGATCCGTGAAGTGGCCGGCGATCGCGGCGGCGGCTGCCATTGCGGGTGAAACCAGGTGGGTTCGTCCTCCCTGGCCCTGTCGACCTTCAAAATTTCTATTGGATGTTGAAGCACAGCGCTCCTTTGGCTTCAGCTGATCAGCATTCATGGCAAGACACATTGAACAACCCGGGTTTCGCCATTCGAAACCGGCATCAATAAATACCCTGTGCAAGCCTTCCTCCTCTGCCTGCCGTTTCACCAGACCGGATCCGGGAACCACCAACGCCTGCTTGATATCGGGGGATACTTTCCGGCCTTTGGCGACAGAAGCCGCCTCTCGCAAATCTTCAATTCGACTATTGGTACATGAGCCAATAAACACCAGGTCAAGTGGCACTGATGTCATGGGAGTGCCCGGTTCTAGCCCCATGTACTCAAGGGCCCGCTGCATGCCCTCCTGTTTAATGGGGTCTGGCTCTTGAGACGGATCAGGCACTGACTTGTCCAGATCTACCACCATCTCGGGGGAAGTGCCCCAGGTAATCTTGGGGCGTATTTCTGCACCGTTAATGACGACCTCTTTATCAAATACCGCATCGTCATCACTGACAAGCTCGCTCCAGCTTGCCACTGCTCTCTCCCACATCTCTCCTTTTGGTGCGTAGGGCCTGCCCTTGATGTAGTCAATGGTTTTTTGATCCGGACGAATCATTCCTGCCCTTGCTCCGGCTTCTATAGTCATGTTGCACACTGTCATGCGGCCTTCCATGCTGAGTGATTCAATGACTTTCCCGGCAAACTCGATTGCATAACCCGTGCCACCGGCAGTTCCGATTTTTCCGATGATCGACAGAACCACATCTTTGGCAGTAACGCCATGGTTTAACCGGCCATCAACCCGAATCCTCATGTTCCTGGATTTTGTCGAGATCAGACACTGGGTTGCCATGACGTGCTCAACCTCGGATGTACCGATACCGAATGCCAGTGCTCCAAAAGCACCATGAGTCGAAGTATGCGAGTCACCACACACAATAGTCATGCCCGGCAGGGTAATCCCCTGCTCAGGCCCGATTATATGAACAATTCCCTGTCTTGGATCGGACATGCCGAACTGGGTGACTCCAAAATGACTGCAATTCTGATCAAGCGTTTGAATCTGCAGTCTTGAGACAGGGTCATCAACAGTCGCGCTGTCAACAGTGGTCGGCACATTGTGATCAGGCACGGCTATCGTTGAATCTGTTCTCCAGAATTTACGGCCAGCAAGATGCAACCCCTCGAAGGCCTGCGGCGAGGTGACCTCATGCACCAAGTGCCGGTCAATATAAATCAGCGATGTTCCATTGGGATCATCGTGAACAAGATGCTGATCCCACAATTTATCGTAAAGTGTCTTGCCGCTCATTGTCTGAATTCACCGATTCCTCAAGGAACAAAAATCGGCAGCCTGAAAATCTACCGATGAGTAACGAAGCCTGGAAGTGTATGTTTGCTCCATCTGATCTCCAGAATGAAATATGTGGACTGCTAATTATAGGGCAATTACTCCCTCTGTCACCTGCTCGATTACTCGCTTTTGCGCTGGGGCAACTTCCTGAAGCGACTGCTTTCAGAAAGCGGAACATGAAGCGTGCTTCTTGGTGGCCCTGTGCTTTTTGTGCTAAAACTGAATTTCACGTGGTTTCATGAAGTCCAGTCCAGTGCTCGGGCAGTCGAGTGGATTCGGCATCGAACCCCAAATACCGTCATGTCCCCGTCATATCGGACAATCACAGCTAACGTCGGACCAAGCAGAGCAATCAAATTTCATCGTTCATGGAGACAATGGAAAACGGCCGCGAAATCAATCCAGTCTCACGAAGCGAACATAAATAATTGAATTTTGAAGCATTTGCGACCCACGTTTTCTCGTTTATGATCCGCAAATCGCCTTGTGTCTCATGCGTGAGTCACAAATCCTGTATTCCCCGCCCCGGCAGGTCACCAATCAATTTATTCTGTCAGCCCTCAATAATTGCAATCAATTTCGGAAATGCATAGACTGCGGACACACTTCCTCTTGACTGTACATGCTTGGCTAGTATGCCCAAATTCTCAAATGCAGATAAAACCCGGTTGGCAGATGCGCGGGAAATGCCCTGGCAATTTATGAAGCTGCTGGTTTTGGATACCGGGTTATTGAATATCCAGTCTAATGCTGGAGTTGCATACTGGGATCGTACATTTTGCGTTGCTTCTTCCTTTGTTTCTTCGTATAGCTCAAGAATGCTGCGTGCTTTTTTGTAATTGTATTCGGCCTGTTTTCTGAGTGCTTCCAGGAAATACCTTATCCATCCGACCCAGTTTCCGTCTTTGGATACTGACAGGAGCCCATCATAATAGGCATCGCGGTCTGCCTCAAAATAACTGCTGATGTTAAAGACCGGCTTTTGTACAAGATTTTTCTGCCAAAGAAATAAAGGAATCAACATTCGTCCTAAACGCCCATTGCCATCCAAAAAAGGATGAAGAGACTCGAATTCTGCATGCAGAATGGCCAGTTGGACTAGTCGGTCTGGATGTTCTTGGTGGATGTACTTTTCCCATTTGCCCATTGCATCATCAAGTTTTTGTGCTTCTATGGGCACAAATCTTGCTTGATCCATTTTACAGTTTGGCGAGCCAATCCAATTGGGGATGCGTCGGTACTGGCCCGGAGATTTACCATGACCACGAACACCCTGGAGTAACACTGAGTGAGACTCTTTGACTACTCTTTGGGATAACGGATATTTGCCCAATAGCTCCTCGGCTTTTTGCATGGCATTGATGTAGTTCCATACTTCTTGAATATCGAGCTGTCGTTCAGCTGAAGCTGGCACTTTTCCACCACCTGCAGACTCCAGAACTTCTAAAACTGTCACCTGGGCTCCCTCAATTCTTGAGGAAAGCACGGCCTCTTGTATTTTTAACGGAGTGAGAAGTAAAAATGGATTCGGTATTGCCTCCAGAATACCGTCATACCGGGCAATTTCAGCCGCTGTCGGGCCAAGCAAAGGAATCAGGCTCGACCATTCAAGGCGATCATCAGGAGGAAACTTTCCGTTATGATAGTAAACGGTCACAAATCCGTTCCAAACTCTTCAAGCAATTGCGAAGAGTTGAACTTTACAGTATTTGCGACTCATATTTTCCTGTTTATGAGTCACAAATCGCCTTGTGTCTCATGCATGAGCCGCAAATTCCGTATTCGAAAAATTCACATTCAAAATCAACTCATTGAAGAAAGCCGGTTGTGTCCTGCAGTTTGCGGGGAGTAACCGGAGTCAAAGATCTTCGGTTCGAAATGCGCTATATCCTTCATAATAGTAGCTGACATCGATTCCCTTCATGAACAGACCACGGTCATTGATATTGTCTGTCAATGCCTTTTGCAGCAGGTCCTTGATTTCCACGTCCCTCACCACGCTACGCTGAATGGCTGAAAGGTAGTCATCCTTGTCCACGACATTCCAGTCCACCACTCGCCCAAGCTCTTTTTTTAGAATTAGGTCCAGCCAGATTCGGGCAGTTCGTCCGTTACCTTCACGGAAAGGATGCGCAATATTCATCTCCACGTATTTTTCGATTATTTCTTCAAAGCTGCTTTGCGGCATGGCGTCAATATGATTGAGCGAGGTTTCCAGATACATCAACGGAGCAAAGCGAAAATTTCCCTTGGCGAGGTTTGCCTCGCGGATTTTTCCGGCAAAATGGTATATCTCACTAAACAGATAGGCATGGATATAGGCAAGTCCAGCGAAGGTGCCCACTTCCACGTTGTCGATATCACCCGAGTCGTAGAACAGCATGGCTTTCTTCTTGCTGATTTTTTCTTCGGCCCTGGCAAGATCAACCTGATTCGTGATATTTAGCTTGTTTTCAAGAGTCATTTATCGCCCCCCAATTCAGAGACAATAGAATCAATTTGCGTCCGTAATTCCGATAGTCATGAGAAAATGCAGGTGGTTTCTTATATTAAGGAACTTACACTGATGACTTCGCGATATTCAAGTAAAGTTTATTTTGATTTTAGCAATCTTTGCATGTAGGTTTCTCGCTATTTTTAGTTCCCTGGGGCGTGTTAACACAATTCGCCATGAACATGACATACTCATTGCCTGTAAATTTTGGCTGGAACAGTCCAGAGGAACAGGCAAGTGGAACTCACGCAAGAACATTACGAGCGCATTGCGCCGCTGCTTCCGAGGCAGCGGGGCAATGTCAGCCTTTCGAACCTGCAGGCGCCGACGCCATTCTCTACGTGGCCGAGCACGGCTGCAAGTGGCGCGGCCTGCCGGAACGTTTCGGCAACTGGCACACCGTCTACACGCGCATGAACCGGTGGTCGAAGAACGGCGTCCTGGACCGCGTTTTCGGGCACCTGCAGCGGGAGCGGATGATCCGGATCAGGGTCGAGGTACTGGGCCTCGACAGCACCAGCATCAAGGTGTATCCCGACGGCACGGGCGCTCTAGAAAAAACGGCCCGCAGTGTATCGGCAAGTCCCGGGGAGGATGGAACACAAAGCTTCACATGGCTGCCGCGGATGATCGGACAGCCGTGGCCTTCGCGCTCTCCCCTGGCAACGCGCACGACGCCCCGCAAGGGCGGCAGTTCCTGAAGCGGCTGAACCGGCCGGCACTGGTCATGGACCGTGCCTGTGAAGACGACAAAACCCGCCGGCTGGCGGCCGATCTCGGCTTCACGCCCGTGGCGCCTCCGAAGAGCAGTCGCATCGCTCCCTGGCAATACGACCGGGAAACATGCCGGTGGCTCAAGGGCTTCCGCAGGGTCTTCTCGCGCTATGACAGGGTTGACGTCATCTTCCTCGGATTCATCGTCCTTGCGCTTGTCGTTGATGCACTTCGTAGTGTTAATACGCCCTAATCTAAAAATCTAAAAATAGAAATTTTTTTATCCGTTGCAGGCCGGGATTCAGTCGGAAGCGGGGTCGGTTTCCATGCCGGAACGCGGGGGCGAGGCGTGTTCCCGGCCCAGCGGCGAATTCCGGGCGAGCGAATTCGTGGTCGTTTCCGGCAGGTTGCTGACGGGTCCGGAGGGGGCGGGGAATCAGGGCAGCCGGCAGGTGCACATCCGCCAGGGCGCTTCCTCGAGCAGGCCCAGGCTGGCCGGTCTGGCCTTCAGGACCCGCTGCCGGGCAGGTGTGCTCCGCCGAAGCCGTTGCGGAGCTTCCCATGCTGTTCTCCGAGGCATCGGCCCGCTGGCTGTACCGCCACACGATCTGTGCATCGCTCCAGCCTTCGCGCGGATCGCGAAGCCCGCATCGTGCCTGCGGCAGGCGTTGATCACCGCCGCCTGGCAAGAGGAGGCATCGGCGCACAGCCGGGAAACCCTGACGCCTTCCGGCAGGGCGTCGATGTCCAGGGTCACGCGCTCCTGGCACCGTCAGGCCCGCCCGGGAAGTGAAGCTGTGGCAGCTTTTTGCGGCTGCATAGCGTAGAATGTTCATGACCCTGTTATTTTGGGGCTGATGGAATGTTCACCTGTTTGGTAAAGCATGAAAAACACCATTCTGTCAATAATGCACTAATTTAAAAGGGCTTTCTTCTTTTTTCGCAATTCCTGTTTTTAGATCAGGGTAGTTGAATAAGCGGTGGATTGGGTTGCATTGTGATCAGTTTATCCAGTCTATTGCGTGTAGCCAGTCTGTAAATTAGAATAACCCATGTTTGATTCGAAAATAATGAGGACACATAGATATGTCGAACAGTAGCCACAAGAATACAAAATTAGGGCAATCTGTTGAAATATCGAAGTTGAAGAAAAAAATCTCAGGCTTGAATAAAAAAATTGAAAGCTTTAAAGAACAATTTTCAGAAGTTCGCCAATCAGACTGCTTTATATTAGCCCTTGGACCTGATAATTTGGCGAATCCCTTGGTGGATCAAATTTATAACGAACTAAAAAATAGTGGCTTCAAGGGGAATAAATTAGATGTAATAATTGATTCTGGCGGTGGAAGTATTGGTGCAGCATATAATCTTGCACAATTGTTTCGCAGATACGGAAAAGAGCGTTTAAGTTTTGTGATTCCACGCTGGGCGAAGAGTGCGGCGACACTTTTGATTTGGGAACTACATCTATTGAAAAATTTAGCATGACGTCTAAATGGGATGAAGATCGGCTTCAATGCGATTTGTATTTTGATAACAAACAGGTCTCTATGCACCTGGCCAGCCAGAAAATTATCGGCCCATTGTTGTTTGATTCGTAATGACCAGCTGCAACATTCCAAGCCGCACCATTTTCTGTCATGACAATCTGGATGTGTTAAGAGGCATCAACTCGGAGTGCATCGACCTGATCTACCTTGATCCCCCGTTCAACAAGAACAAGAAGTTTACTGCGCCGATAGGCAGCAGTGCCGAGGGTGCCGAGTTCAGCGACATATTCAGGCAGGAGGACGTCAAGGCAGAATGGCTGTTGACCATCAAGGAAGACCAGCCGGAACTCTATCACTGCCTGAACGGGATCAAGGGCATCGGCAACCCCTACAACTTTGCCTATCTTGCATACATGGCAATACGGCTGATCGAATGCCGGAGGGTATTGAAGAAGGCCGGATCAATCTATCTTCACTGCGACCCGACCATGAGTCATTACCTGAAGGCAGTGATGGATTGCGTGTTTGGAGAAAAATGCTTTAGAAATGAAGTTGTCTGGAAACGCAACTCGTCTCATAATGATTCCAAGGCATTCGGGCGGGTTGCCGATTCAATCTTGTTTTATGGTCCATCCATCAATACCGATGCTGTTAGAGTTTCTCTAGATCCCGGTTATGCAGCAAGGTTTTACCGGCATACTGATGACCGGGGGAAATATCGCGCTGACAACTTGTCTGCAAAAGGATTATCCGGTGGAGGTTATGAGTATGACTTTCATGGACATCCGGGGCCGTGGAGATACCCCGAACACCGAATGCTTGAACTGGAAGCGGATGGGCGAATCCACTTACCGGAAAAAGCGGGGGGAGTCCCTGCGTTGCGCCGATATCTGCATGAAAACAAGGGGCAGGTTCCCGCCAGCATTTGGACGGATATTCCACCCGTTCAAGGCCAGTCCGGCGAACGCACTGGCTACCCCACCCAAAAGCCCTTGGCCCTGATGGCGCGAATCATCAAGGCTTCCAGCAATGAGGGCGACATGGTACTGGATCCTTTCTGCGGGTGTGCCACG
>JAPOSW010000128.1 GCA_026709505.1 Gammaproteobacteria bacterium | reverse complement strand
CCTTGATCTGGCATCGTTCATCGCAGGCCAGCTGGCGGCAGCTCTTGCACATGACAGTTCTCCGTTATGCTTGACATGGAGACTGTCATCCGCCCGCTGGCCGTCTGCAGCACGCCGCCACCCCACAGGGCGTTGCACTTCAGAGTGGAATTGGGGAAGTCAATGAATCCGGAAAATAGCCATGATGGAGATATGGGACCTGAAAAACCCCGCTATCGCTCATTCTCCAGATTGCACTCACTGGTGGACTCGCTCCTGCTGAAGGGACAACAACTCCTCTTTTTCATGCTGTTCAGGGGGGCGCTGGGAAAATTTTGCGATGAGTTCATCGTGCCGCTGCTTCCTCAATCGTGCCAGTAGCTTTCGGATAATTTCTTCAAAGTGCTCGATCAGCACATCGTCCTTGACATGGTGATCGCGAAGTGCCAAATGTTCTAGATATGAATGATAGGGCGCGTCACGGAAACGTTCCAGCAGTCGGGCGGTAGTCACATCCGGATCACCGCAACATGTATCCAGCAAGTCCACAAGTACATCAAGCCCATCCACCTGCAATTCATCAAGAGCGCTGAAATTAGGCCCCTTGCTGGCGAGATCCGGGTGCTGAAGCAGCAAGCTGATGGCTTGTTCAACCAGAGGAAGCTGTCCATCAAGCTTTCGCTCATGGCGTTGTTTTGTGCTGGTTGTCGGATTCTGGGAAGCCGGCAATTGATCGGGCTTATCCGGCTTGACAGTCACGCCGCAATGCATCGATAGACGGTCGAACATTATGGATCTAAGTATGGTGCCCGGAATATCCCTGAGTAGCGGTTTGGCCATACTGGCTAGCTTCGCACGACCTTCCATTCTTTGAAGATCAACATTTGACATTAGATGCCCAAACAGAAAGTCAGTCAGAGGTTGTGCAGAGTCAATCTTCTTCAAAAACCCTTCGGCACCGATGGATCTGACTGTCGTGTCAGGGTCCTCGCCTTCATCCAGAAACAGAAAGCTTGCTTGTCGACCGTCTCTCAATTCAGGCAGAGTAGTCGTGAGTGCCTTCCATGCCGCATTTCTTCCAGCTTGATCCCCATCAAAGCAAAACACGATATCAGGCGCTAGCCTGAACAGGCGCTGTACATGATAGGGAGTGGTTGCAGTGCCAAGTGCGGCCACAGCATTTTCGATGCCGAACTGGACCAGGGAGACCACATCCATATACCCTTCGACCACGATGCTACGATTCTGTTTGCCGATTGCACGCCTTGCGCGGTGCAAGCCATAGAGCTCTCGACCCTTGTGGAAAAGTGGGGTTTCAGGTGAATTGAGGTATTTGGGGCCCCTGTCTGTTAAATCCCGGGCCCCGAAACCGACAGTACGTCCACGACTGTCTTCAATCGGGAACATGATCCGCCCCCGGAATCGGTCATAATATCTATCCTGCCCCTGTACATTCTGTTTGTGACTGATGAGACCAGCCGTAACCAGTGATTCCAGATTGGTGGGGGTTCTTCCCAGTTCATTGAACAAGCCATTCCAGCTGTCCGGGGCATAGCCAATTCCGAACTCGGAAATTATCTTGGCAGTGAGCCCGCGCGATCGAAGATAGCCGATTGCCGTCTTGCGATCCGGGTTAGCAATGAGCTGTTCCTGAAACCACAGGTTTGCCTTGTTTACGATTTCCAGGAGCCGGCTGGCATGGCCTTGTGATGTCGTAAATTCGCTGGTTGTCACCGAATGCGGTATTTCGAGTCCGGTTCTGCTTGCCAGATCTTCGATAGCTTCGATGAAGCCTAGGTTTTGATATTTCATCAAGAAGTCGATGGCTGAACCGCTCTCTCCGCAACCAAAGCAGTGAAAAAACTGTTTTTGGGGGCTCACCGTAAATGATGGGGTTTTTTCGTCATGGAAAGGACAGCAAGCCATGTATTCACGGCCTTTCTTCTGCAAGGGAACCATACTGTCGATGACATCGACAATATCGGTCCTTTGCATCAGTTCGTCAATAAACTCTCTAGGGATAAATCCGGTCATGTGGTTTCAGCGCAGGAAAGTGAAATGGGAAGGAAAGCGAAATGGGAATATGAATATACAGGAGGGAGAGTGCTCAATCAAGAAAATAGGGCGGGGTTTGTCACACAAGAAAATTGTCACAAAAAAAACTACAATCGCCCTATCCAAATCTCGCCAGGAAAATGTTTCAAGAATACAACCCCGATGATGTCGAAGCCCAGGTTCAGAAATACTGGGAGGATGAGCAATGTTTTGCGGTCACTGAAGATATCGACAAGGAAAAATATTATTGCCTGTCCATGTTGCCCTATCCTTCAGGGCAGTTGCACATGGGGCATGTCCGCAACTATACGATTGGTGATGCAGTCAGCCGGTATCAGCGCATGCTGGGTAAGAACGTGCTGCAGCCCATGGGCTGGGACGCGTTCGGGCTCCCCGCTGAAAATGCGGCCATAGCCAACAAAGAGCCCCCCGCAAAATGGACCTATTCCAATATTGCCTACATGAAGCAGCAGCTGAAGCGTATGGGGTTTGCTTACGACTGGAGTCGTGAATTTGCAACCTGTACTCCGGAGTACTATCGCTGGGAGCAGTGGTTTTTCACCAGACTGATTGACAAGGGACTTGCCTACAAGAAAATGGGTACGGTTAACTGGGACCCGGTCGAAAATACCGTTCTCGCCAATGAGCAAGTGGAGAACGGACGTGGCTGGCGCTCCGGTGCATTGATTGAACGCCGTGAAATGCCGCAGTGGTTTGTCAGGATTACGGACTATGCCGAGGAACTGCTGGAAGAGATCGATAATCTTGAAGGCTGGCCGAATGCGGTTCGCACCATGCAGCGAAACTGGATTGGTCGTTCGGAAGGCATTGAATTTGCCTTCGAAATACCGGGCGAAGAGTTACTGATGGTCTATACCACTCGTCCCGATACCATCATGGGCATTACCTTTATCTGTGTAGCTGCAGAGCATCCGCTGGCGCTCAAGGCGGCCGGGAATAATCCGAAAATCGCAAAATTTGTCAAGGAATGCCAAACCCAGCATGTGTCGGAAGAGAGCATGGAGACGATGGAGAAAAAAGGAATTCCTCTGGGTCTGCACGGCATCCATCCGATCAGTGGAGAAAAAATCCCGATCTGGGCAGCGAACTTTGTATTGATGGGTTATGGTACGGGTGCGGTTATGGCTGTTCCGGCCCATGATCAGCGAGATTGGGAGTTTGCCAGAGATCATGAGCTTGAAATCCGTCCCGTGATACGGCTTGCCGATGATGCCCCACATGATTATGGTCAGTCTGCGATGATCGAGAAGCAAAACATCGCAGTATTCAATTCAGGTGAATTTGACGGGCTGGATTACCATCAGGCCTTTGATGCTGTTGCAGAGTTTGTCTCTTCGCGCGGCATCGGCAAAAAAACGGTCAAGTACCGGATACGGGACTGGGGCGTTTCAAGGCAGCGCTACTGGGGTTGCCCGATTCCGGTTGTTTACGGTAATACAGGCGAACCGATTACCGTGCCGGACGAAGAGCTTCCCATAGTACTGCCAGAGGATGTCGAGTTCTCGGGGGTCCATTCCCCAATCAAGAATGATCCGGCTTTCTATCAGACATTGGTACCGGGAACGAATCAGCCCGGACAGCGGGAAACCGATACCTTTGATACGTTTGTGGAATCGTCATGGTATTACGCCAGATACTGTTGCCCAAATGCCAACACCAGCATGCTGGATGAGCGTGCGAATTACTGGTTGCCTGTGGACCAGTATGTAGGGGGTATTGAGCATGCGGTGTTGCACCTGCTTTATGCAAGGCTGTTTCACAAATTGATGAGGGATCTCGGATTGGTTGCTTCCGATGAACCATTTACGCGTCTTCTATGTCAGGGAATGGTACTTAAGGACGGCAAGAAAATGTCGAAATCGCTCGGTAATACCGTTGATCCACAATCCATGATTGACCGGTACGGGGCTGATACAGTACGGCTGTTTATCCTGTTTGCATCACCACCGGAGCAAACACTGGAGTGGAATGATCAAGCTTTAGCTGGTGCGCATCGTTTTCTGAATAGATGGTGGAACCTGGTGCATGGGACGCTCAGTGATACCGGTCCAGTCAGGAAGGCTCTGGAAGAATCGGACTGGAGTGCACAAATCAGTGATGAAAAGGCGGTTGGCCTGAGAAGGATGGTCCACCGGATTCTGGAGAAAATCGTTCGCGATTATGAAAAAATCCATTACAACACGGTGGTGGCTGGAGGCATGGAGATCCTGAATGCACTTGAGCGTTTTGAAGTATTGGGCCAGCCTGACAGGGCAAGGGCGCTGAGAGAGAGTCTGGTAATCCTGAACAAGGTGCTTGCACCGATTGTGCCACATATTGCACATGTGCTCTGGGGCAAGCTGGGTGAACCGGAATCCCTGCTTGATGCGTGCTGGCCGAGCGTGGACAACGAAGCCCTGAAATCAGCATGTGTTGAATTGGTAGTTCAGGTGAATGGCAAATTACGGAGTCAAATCCGGGTTCCGACGAACAGTTCACGGGTTGAAATCGAACAGGCTGCCCTTGACGACAGCAAAACCTGCAGGTTCATTGAAGGAAAGGATGTCAAGAGAATTATTTTGGTGCCCGGGCGGCTGGTCAATATTGTAGTCGCATAACCGTTCACAGGACATGTGGTAATACCTGCATGATTCAGTACATGACCGTTAACAGGTACTTGTTGGGCAGATGTCAAAAATCTGCATTAATGTTGATGCCGGTACTATTTGTGCTTCTGGCTGCCGGTTGCGGGTTTGAGCTAAAGGGTCAGGCTGATATTCCGGAAGAGTTTTCAAGTTTGAGGCTAAATGGCGACGATCAAGGCATGGTTGATGCCTTGGGCCAGATTCTCAGTCAAAATGGGGTCGTTGTGACCAGGGCCGATTCAGCAGCTGAAATCGAGATTGTGCAAAGCCGTTTTCAAAAATCGGTTGAGACGGTTAATGCCCTGGGCGTGGCTACCGGTTATGCCTATCGGTATTCGGTTGAATACAGGATTGTTGACAGTTCCGGAACGGTCAGGGTATCGTCTGAGGTTCTCAGTCAATCAGCCAGTCTTCGATATGAGGTCGGTAACGAGCTTGAGCTTGAACATGAAGAGAGTTTTCTGAAACAGCAAATGGCGAATGAGATTGCAGGGCGCATCATTCGCCGATTTCGCTGGTTGTGACGGGGGTCCGAATATGCGGATTAAGCATGATGATTTGAAATCGCACCTCGGAAAAGGGTTCGCTGGAATGTATTTGATTTTTGGATCTGAACCGTTGCTGGTCGAGGAAACGCTGGATGAATTTCGTTGCATGGCTCGCGAGCAAGGCCTGACAGACCGAACCCGATACACGGCTGAGGCCGGATTTAACTGGGAAGTTCTTTTCGAGCAGAGTCAGACCATGTCGATTTTTCAGGAGAAAAAACTGATTGAGATCAGAATGCCGACCGGAAAACCGGGCGACAAGGGCGCTAAGGCACTGATTGAATATGCGGAAAATCCGGCAGAGGATGCAACACTGGTTGTGATTGCCGGACATATCGACCGTGCCGGACAAAACACCAAGTGGTTCAAAGCCATTGCTGATTCTGCAGCATTGATTCAGTGCCCAAATATCGCTTCTGAACAATTGCCGGGGTGGATTCGACAGCGGCTCCGGTCAAGAAATCTTGAAGCCGAGGATGAGGCGGTCCGATGTCTGTGCCAGATGGTTGAAGGCAACCTGCTGGCGGCTGCTCAGGAGATTGATCTTCTCAGGTTGCTCTACCAGGACCAGATGGTGACTCTGGAGATCGTCGAAAACTTGATTGCCAACCATGCGCGTCATGATGCCTTCATGCTGATTGATGCATGCTTGCTGGGGCATCAGGATCGTGCAATGAGGATGTTGTACAACATGAGAAGAACCGGCTCTTTGCCGATTCTTATTCTATGGGTTATGGTTCGGGAAGCTCGTCTGATTTGCCGGATTTATGATGAGTCGGAGCGTCAGAGGGTATCGCCGCGATCACTGTATCAGCGTTTCGGGATCTGGAGTGCCCGTCAAAAAGTTGTTGCCAGTGCCATGAACCGACTGGATCGTCTGCAGTGGGAGAGAGTGCTGGCTCAGCTGTGCTTTGCAGACCATCGCCTGAAAGGCGGCATTCCGATGGTTCGCAAGGATGAGTGGGAAGAGCTTGAGAGCATCGTACTCAGGATGTGCGGGGTTCCGGCTCTTTAGTGCATGCAATGACCAGAATCCGCGTGTCTGCAAGACCCTCGCAGCCTTTGTAGCGAGAGGAGCTATGGCGGTTCAGGCCGGCCTCAGGGCTGCCTTCAAATGACCGGCTAACCTGGAATAAGAACCCAGGGTCATGCCGTGTAGTCGGATTTGACTTATCTGATGGCAAACCGTCATGAAATATTGCAACAGGGGTTTCTCTGTGCTAATTTCAGGTCTGGATCGAGCTGAAGGTCTCGAGCGCTGTCAATGATACGTGTTTTGGCAGGCAGGCTTTCATCGGACAATGTTGCCTTATTGCCCGAAGCATGTGCGAGACTGCATGACTTTCTTTGTTGATTCAAAAACCTGATCTCCAGAAATGGTAGAATAGCTTCCCTCGAAATATAGCAGTCCTGCTGTTCTTCCGTCTTGTTAAGTACCCATTCCTATCGGTATTGTCATGAAAACGAACGCTGCCAAACGGTTTGACATAGCCGAATACATGATGCGGCTGGGGCAGAATGCCCAGCTGGTGTCATCAGAATTTGCAGGGCTTGGTTCGAAAGAGAAAAACCATGTTCTGGAATCTATCGCCCAGTCTATTGAGAGACAAGCTGACAAGATTCTCGGGGAGAATGCCAAAGACATGGCTACTGCTGATCAAAATAATCTGGCATCAGCATTGAAAGACAGACTCTATCTTGACGAATCTCGGATAGCGGCTACCGTTTCGGGTTGCAGGCAGGTTGCAGCTTTGAAGGATCCTGTCGGCGAAATGACGGAACCGGTTCAGCGGCCAAGCGGACTTGAAATCAGAAAAATGCGGGTACCGCTGGGGGTAGTGGGGATCATCTATGAATCTCGCCCGAATGTAACGGTCGATGCTGCCGTGCTTTGCTTCAAGTCTGGCAATGCGTGTATCTTGCGAGGCGGATCCGAAGCCTTTCATTCGAATATGGCTTTTTCGAGTTGCATCAAGCAGGGGCTAATCGATGCAGGCCTCAGTGAGCATTGTATTCAATTTGTAGAAACCACCGATCGTGCCGCGGTCGATTGCCTAATGTCAATGGATGAGTATGTCGACATTATTGTTCCACGTGGCGGGAAGGGGCTCATCCAGCGTATCAGTGAGCATGCAACAGTACCCGTGATCAAGCATCTAGACGGAATCTGCCATGTATACATTGACAGTGATGCCGATATTGGGAAGGCAATTCGGGTAGCCTATAACGCCAAGGCTCGTCGATATGGAATATGCGGAGCCATGGAGACTTTGCTGGTAGCGAAAGATATTGCACCAAAGGTATTGCCAGAACTGTGCCGTTTATACCATGACAAGGGGATCGAGATTCGCGGATGTCCGAATTCACGACTGCTCGTGGAAGGGCTAATGCCTGCCGTTGCCCAGGATTGGACCACCGAGTATCTTGATGCAATTCTCTCGATACGCATAGTCGATGGCCTGGATCAGGCTATTTCACATATCGAAACCTTTGGATCGGGACACACGGATGCAATCATCACCGAGAATTCAAGTCACCAAAACGAGTTCATAAGACGGGTTGATTCAAGTTCCGTGATGATTAACACTTCTACGCAATTTGCCGATGGCTATGAATATGGCTTGGGAGCAGAAATCGGAATCAGTACCGATAAGCTGCATGTGCGGGGACCGGTCGGTCTTGAGGGATTAACCAGCCAGAAATATGTCGTAAGCAGCGATGGCCTTGCCAGAGACTAGACACGCCTCTGTCCAACCAGAAAACTCGAGAAAACCCGTCCATGCCAAGCGAAGCTTGCAATGCCCTGGATTATCAGAATGGCTATCTGCTGTTCTCTATCAGGAAATCCCGCAAAGTCAGCTTCGCTTCCTGAACCCCGGTCCCGGTTTTCGCTGAAAACAGCTGAACCGAGACCATTGGCTGCTCAGCCAATTGCCGGCTTACCTGTCGATACAGGGATTTTGCTTTTCCCGGTTTGAATTTGTCAGCCTTGGTCAGCAAGATGTGTGCAGGCAGTTCGATATCCTGGCAAAAATCCAGCATGTTCTGATCAAGCGGGGTGAGCGGACGGCGAATATCCATCGGGATGCACAAGACCTTCAAGCTCGCTCGATTAAAGAGGTAATCGGTGATGAATTTCTCCCATTCCTGCCGTAGGCTGACTGGCGCCTTAGCATAGCCATATCCGGGAAGATCAACAAGGTACCGACCTTCAGGAAGCTCGAAGAACACGATCTGCTGAGTTCTGCCTGGAGTCTTACTGGTTCGGGAAAGGCTTTGCTGGCCTGTTATAGCGTTGATGGCGCTCGATTTGCCAACGTTCGAGCGCCCAGCGAATGCAACTTCGGCACGACTTGCCCCCGGCCATTGTGAGCGCTTTGTTGCGGCCAACTGGAACCGAGCATGACTGAATGTGTTGCTATCCAAGATGAACCTCGACCCTGAAAGTGGTGATTTACTGTGGCAAGCTTGTTGAGCGGTCAGAAAATCTGGAGTGTAATCTGTAATTTGATGAGAGCGTCTTTTCAGGCTTGAAGCCCGTGCAAACAGCCAGCCCGGCAGAAAACAGGATTTGCTGATAAAAAACTGCAATGCTTAAGTATATAATAGCAACGAGCAGTAAGGAGCCGCCGCCGATATTTGTGGAGTGCCTCGTAAAACCGTTGCCTGAAAGACTATAAGCATTCAGTTCATTCCATGTCCGGTGTGGTCATGGGTACTTCTTCGGCATTCTGAGGTTTCAGGAAGTGGTCCGTAATTTCAATTTCGCATTTCAACATTAATCATAGTCTTGTCCATGATTCGTTCATATAGTTTGTTATTGACAGTGGCAGCTGCTGTTTTACTGTTTAATCCAGCGGTTTCTCAGGCAGAAGGCGATATTGAAGCTGGCAAGGCCAAGTCTGCATTGTGTGTGGCTTGCCATGGTGTCGATGGAAACAGTCCGGTAGACCAGTTCCCTAAAATTGCAGGTCAAGTACCGGGATACGTGGCGGTTCAATTACAGGCCTACAAAACCGGAGCAAGGGAAAATGCGGTTATGCTGGGCATTGTCGGGTCTTTGAGTGAGCAGGACATGGCAGACCTGGATGCGTACTATGCGTCCCAGGCCCCGAGCATAGAGGGTGTCTCCGAGGAAGATATGGAGGAAGTACTGGCCGGCCAGCAATTGTACCGTGCTGGCTATGCAGGATATGATGTACCCGCTTGCATGGCATGCCATGGTCCTGATGGATCCGGAATACCGCCCCATTATCCGCGCCTGGGCGGACAGCATGTTGCCTATACCGAAATGCAGCTGCATGCATTCAAGTCAGGTGCGAGAAAGAATGTTGAGATGCAAGCGATCGCCCATCCTCTTACAGGAGAGCAGATCAGGCAGCTGGCGTTGTATATCTCTGCACTGCAGCCCTGAACGGCATTATATTCAAGGCTTGCCAAGCCCAGTTCCGTATCAGCGCCGGGTTCACAGGAGCATCAAGTACATGTCTCAACTCATCACTGAATGCATGATGTGATGAAGATTGCGGATATCCAAAAAATACGTCCATCTCGCCAATTCGATAGCAAGCGAGAAAGAGGTTCTCCCTGTTGTCCAGGCCTGCACTGCATGTGCTTGATCCGGTCCAGTGATAGCGAGAGGATTATTTTGAATGGCGCTAGCTGATTGCTTCCGGTAATTTGATCTGTCGCTGCCGGCAGGTTGCGATGATCGTATTCTGAAGCAGGCATGCAATAGTCATCGGGCCCACTCCGCCCGGTACGGGCGTGATTGCCCCAGCCACCTCCGAGGCGGACGCATAGTCGACATCTCCGACCAGTTTGCTTTTTCCTGAGTTATCGGCAACTCGGTTAATCCCAACATCGATGACGGTTGCTCCGGGCTTGATCCAATCGCCTTTGACCATTTCAGGTACTCCCACAGCAGCAATCACAATATCTGCCTGACGACATGCCGAGGGTAGGTCACGGGTTCTTGAATGGGCTATTGTGACGGTGCAGTGTTCTTTGAGCAATAGCTGGGCGACTGGCTTGCCGACGATATTTGATCGGCCAATAATGACCGCATGTTGTCCGGTTAGGTCACCGACCGCTTGTTTGAGCAGCATTAGACAGCCTGCGGGCGTACAGGGCACCAGTGAATCGATGCCGATAGACAGGCGACCCGTGCTTTCGACATGAAAACCGTCAACGTCCTTGTTCACGTTGACGGTGTTGATGATGCGTTCTGAATTGATTTGAGCAGGGAGCGGAAGCTGAACAAGAATGCCGTTCACTTGCGGGTTCCGATTGAGTTCTTCGACTAGCTGGACGAGTTCGCTTTCTGAAGTGTTTTCCGGCAGCCGATGCTCAAAGGATTGCATGCCGGCCTCAGCGGTCTGGCGCGCTTTGGACCTGACGTAGATCTGGCTTGCTGAATTTTCGCCAACCAGAACGACTGCGAGTCCGGGCACAATATCATGTTTTGCCTGAAGTTCGCTGACCGCTTTTTTTATGCGGGAGCGAAGTGTTTCGGCAAATGCTTTTCCATCAATTACGGTGCTCATAGTGTTATCAGGCTGGCGGTTGATTAAATCAAAAGGGTGCATCGACATCTGTGACTGGATTCCCCGGGTCTCTAAATGGCTTTTCAGATTTTCGGCATATGGGCTAAAATCCAAGCAGTGCACAAGGGCAATACTGTTATGAACTTCCTTGTGATTTTTAACTGGGCTGACGATAGCCCAGATACGCGCAAAAGGGAGAACATCGGTGAGTGAAAATACTGCATTCCTGTTTCCGGGTCAAGGTTCTCAGTATCCCGGTATGGGTCGAGATTTGTTCGAGGCGTATCGAGAGGTCAGGGAAACCTACAGTGAATCGAGCGATGCCTTGGGATACGATCTTCCGCACCTCTGTTTTGAGGATCAAGACGGCAGTATCCACCTCACGCGTTTTACCCAGCCGGCCTTGCTTGTCCATTCGATCGCCTGCTATCGTCTTTTTTCCAGTTTGAGCGGGGGCCGGATACAGCCGGTTGCGGTTGCGGGGCACAGCCTTGGTGAATATTCTGCGCTGGTATGTGCCGGAATCCTCGACTTTGCAGAGGCCTTGAAACTGGTCAAGTCACGTGGAGAGTTGATGGGGGAATATGGCGAAGGGGAGATGGAAGCACTAATGCTGGATCTTGAATCGGCACAGGTTTTAGCAGACCGTCATGCTTGCGGGATTTCGGCCTGCAATCTGCCGGAGCAGACTGTGGTCGGCGGTCGGAGAGAGGACCTTGATGCGCTGGTCAAGGATATGGCCGAGCGGTTTCCAAAACGCAGAAGTGCCAGGTTAAAGACGGAAGGGGCATTTCATACTTTCTATATGGTCGAGGCCGGCAAGCAGTTTCGTGGGAAGTTGGCGCAAACAGCATTCATGGCGAGCGGAATAAAGGCATTGTCGAATTATTCGGGTGGAATACACGATACTGATGCAGAGTCAATCCGGGCCAGATTGTTTTTTCAGCTGTTTAATCCGGTGCTCTGGTACCGCAATCTACTGGCGCTGCAGGAACTGGAAGTTGCCCGAATTATCGAGTTCGGGGGCGGGATCGGCAAAGGGGAAACTCCTGCCGAGAAGCGTCCGAATCTTGAAGCCATGATCAAAAAGGCCTATCGGGGTCAGGATTTGAGCTATACCCCGGTCATCAATCAGGAAACGCTTGAACAGGCGGTAGAGTATTTTCAGGACTGACTCAGCACCCGAACGTGTTTGGTGACTGACTCGGCAAGGGCCGTGAAGTCATAACCTCCTTCAAGCACAGAGATCAGCCTTCCTTCACAATGCTTTTCAGCCAGGGACATCATCTCTTCGGTCATCCAGCCATAGCTCTCTGTATCGAGCCGGATACTGGCGAGGGGATCGGCATGATGAGCGTCAAATCCAGCAGAGATCAGAATTGCGTCGGGATTGAAGGTGCAAGCGGCCGGCAGGATTTTCTCCTTGAAGGCTTCCCGATATACAGCGTCGCCTGAGCCGCCGCTCATGGGGCAATTCAGGGTTGCTCCTTCTCCTTTGCCGGTACCGGTCTCGTATAGGGCACCGGTTCCCGGGTAGTGCGGATACTGGTGCAGGCTGATGTAAAGCACATTCGGATCCTCTTCGAAGGCATGTTGGGTTCCGTTTCCATGATGAACGTCCCAGTCAAGAATCAATATTCGTTCGAGATGGTATTGCTGCTGGAGGTAGCGGGCTGCAATGGCTACGCTATTGAACAGGCAGAAGCCCATGGCGGTTGAATTTTCGGCATGGTGTCCCGGGGGGCGCACCATTGCGAATCCGTTGTCAGCTTCACCGGACATGACTCGATCAGACAATTCCAGAAGAGAGCCCGCTGCCTTGATTGATACCTCATACGATACAGAGCAGACCTGAACATCCGGGGTATCGATCATGCGCATGCCGGCTTCACAGGATGACTTGACTCGTTCGATGTATTCCGGTTGATGAATGGTTTCGACCCATTTGATTTCAGCATCGCGCGGCTTGAGCAGGATAAGTTTGTCGAAGAAATCCTGCGAAGCCAAATGAGTATGCGCCGAGACGAGTCGCTGGCTTGTTTCGGGATGGCCCATACCGGTATGGTGATCCAGAAAAACGGGATCATAGATGTAGGCGGTTTTCATGGCTTTTGATCTTCAGCTGTGCTCAGTTTAAGCTTGTGGGGTCATGCATCACGACGAGAGCGTCTTGATTTGCGTTCTCGTGGCGGGCGTTTTGCACCGCCGGCGATGCTCAGGTCTCCGAGCATCTGTGAGCGAGCTCCTGCAGTGATTGTACCCAAGCTGGCCTCGATTTTGTCGATATCGGGCAACTCGCCTGTCTGGTGCCTGTCAATAGCCTTGCGCATTGCGCGGATATGGCTGGGTGTAGTACCGCAACAGCCGCCGATGATTCTGGCTCCGGCATCCATGGCAATACAGGCGTAGTCCGACATGACTTCCTCGGTCCCGCTGTAGACAATCTCGCCGTCAATGTATTCCGGGACGCCGCAGTTTGCCTTGGCGATGACGATTATCGGGATGGAAAGGTCCTTGGCTGCATGATGCATGTTGATCAGGCTGGCGACAAGATCGGCGGCGCCAATCCCGCAATTAGCACCGACGGCCTGAGGTCTATGCAGGGTTTCGGATGCGAACCTGATAATGTCGGCAGGGGTCAGCCCCATCATGGTTCGGCCATTGGTATCCACACTGAAGGTGAGGACCGATGGCAGGCTGCATGCGGCGACTCCCTGCAGTGCTGCTGTGGCCTCTTCGAGCGAAGACATGGTTTCGATCCAGAGCAAGTCGACGCCTCCCTCTTCGAGTGCCAGGGCCTGTTCAGCGAATACTTCCGCCGCGCTTTCGATACTGAGTGAACCGAGTGGTTCCAGAATTTCGCCGGTGGGCCCGATTGAACCGGCGACGATAATTCGCTTTGAGGCTTTATTGACCTCAGCCTTCGCGATGCTGGCGGCCTTTACATTGAGCTCATGAACTCGATCTGACGAATCGTGAAGTCCAAGGCGAAACCGGTTACCGCCGAATGTATTGGTCAGAATAATATCCGAACCCGCCTCAATGAAGCTCCGGTAGTTGGCCGCAATACGATCCGGAAACAAGTCATTCCACAATTCTGGGGCATCCCCGGACTGCAGACCCATTTTGAACAGGTTCGATCCAGTCGCCCCGTCAGCGAGCAGGACTCCGCGTTCCTTGAGAAGTTCAGGCAGTATGGTCAAGGCTTCTGTAATCCTGAAAGAAGTGATGTCTTGAATGAGTCGGTGAAATTGTATCCAGGTTTACCCCGCCTTGAAGGCAGAAATAGCGGAATCAAGTGAAGGGATTTCAATCTCAATCGAACAGTATCAGGGTCGCTGCAGCCTGATTTTACTCTCCGTCCCCTTTTTTAGGCGCAGCAGGTTTGCGCGGTGTCGCCAAAAGACCAGCGCGGCGATCAGCGTGCCGGACAGGGTGTGGAATATATCATGCAGATGAATTTCAATCAGTACTGGTGCTGAAATTGCTGCGGCCAGTGATGCCGCCGATGAATACTTGAACATCAATGCGGTGATCAGCCAGATGACAATCAAGGCCAGTGCGACAGGCCACGCCAGAGCCAGATAGACGCCAGCAGCAGTCGCTACACCTTTGCCTCCCTTGAATTGAAAGAAGATCGGGTACAGATGTCCTAGAAAGGCAGACAGGCCCGCCAGGCTCAAGATCAGAGTGTCACTGGTGATCAGGCTGGCAAGCATGACGGGTAAACAGCCCTTGAGGATATCGCCAATCAAGGCCAGGGCGGCAACCTGCTTGCCACCGATTCGGAGTACATTGGTGGCGCCAGGGTTATTGGAGCCGGTTTGCCGGGGGTCCGGCAGTCCGGCCAGCCTGCAAATCAGGACTGAACAGGAGATCGAGCCGATCAGATAGGCAAGTATGGGGAGTGTATAATCCAATGGTTTGAAAGAGAGGTGAATGCAGCTGTTGTTTCGGTTATGGATATTATCTACCTACATGGTTTAAAAGTCGATTGCGTGATCGGTTGCTGGGAATGGGAGCAGCGCATTGTTCAGAGTCTGGTGATTGACCTGGATATGGGGTTTGAAACCATCAAGTCGGCAGAATCCGATTGTCTGAAAGATACCTTGAGCTACAAGGATGTGGCAAAAAGAGTGGCGAGTTTTGTGGCGGAGTCAAAATTCAATTTGCTCGAGAAGCTGGCAGAAGAGATTGCCAGGATTATACTGAATGAGTTTCCAGCGACATGGTGCCGGGTCAGGCTCAACAAGTTTGGGGCTGTTTCGGGTGCGCGGGACGTCGGAATAATTATTGAGCGGGGCAGCAGGACATGATTCGTGTGGTGCTTGGGCTTGGCAGCAATATCAATCGAGAAGAGAATATCACCAGTGCGGTGGGCGCTATTCGAGACGAATACGGGCAGCTTGAGATTTCGCCAGTATACGAGACGGAGTCGGTGGGATTTCAGGGTGCGGCTTTCTTGAATCTGGTTGTTGGACTGCACTCATCATCGCCGGTCGAACAAATCCGGACCCACATGCAGGATGTCGAGAAAAATCTAGGCCGGGTCAAGGGGCCGAAAACGTTTGATGACCGGGTACTGGATATTGATTTGCTGCTTTATGGTGATCTTTGTGATTCTGAATTCAATATACCCCGAGACGAGATCACCAAGTATGCATTTGTTCTTAAGCCCTTGTCTGACTTGTATCCCGAAGATATTCATCCGCTTGCCGGGATTGGTTTTCTGGAAATGTGGAAATCTTTTGAAGACAGTTCCCAGAGGCTGATTGAATACAAAGACCCCGAGTTTCTGGCAGGACTGGGCGTTCAATGAAATTGGCTGATCATGGCATCCAATTCTGGTTCTAGCGATGACTTGTTCAGCAAAATTCACGGACAGGCGCAACATCGACAGGTGTAGCCGCTACTGGGTTCTGCTTGCTTGCTTGGCATTCATTTCTGGAGGTGCCAGAGCGGCATCTCTGGAAGAAGCAGGAACGGCCTATGCTGAAGGTCGTTATCTGGAAGCCGCTCAAATTGCTGAAAAGATTGGCGGCGCAAGCGGTTTTGCTCTTGCGGCAAATTCACTCAACACACATGCACTTTACTATGCCGAAAAGGAGGAGCAGAGCGGATTATTTCGCCATGCGATGGACTTGGCAGAGAGAGCGGTTGAGATTGATCCAAAAAGTTTGCGGGGACATTTCGAGCTGGTAAGAGCGATGGGCAAATATGCACAGGGCATTGGGCGAATCAAGGCGATGAATGAGAAGTATGCCGAGCAGATTCGCGAGCATCTCGAAATTGCCTTGTCGCTGGACGACAATTCTGCAGATGCCCATCTTGCTTTGGGCAGCTGGCATGCGGGTCTCATTGAAGTTATGGGGTCGTTTCTGGCGGGGGTTCTTTTTGGCGCGAACAGGAAGGATGCTTTTTTTCATATTGAGCGAGCTTTGGAATTGGATCCCGATGGCATTGATACTCATTACGGGTCTGCGAATGGATATCTGGCTTTGGGCAAGAGGAAATATCGAAAAAAGGCAGAAGGCCTCCTGCTGCGTGTTGCGGAACTTCCGGCACAGGAGGTTTATCAGGAAAACATTCGAGGAAAGGCCGTTCAGCGGATAAAGGAGTTGAATTCGCCGAAAGAAGCGAACAGCCAGTTACATGAACGCTAGAGATTTCACGCCTGGATTCGGATCATCTGATAGCTCCGAGTGGATTTGACGTTTGAGCATCCGCAACAGGCTGATACCGTTTTGCATATGGAATGTCCGCTTACACCATGGAAGCGCAGGTTCAACTTATCCGTTCATTTACTTCCTGCATTGCGCATTGCCCTGCTTCAGAGTTTCTGCCGGTACAAGCTATTGACATGAATCTCTCTTATCATAAACTACACTTTCATCAAAATCTTGCGGGCGTGGCGGAATCGGTAGACGCAACGGACTTAATTATAATTTGAGTGCTTTTCGGGAAACCGGAAATGTAGAACTGCTCAAACTCGGAAAAACCTGGAATATGGCAATCCCGAGCCAAGCCCGATTTCGAACGGGAAGGTGTAGAGACTAGACGGGCAGCACCTAAGGCAAACAGCTAGGGTGAAGGGATAGTCCAGACCACAAACCTCGAATCATGAGGGCGGTGCAAATCGTAGCTGGTACGAAAATCCGTTTGCCAGATGGCAGTGAGGGTTCGACTCCCTCCGCCCGCACCATAAATCCCCGGCCTATTGTTCACGACAGGGTCAAGCATCAACAGCCCATCACCCATTTTTTCATATTGTTCTGCGGCATGACTCAGAAACACGCCACCGCTGGCGAAGCACTGCCTGATGCTTCCCAGCGTCCGGGAGGGAAAACATTCTCCGGCGACTTCAGGCCTCATTGTCGGGGTCTGGCATGGCGATGCCTCTCAGGATCAAGAATTTTCAGAATTTTGTGCTGGTTGATCAACAGGGTTATTTCCGCTGGTGTTAGCTGCATGGTATCGCCTCCGGTCTGTTTGGCTTTTTACCTTGCAATATTGGCGGTATGCCCCAATCCGTAAATGGAAAACCCGAAAGCACCCTCGATACCCTGTATGATTCCGTGACCCTCTCGAAGCAGTCATTGGATAACTTGAATCCCGTGTGCGCTGCAGCATGACCTTCGATGAAATTGCCGAAAACAGGTCCACGCCGGTTTCGTATTTTCAAATTAATGATAATCTTTTCAAAATAGTTCGGAAAATTCAAGGAATCTTCAATATAGAGTCGTAAAATCCGTTTTTATTGTCGCAAATGGACATATCGAAATGATAGCGGATTTGTATATTCCAAAAAATGCCTCGGGCTTGCGAATACCTCCGCAGTGGTCTTGGTTTTCGGTTATTTTTTCGTATGGGTAGCCACGATGAGCGAAGAAGAATACGATGATATTGACCTGTCTGCCCTGTCAGATGAAGAACTGGTAGAGCAGATGCATGATGATCTCTATGATGGTCTGCGTGACGAGATTATCGAAGGCACACAGATACTGCTCGATCGCGGCTGGGCCGCAACCAGGGTGCTTGATGAGGCGCTTGTTGAAGGCATGCGCATTGTCGGTATCGATTTCCGGGACGGCATACTGTTCGTTCCCGAAGTCCTGATGTCTGCCAATGCCATGAAAGGCGGCATGAAAATCCTCCGTCCCTTGCTGGCTGAAACCGGCGCAGAACCGATTGGCAAGATGGTGATCGGCACCGTCAAAGGGGATATCCATGACATCGGCAAGAATCTGGTGTCCATGATGATGGAAGGCGCAGGCTTCGAAGTCATTGATCTCGGCATTGACAATCCGGTCGAGAACTATCTTGAGGCTCTTGAACAGCACCGGCCCGATATACTGGGCATGTCTGCACTGTTGACCACCACCATGCCCTACATGAAAGTCGTGATCGATACCCTGGTCGAACAGGGGATTCGCGAAGACTATATCGTGCTGGTCGGCGGGGCCCCCCTGAATGAAGAGTTTGGCAAGGCTATCGGTGCCGATGCCTATTGTCGGGATGCTGCGGTTGCCGTTGAGACGGCACAAGCAAAAATCGCTGAGAAGCGTGCAGCCTGAACAGCATTCAGATTGTGCAAACGGGAAGCTGCTGGTGATTGCCTGTGGCGCCCTTGCTCATGAACTCGTGCGAGTGCGCGACTTGAATAACTGGAACCATATCGAATTCCAGTGCCTGCCAGCAGCGTTGCACAATTATCCGGAGAAAATCCCCGAGGCTGTTCGGAAGAAAATCCGCGAGAACCGGGATCATTTCTCCAAAATCTTCATCGGATATGCAGATTGTGGAACCGGAGGACTGCTCGACAAGGTGATTGAGCAAGAGGGCATCGAGCGACTGCCCGGTGCCCATTGCTATGAACTATTCGCAGGGGCCGAAAAATTCAATGCCCTGCATGAATATGAAATCGGCACCTTTTACCTGACTGATTATCTAGCCAGCAATTTCGATCGGTTGATTGTCAGTGGACTCGGAATCGATCGATATCCCGAGCTCAAGGACCAGTACTTCGGACACTACAGCAAACTGATCTATCTCGCCCAGAAACAAAATTCGAAAACCGAACACAAGGCCCGCCAGGCAGCCGAGTTTCTCGGGCTTGCGTTCGAACAGGAATTCACGGGCGACACCGGGCTGAACGACTCACTCAAGGTTGTCGTCAACGATTTTGGCCGTGTAGCCGATTCGCAAGCATAAGGACCGACGACCATGACCGATCTTGTAACCGTATTCTGGAGAGACATTCCCGCTCAGGTCATGGCGAAACAGCGTCGACAGGCAGAAAAACTCGAATTGAGCAATAGATTCGCCATCGCCATCGATGCTGCAGCGATGCGTGCAGGTCTTTCAGGGACAGATGCCTATCTTCAAGAGTGGCGCCGCGTATCAGTCCCCTGTAGTGATGACTTGAAGTCAGAAGTTGAAGCGGCCGCATCCCGCATTGAACAGGAATACCATACGGACCGCCTGAAAGGCCTGGTCCAACGATGTGGGCATGAAGAACCATTGAAAAAAAGCCAGTAAGAGGATTGGGCAGCATGACCCGATAATTAAATTTTACTGATCTACACCGACAAATCCGGAGCCTTGTTATGACCGATACCGTTATCAGTTCAGCCAGTCGCGAAGTTCGCATTGGCTTTGAACAGCCATTCATGATTATTGGCGAGCGCATTAATCCGACCGGGAGGAAAATTCTTGCCGAGGAGATGAAACAAGGTGACTATTCACGTGTCGAACAGGATGCAATAGCCCAGGTGCAGGCTGGTGCAGGCATGCTGGACGTCAATGCCGGTATCCCGCTTGCCGACGAACCGAAAATCCTTGCCGAATGCATTCAGCTCGTGCAGTCAGTAACCGATGTTCCGCTGTCGATTGACTCATCCATCGTCGGAGCTCTTGAAGCAGGGCTTGAGGTCTATCAGGGCAAACCCTTGCTGAATTCAATCACCGGTGAGGAAGAACGTCTGGAGGCGGTGCTGCCGCTGGTCGCAAAGTACAGCTGTGCCGTGGTCGCCATCTCCAACGATGAGGCAGGAATCTCCGAAAACCCTGACGAGCGCTTTGATGTCGCCAGGAAAATCGTCGAACGGGCAGCCGATTATGGAATCCATCACAGCGATATCGTGGTCGATCCACTGGTGATGCCGGTCGGGGCAGTCAACAGCGCAGGCCGCCAGGTCTTGCATCTGGTGAAACGCTTGCGGGAGGAACTCAAGGTCAACACCACCTGCGGTGCATCCAATTTCAGCTTTGGCATTCCCAATCGCAAGGGCATGGATGGACATTTCATCAGCATGGCCATCGGAGCAGGCATGACCTCTGCGATTACCAACCCTCTTCACGAAGAAGTCATGCAGGGCGTGATGGCAGCCAACGTGGTTATGGGCCATGATCAAAACTGTGCAAGGTGGCTCAGGAAATACCGTCAGCCGGCAGTAGTCCATGACATGTTCGCCGAAGCCCGGGCCGGACGTTCAGGGCGGCGACGACGCCGGGCAGCAGTAGGGTAAAGTGGTTCGGCCGACGGTCCAATGATTCGAAAAGGAAGCTGCCTATGCGGTGAAATCAGCTATCGGATAGCCGGGGATATCCGCGGCGTCATCAACTGCTTCTGCAGTCAATGTCGAAAAACCTCAGGGCATCATGTGGCAGCGGTACAATGTGCGCTGGACCAACTGGAAATCATGAAGGATAAAACCCTCGTCTGGTATCGTTCCTCCGAAATCGCACAACGGGGTTTTTGCAGTCAATGCGGGTCAAGCCTGTTCTGGAAGCTTAACCGGAGTGACAGGATAAGCATCATGGCAGGAACTCTGGATCCCCCCACTCATGTCAAATCTATCCAGAACATATTCGTTGAAGACATGAGCGACTATCATGAACTACCGAGTCTCGACGCTGAAGCATGACAGACCGTGAGTTCGTGAAGGTTGTCTTCACGCCATCAGGCAAGCGGGGAGAGATACAAAGCGGCAAATCTGTACTCGCCGCCGCTCAGCAGCTTGGAGTCGACCTCGACACGGTGTGCGGCGGTCGGGGAATTTGTGATCGATGCCAGATCGATTTGAGCGTTGGGGAGTTCCCGAAGTTTCAGATTCACTCCAGGCCGGAAAACCTCTCCGGGCACACGTCAAGCGAGGAGGCATATTTTCTGGATGATATCTCGCCCACTCGACGTCTCGGCTGTCAGGCCCTGCTTCAGGGTGATGCCGTAATCGATATCCCGCCGGAAAGCCAGGCGCATCGACAGATTGTCAGAAAGCGTCTTGATGTTCACGAGATGACCGTCAATCCGGCAGTTCGCCTGCATTATGTCGAGGTTCAGGAACCCGATATGCACCATCCCTCCGGGGATATCGAGCGTATTCTGGATGCGCTCGAATTCGAATGGGGACTCAGCGATCTCAAGTTTGATTTTGGGTTACTGGGTGTTCTGCAGCATTTGCTCCGAGAAGGAGAGTGGAAGATCACGGCTGCAGTGCATCAAGCACAGGAGGTGATTGCTTTGTGGCCGGGCTTTAAAAGTACCGTATACGGAGTTTCGATAGATATTGGATCAACAACCATTGCCGCGCACCTGTACGATCTGATAAGCGGTGAGGCGATCGCTTCAACTGGCCGCATGAACCCTCAGATTCGATTTGGCGAGGATCTGATGAGCCGTGTCTCCTATGTGATGATGAATCCCGGTGGCGAGGTCGACATGACCTGCGCAGTTCGCGAGGCCGTGCAAGGGCAAATTGCCGACTTGTGCGAAATCGCCAAAATCGAGACTGGGGATATTCTTGACATGACAATCGTAGGCAATCCCATTATGCATCATCTGCTATTGGGCATTAATCCTATCGAACTGGGCGGTGCCCCATTTGCTCTTGCGACTGATCGGTCGGTCAGTATCAAGGCATCCGACATTGACATCCAGCTGCACCCGGGTGCCCGCACCTACGTATTGCCGTGCATCGCAGGACATGTGGGAGCCGATGCTGCGGCAGCAACCCTGTCGGAAGCCCCTTACCAGCAGGACGAATTAACCCTGTTGGTGGATGTCGGGACCAATGCCGAGATCGTACTGGGCAACCGCTCACGGATGCTGGCTGCATCAAGCCCGACCGGTCCGGCATTTGAAGGAGCACAGATCAGCAGTGGGCAGCGCGCAGCACCCGGTGCCATCGAACGGGTGCGCATTAATGCCGAGACGCTTGCACCAAGGTTTCAGGTGATCGGATGTGATCTCTGGTCCGATCATGCAGGGTTCTTCGACAAGTTCGGCAATACCGGCATTACCGGAATTTGCGGCTCAGGCATTATCGAAGTTATCGCCGAGATGTTTTTATGTGGAATTATCCTGAAGAACGGAATGATCAACGGTGAACTGGCAAAGCGGTCAGATCGGATTGTTCAAGACGGCAAAACCTGGAGCTATGTGCTCTTCGAGAGGGATACGGTGAGAATCCTGATCACGCAAAACGATGTCCGGGCCATACAGCTAGCCAAGGCGGCTCTGTATGCCGGGGCCAGATTGCTGATGGACAAGATGGGTGTAGATCAGGTCGATCGCATCCGGTTGGCCGGAGCCTTTGGCGCCCATATTGACGTGAAATATGCCATGGTCCTGGGAATGATTCCCGACTGCGAATTATCTCAGGTCACTTCGGCAGGCAATGCAGCCGGAAAGGGAGCCAGCATTGCTCTACTGGATACCGATGCAAGGGAGGAAATCGAGCACACTGTAAAACAGATTCAGAAAATTGAGACTGCAGTCGAGGATAAATTCCAGGAGTATTTTGTAGAAGCACTGGGCATACCCCATCAATCAGATAGATTCGAGAAACTCGCCCAACAGGTCAAATTGCCGCAAGCCGATGATGCGCCGATAACCGGTCAATCAGGAAGTGATGGGCGGAGAAGACGGAGAAAGCGCCCCTGAAATCCAAGGTCTGCCAATTTCTCTGATAATTGCCGGATATGGATCTCCCGCCCCTTATTCCCCGTGCTGCCAGACCAGTGACTGCACGATTGGTTTTTCTTCGGCTGTTGCGGCAAGACAAATGATTATGGGAAAGCTGTGAAGCCCATATTCTCAGGCTTGACTGAATTGATGCACGCCTTGTTTCGGATGTCGGGGATCAATAATTGGCATCCAGAAACGAACTCTTTCGAGTTTCGATAAATTCCAGCAATGCCTCATCAATCGCCGGATCTATTGGCGGCGCCTCGTATTCGTTCAGCATCCGTTTCCAGATCGCATTCGCCCTGGCTGTCGCATCCAGACTGCCTTCAAGCTCCCACTGCTCAAAACTGTTGTTATCGGCAATTGAAGATCGATAGAACGCAGTCTTGAAATTATCCTGAGTATGTTCACAGCCCAGATAATGCGATCCCGGCCCCACTTCTCGAATCGCTCGCAATGCCTGGCCGTTTTCCGTGAGGTCATAGCCGCCTGCAAATACCCCCATCATGCCCAGCTGATCGGCATCCATGATCAACTTTTCATAACCTGAAACAAGACCGCCCTCTAACCAGCCGGCAGCATGCAGGACAAAATTGACTCCCGCCAGCATTGTCGGCAACAAGGTGCTTGAACTTTCATAGGCAGCCTGTGCATCCGTGATCTTTGAACCGCACAACGACCCGCCACTTCGAAAAGGCACCCCGAGACGCCGCGCAAGTTCAGCGCAGCCGTAAATCACCAGTGCCGGTTCAGGCGTACCGAATGTGGGTGCCCCGGATTGCATGGAAATCGAGCTTGAAAAGGTCCCGAAGATAACCGGCGATCCCGGTCGAACAAGCTGGGTAAATGCGATTCCCGCCAGTGCCTCGGCCAGAATTTGCGCCATGGTTCCAGCCACGGTGACCGGCGACATGGCACCCGACAGGATAAACGGCGAGACAATACTGGCCTGATTGTTTCTTGCGTAGACTTCCGATGCGCCCAGCATGGTCTCATCAAAAGTCATCGGAGAATTGGCATTGATGAGATTCACCAATACCGTATTCTGATCAACATAGTCCGCGCCAAACAGGATTTTGCACATCTCGACCGAGTCTTCGGCCCGTTCAGGGTGGGTGACTGAACCCATGAAGGGCTTGTCGCTGTATTTAATATGGCTGTAAACCATGTCGAAATGCCTCTTGTTGACCGGCACGTCTGTGGGCTCGCAAACCGTACCCCCCGAATGGTGGAGCGAGGGCAGCAGGTAAGCCAGTTTTACGAAATTGCGGAAATCCTCAATCGTCGCATAGCGCCGGCCTTGATCAAGGTCCCTGACAAATGGCGGTCCATATACCGGTGCAAACACCGTGGAATTGCCGCCAATCGTTACATTGCGTTTTGGATTACGGGCTTTCTGCTCGAATTCACGGGGTGCACTCTCCTGAATAATGCCCCGACACATCCCTCGCGGAAAACGGATTCGGTCACCATCAATTTCTGCACCAGCCGCCCTGAACAGTTTTTTTGCCGGCTCATACCTGAAATCAATGCCGATTTCCTCAAGAATCGTGTCGGCATTATGCTCAATCAGCTCAAGACCCTCGGCATTCAACAACTGCGTATCGGGGATCTGACGATTGAGATAGGCAATGCCAGCGGGCTCGGGATTATGCGTTTGGGGACGACTCCGGCGACCGCTGCGTTTTCTTGTGGATTTCTGCATGTCGAATGAAAAGGAATGAAAATACAAGGTTCTGAACTGAGTCCAAATAACGGATAATAGAAATATGTCGAAAACTTTTCGTGTTTTATTACGACTTGCTCAGAATGAATTGCGTCATGCGTGAAGTATAGCGATAATCCGCCTAAGCTCTAAACATGTTTGCCAATGCAGGTTCCAGAATCACGTAATCGAACCACTCGCTATGGTTTCCTGCTCCTTCCCGGGTTTTCGCTGACGCCCTTTGCGGCGGCTCTGGACCCACTGCGCATGGCCAACCGGTTGTTAAACGATGAACTCTATGAATGGGTATTGCTTGGCGAGGGCAAACATCCCGTGACCTCCAGTTGCGGAATTCAGTTCAATGTCGCCAAACTCAAGCGCTGCGGTCGGCTCGATGGCGTATTTGTATGCGGTGGACTCCAGATTGAGGACTGCGTCAGCAAGCCGGTTCGTGACTGGTTGCGCATGCAGGCCAAGAAACACGTCAATATTGGCGCATTGTGTACAGGTTCCTACATCTTGGCTGAAGCTGGCCTGCTGAGAGGTTATCGATGCACCATCCACTGGGAGAATATGGCGAGTCTGATGGAAAAGTTTCCCGACTTGATCGTTAGTCCTGTGCTGTTCAAGGTCGACCGCAATCGCTATACCTGCGCAGGCGGCATTGCTTCGATGGACTTGATGATATATCTTATAGCCCGACATCACGGAACCGTTTTGGCCAACGAGGTTGCCGAAGAGTTCATGCTTGAGAGAGTGCGTGACCAGAACGACCGACAGCCCTCGTCGCTGCGGATTTTGCTTGGCGGTAGCCAGCCCAAGCTAGCCGAAGCCGTGGTCTACATGGAGGCCAACAAGGAGGAATTGCTGGAGCTTGAGGAAATCGCAGGTCATATCGGCGTCTCGAGGCGCCAGCTTGAACGGCTGTTTCGCAAGTACCTCAACTGCAGTCCGATTGAATACTACAAGCGACTCAGACTGATTCAGGCCCGCCATCTCTTGCAGCAGACCAATATGCTGGTATCTGAAATTGCCATGTCCTGCGGGTTTAATTCTTCAAATCATTTCAGCAAGTGCTATCGCGAACATTTCAGTTATCCGCCGAGTGGCGAAAGACGACCTGCCTTGATTCTGAACTGAAGAAGCTTGCCGATATTCCAGCTTCTTTTCCGAAATCCCCGATGCAAACCATGCAAGCACCCAGTAACAAAGCACTGTATTGGCGTTTGACCAAGCACATGCTGCCGTACAAGTGGGTGTTTCTGATTGCAATGGCCGGAATGATTATGGCGGCCGCAGCCGATACTGGGTTTGCCTGGATCCTTCAGCCTCTGATGGATGATGGCTTTGTCGGGCGCGATGCCGATTTTATCCGAATCATACCCATCGTATTACTGCTGATAGCCTTCGGGCGGGCTTTCGGAGATTTTATCGACACCTACTGCATGAGCTGGGTATCGCGCAAGGTCATCCAGGATTTGCGTCAGATCATGTTTGAGAACCTGATGTATGCTCCGGCCGAATTTTATGATCGTGAACCGAGCGGTTCACTGGTATCCCGTTTGACGTTTGATGTGGAGCAGGTGGCGAATGCGAGTGGTGACGCGCTCAGGATCGTTTTCAGGGATTTCGTCAAGGTGATGTTTCTGCTCGGATTGATGTTCTATCTGAGTTGGCAGCTGTCCTTGATCTTCATGGTCATTGTGCCGGTCTCCATTTTCATCTTTACCCGCACCGGCGGGAGAATTCGGCGCATCAGTATGCGTGTTCAGGAAAGTGTCGGTGATATTTCGCACATCGCCAAGCAGGTCTTTCAAAGCCATCGGGTGGTCAAGCTGTTTGATGCGTATGACCATGAGAAGAACGTGTTCTTCAATGCCAACAACCATAATCGGCAGCAAATCATGAAACGCGTGGTGATTGTGGCCTTGAGTGTTCCCACTATCGTCCTGATCATGGGTGTTGGCGTGGCGGCAGTAATCTGGCTTGCCCTCAAGTTTGAAGTCCAGCCCGGCGTTTTCACTTCCTACCTGGTGGCCATGACCATGGTAGTTGCCCCGGTCAAGAACCTGCTGAAGATTAACGAGGTGATCCAGGCCGGATTGGCCGCCGCCACTTCGATCTTCCGCATGATAGATCTGGAACGTGAGCCAGACACCGGAACCCGAGTCCTTGAAGATGTGGTCGGCAAGGTGTCGTTTGATTCCATATCGTTTCGGTACAGTTCGGATTCTGCCGAAGTTGCTCGCGATATCAGTTTCGAAATTCCTGCAGGGGCAACCGTAGCGCTGGTTGGTCCTTCAGGGGCAGGAAAGTCGACATTGGCATCAATGCTGCTGCGTCTTTACACGCCAGCAGAAGGGCAAATCACGATTGACGGAATACCCATCAGCAATTTGACCATCAAGTCGCTTCGTGCCAATGTATCCTTGGTTAGCCAGGATATCCTGTTATTTGACGATACGCTGAGGAACAACATCACCTATGGCCGAAAAGGTCCGATTGACCTGCAGAGACTGGAGGAGATCTGTGATGCGGCTCATATCACCGACTTTGTGAAGGATCTCAAGGATGGGCAGGACACCTTGCTGGGTGAATCAGGCTTAAGGCTTTCAGGCGGACAGCGACAGCGGGTTGCAATCGCACGCGCACTCTACAAGGATTCCAGGATACTGGTGATGGACGAAGCCACCTCGTCGCTGGATTCCAATTCCGAGCTCTTCATCCACAAGGCAATTGAGCGCCTGATCTCGGATCGCACTACTTTGGTTATTGCGCATCGGTTAAGCACTGTCCAGAATGCCGATCGCATCTTGGTGATCAATCGGGGACAGATTGTCGAACAGGGCACCCATGAACAGCTGATCAAGGCCAAGGGACTCTACACCGAACTGGTCAATAGCCAGTTCCTCAAGCATTCGGATGAGGAATAAGCTGCAGGCCGGGTGGAGTACGCCGGGGTGGATCAACTATGCGCTGCTGCCCCTGTCATGGCTGTATATTCTCCTGCATGGCATCAAGGTCTGGATGTACCGTACCGGCCTGAAAAGAACCGCCAGAGTTTCGGTTCCAGTGATTGTGGTTGGAGCGATCACGGCAGGCGGAAGCGGCAAGACTCCCCTGGTGATTGCGATCGCAAGGCAGCTCAAAGCCCGGGGCTATCGACCCGGTGTCATTACCCGGGGCTATAAAGGACAATCCACCCGCTGGCCAAGAGTGGTAAAACCGGATACGCCAGTGCTGGAAGTCGGGGACGAGGCACTGCTGGTTCGGTTGACTGCCGATCTGCCGGTTGTAGCTGGCCCTGATCGAGCACAGGATGCAAAGGTGCTGATTGAGAAATGCAATTGCGACGTTGTTGTCAGCGATGACGGATTGCAGCATCTTGCCCTCTATCGGGATTTGAATATCGCGGTTATTGATTCGGAGTTCGGGTTTGGCAACGGATGGTGTCTGCCGGCCGGCCCCTTGCGGGAACCCATTGGAGGGCTAAAGCGTGCAGACATCAAGGTCAGAAACGGCAACTACGGGTACAAGCATGAAGGAGATGGCCATACAATGGACATGCAAATACGGGCCATTCGAAACTTGTCGGACCGCAGGACTGTCGATATTGCCGATTTGAAGAATGGGCCTGTGCATGCGGTGGCTGCGCTGGGGAACCCAGAGCGGTTTTTCATGCAGCTCGAAGGCTTGGGACTTGATATCGTTCGGCATCGTTTTGCTGACCATCATTTTTATTCTGCCGGGGATTTGATGTTTGATGATGACCTGCCTGTCCTGATGAGTGAGAAGGATGCAGTCAAGTGCCATGACCTTCCGCACACCGGGCATTTGCTCGTGGCCGAGGCCGAGGCCGTGGTGCATGATGACTTCTTTCGCGAGATAGAAATCCGTCTGGACAAGCTGACCTGAATAGCCGAAAACAATTCATTCGCATGGACAATCCTTTTCACATCATTATTCCGTCTCGTTATGCCTCGACCCGCCTTCCCGGCAAGGCTCTGACGGATATTGCGGGCAAGCCGATGATCCAGCGCGTAATTGAGCAGTGTCAACAGAGTGATGCGAGCAGTGTTATCGTGGCGACCGATGATGAAAGGATTGCCGAAATAGCAAACCAGTCCGAAGCCATTTCGGTGATGACTTCGCATCGACATCGCTCAGGGAGTGAACGGGTTGCTGAAGCAGCCGGAATCTTGGGCCTTGACGATCATGAGGTGATTGTCAATGTGCAGGGCGATGAGCCTGGCATACCTCCATCTCTCGTCAATCAGGTTGCCCATGTTCTGCCCGAGTCGGGTCTTTGGGTCATGTCGACAGCCGTCACGCCGATCCAGTCAGAATCAGAAATGATCGAGTCCTCGGTGGTCAAGGCGGTTGTGAATGCTGCGGGTGAGGCGCTGTATTTCTCAAGGGCGCCGATTCCGTTTGACCGCAATCGAAGTGGACTGAATCTGGCCTGTGCAAAACGGCATATTGGAATCTATGGCTATCGGGCCGGGTTCATTCGGGATTATGCAAAGATGAATCCTTGTCCGCTGGAGGAGCTGGAACAACTTGAACAGTTAAGGGTGCTGTGGCATGGAGGGAAGATCAAGTGTGTACAGGCGGATGACTTGCCCCCGACCGGCATTGATACCGAACAGGACTTGAAAGTCTTTCGCAGTCATTTTTCCTTGAAGTAATGCCGTTGCTTTTGCTGGTTTTTCGAGAGGCGCCTCCTGTCTAGCCATGGATAGTTCAGGCATACTGTATGTGGTTGCCACCCCGATCGGTAACTTGTCCGACTTGAGCGAGCGGGCGCGATCAGTCATATCCGAAGCTGACTTGGTATTGTGCGAGGACACTCGGCGGACTGCCCGATTGCTTCAGGCATACGGGATAAGCGCCCGCGCTCGATCATTCCATGACCATAACGAAAACAAGCTGCTAGGCTGGGTAGTGCAGCGATTATGGGATGGACAGGACATTGCGCTGGTTAGTGATGCGGGAACACCGTTGATCAGTGATCCCGGATTCTCGCTGGTTCGGGAAGTCCACAGGCAGGGACTGAGAGTATCTCCGGTTCCCGGTCCGAATGCGGCGATTGCAGCCTTGAGCGTTTCCGGCGTACCCTGCCATCGCTTTTGCTTTGAGGGATTTCTGCCATCTCAGGCAAAGCGGCGTCAGAATGCACTTCGCGCATTGAGGAATGAATCCCGCACTCTGGTTTTCTATGAATCCAGCCACCGGATAGAGGAATGCTTGAAAGACATGGCCAATGTACTGGGTTGGGACAGGCCGGTCATGATTGGTCGCGAAATCACCAAGATTCACGAGACGTTTTTTCTTGGGAGTCTTGATGAAGCACTGCATTTCACACATTCAGACGAGAACCAGAGAAAAGGAGAATTTGTCCTGGTGGTGGGCGGCAACCCTGACGTCGATCTCGAATGGCAAAGAGCTTGCGAACTCCTTGAACGCTTGGGTTCATCGCTTCCCGCAAGCGAGGCCAGCCGCATAGTTTCCGAAACATTCTCAGTCAATCGAAAGCGGCTGTACAGGAGGATGATTGAGCAAAAGAAGAACTGATTTTGCCAGAAACTGGTCACTGGATTTCAGGCAAGGGCAAAGGGCGAGCAAATTTGAAGTGGCAACCCCTTCGGCATTGCCAGGTTTCTCGAATTGAGAGGCCTGAAGCGCAATTGACCTCGAGCGTTGTGGATGGGTTGTCAATTGACAGTGTATGCCCGGATCAAAAAATGATGGAAATGGCAGAATTCCCGATCTCTCGAGAACGTACAGCATCTGTCAATTGGATGAGGCAGAAAATCATTGTATTATCCGGCACTTCGGTGGTAGCATTGAGCTTGGGAGTCGGCCAGGCAGTCGCAGTATCCAATAGGGTATTGAGGAAAGTCCGGGCTCCACAGGGCAGGGTGCCAGGTAACGCCTGGGCGATGTGAATCGACGGCTAGTGCAACAGAAAATATACCGCCTTCGGATTTCTCGGAGGTAAGGGTGAAATGGTGCGGTAAGGGCGCACCGCGCTTTTGGCAACAGAAGTGGCAGGGTAAACCCCACCTGGAGCAAGACCAAATAGGGATCCTGAAGATGTGGCCCGCATCGGATCCGGGTAGGTTGCTTGAAATATCTGGTGACAGGTATTCCAGATGAATGGCTGCCCAAGACAGAACCCGGCTTATCGACCGACTCCCGCTTGCCTCAATGACTTTCCGGATAGAAACTACATTTTCGGATTTGGAAAATCGAAGACCCATTCCTGCTTCTTTCAATACAATGCATGGATGAGTCCAAAGCCCAGCTCAACAGGTCATGGCGTCATTGCCAAAACAAATCCCCTGAACAGCGCAGCAGTTGAACAAGGTAGTGATTACAGATAATATAGCCGAGGTTGCCGCCGCTGCATTTTTGACGGGTGTAATTTAATACAGAATACCGACATGAGGAATAAGATCATGAGCATGAAACATTACATGATCCGGGTCATTTTGCCGATCCTGTTCACTGCTTTACCGGCTGGATTGGTGGCTGCGGACTCTGTGCGAATTGGATTCGTGACCACATTGACGACACCGGCGGGCGTGATTGGCGCCGACATGAAAAATTCGGTCGAGCTGGCACTGGAGCATATCGGAAACAAGATGGGAGGTCTGGATGTGGAACTGATCATCGAGGATGATGGTTTCAAGCCCGATATCGGCAAGCAAAAGACCGACAAGCTGGTCAAGCAGGATGATGTCCACTTTGTGACCGGATTTATCTGGTCCCATGTACTGCTGGCCTCGCGCCAGTCGGCACTGGATTCGGGCAAGTTCCTGATCAGCGCCAATGCCGGACCTTCAAAGATGGCCGGAGTCCTTTGCCATGAGAATTTTTTCTCGACATCCTGGCAGAATGATCAAACCCCCATGGCCATGGGAGCATATCTGACCCAGCAGGGCATTGAATCACTGTACATCATGGTTCCCAACTATGCCGCTGGCAAGGATATGCTGTCTGGAACGGAGTCGACATTCCAGGGTGAGGTGGTCGGCAGGGATTTAACCAAGTGGGGAGCTGATGCCCAGCTGGATTTTTCGGCAGAACTGGCCAAGGCGAAAGCATCGGGCGCTGAAGGACTTTTCGTGTTCTATCCGGGCAAGGCCGGCGGGGCTTTTATCCGGCAGTACCAGCAGGCCGGCTTGCAGGATGTGCTCCCGTTGTATTCGGTGTTCACAGTCGATTCAATCAACCTGCCCCGTTTTCAGGATGCCGGGATGTCGGGGGTTCTCGGATCAAAGATGACCATGTTCTGGTCGCCGGATTTGGATACTCCGGGGAACCGCAGGTTCGTCTCCGCCTATCTCGATAAGCACGGCAAATATCCTTCGTTTTACGGTGCTCAGTCTTATGATGCCATCATGCTGATTCACAGTGCAGTAGAAGCTGTGGGCGGGAATCTGGATGACAAGGATGGAATTCGAGCAGCCTTGAAAGCGGCGAATTTCGAGTCGGTTCGTGGGCCATACCTCTACGGCAATAACCACATGCCGATCCAGAATTTCTATCTTCGAGAGGTGGTGGAGGATGAAGCCGGGCGCTGGACTACCCGGATCGTGGATACCGTATTCGAAAATCACCAAGACCCCTATGCTGCCGAATGCCAGATGTAATTCGGCATTCGAACGATTTGGCTAGATTGCCATGACCCCATGGACTGGAGCCTGCTCCTGACCCAATTGATGAACGGATTGCAGTTGGGGCTGTTGTTGTTCCTGCTGGCATCCGGATTGACCCTTATTTTCGGGATCATGGACTTCATCAATCTATCCCATGGGTCGTTTTACATGATTGGAGCCTATTTCTGTGGATCCATTGTGGCTCGCGGAGGCTCTTTTCTGGTGGCCGTTCTGGTTGCCCTTGTCGGCATGTTTATAGTGGGTGCGCTGATTGAACGGGTTATTGCCAGACGTCTTTATCGCGCTGATCATCTGGACCATGTTCTGGCAACGTTCGGACTGATTCTGATTTTCGATGCGATAGTGCATATTGTCTGGGGCCCCTCCGGGATGGCCATTCCCCTGCCGGCAATTCTCGACGGTCAGGTTACACTGGGATCTCTGGTATTGCCAACCTACCGGCTGGTTATCATTTCCGGCGGTCTGCTTGTCGCAGCCATTCTCAGCGTACTCGTTACCCGCAGCCGTCTTGGAATGATGATACGGGCCGGGGCTTCCAATCGAACCATGGCGGAGGCTCTTGGCGTGAATATCCACAAGCTGTTTCTGATCGTATTTGCAATCGGTGCCACCATGTCGGGATTTGCCGGCATGCTGATCGCCCCGATTACCGAGGCCAGCATAGGCATGGGTAACGATATCATCATCATTGCCTTTGTAGTCGTGATTGTGGGAGGCATCGGCTCCATCAAGGGTGCCTTCCATGCGTCCATCCTGATCGGGCTGATCGACACTCTGGGAAGATCCTACCTGGATGATCTGCTGAAAATATTCATGTCGCTTGATTATGCTGAAACAGCAGCACCGGCACTGTCCGCGATGCTGGTTTATATTCTCATGGCGGTGGTACTGGCATTCAGGCCACAGGGACTGTTCCCTCCTGCCGGAATCCGGGCATGACGGCATGGTTCCCGTCATCCATTTCCGGACGGTGCTACTGTGTACTGCTGGTGCTGCTTGCGGTCGCTCCATGGATTTTTCAGTGGACCGACCAACCGTTTCTTCTGGATCTGTTGAGTCGGGGACTGATACTGGCAATCGCAGCCACCAGCCTTAATCTGATTATGGGGTATGGAGGCATGGTCAGTCTTGGGCATGCTGCCTTTATCGGCATTGGGGCCTATTGCGTCGGAATCCCTGCCTACTACGATCTCTACAACGGCTGGTTTCATCTCGGGTTGACTATCGTTGTGAGTGCAGTCTTTGCGCTCCTTGCGGGAGCGGTAAGTCTCCGCACTAGGGGCGTGTATTTCATCATGATCACTCTGGCCTTCAGCCAGATGGTTTACTTTGCCTTCGTCAGTCTTGAAGAGTATGGCGGGGATGATGGCCTGGTCATTTACCTCAGAAGCGAATTTCCGGACTTTCTCACCATGCAGGGCCCTGTTGCCCTCTATTACTGGATATTTGCAACCTTGCTGTTAACCCTGTTTTTGGTGCACCGGCTGGTTCGGGCCCGATTTGGGCGCGTTATTGCGGGCGCTAAACATAATGAACAGCGCATGCAGTCACTGGGTTTCGATACGTATCGATATCGCTTGACCTGCTACGTGATTTCAGGGGTCACATGCGGTCTTGCCGGCATGCTGCTCGGCAATTTCACTGGATTCATCAGCCCGGAAATGATGAGCTGGATTCGTTCCGGCGAACTGATATTCATGGTAGTCATGGGTGGCTCGGGTTTCCTGTTCGGGCCACTGGTTGGAACCGGCGCCTTCGTAATTCTGGAACAATATCTGCCGGAGTTCATGAAATTCCTGAATCCGTCATGGCTAGAATACTGGCATCTGCCATTCGGGCTGCTGCTGGTCCTGCTGGTGCTTTTCGGCAAGGGCGGCATCCATGGCATGTTGTCGAAACTGGATTCGAGGACACGGCAATCCGACCGATGACAAGACCGCTGTTGCGTACCAACGGACTCTGCAAGAGCTTTGGCGGCATTGTTGCAACCGACCATGTTGAGCTGGATATCCTGCCCGGAATTATCCATGCCATCATCGGTCCCAACGGAGCGGGCAAAACCACCCTGATCGCCCAAATCTCCGGCGCACTCAAGCCAGATGCGGGTCAGATCGAATTCAACGGTCACGATATCACCTCTTTATCCTCGTCTCGCCGGGCCCAGCTGGGGCTGGCACGGTCCTTCCAGGTGACCAGCGTATTTATGCCGATGACTGTGCTTGAAAATGTCATGCTGGCAGTTCAGGGAGCCGACGGCCACTCCTACCGGTTCTGGCGACCAGTACACAAGGACTCCGAAATGCTTGAAAAGAGCATGGGTTACCTGCAGCAAGTCGGCTTGGCAGACCGTGCTCGGCATCTCGCCGCTGAAATATCCCATGGGGAGCAGCGTCAGCTGGAAATCTCCATGGCTCTGGCCATGAAGCCCCGCTTGCTGCTGCTGGATGAGCCAATGGCCGGAATGGGACTGGAGGAAAGTTCACGGATGATCCGGTTTCTGGCCAAGCTCCGAGAGCAGACAACCATCCTGCTGATCGAGCATGACATGGATGCGGTTTTTTCGCTGGCCGATACCTTGTCCGTGCTGGTTCACGGCAGCGTCATTGCCACCGGCACCGTAAAGAACATCCGTGCCAATCCCGAAGTACAGCGTGCCTATCTGGGTGAAGAGCATGCTTGACCTGAAAGGAGTAGAAACCTTTTATGGTTCAATACAGGCACTCTTCGGCATGAGCATGCACATAGAGCAGGGAAAAGTCACGACACTGATTGGCCGCAACGGCATGGGCAAAACCACCACAGTCAGTTCGATAATGGGCATTACCCCTTGTCGTTCCGGTGAAATCACCTTTCTTGATTCCCGAATTGACGGCAAGCCCCCTTATCAGGTGGCGCAAAGAGGAATTGGGCTGGTACCCGAAGGACGACAGATCTTTCCCAACCTGAGTGTACGGGAGAATCTATCTGTTGCGTCCAGCAATTATGCGGCAAGCAAGTCTCCATGGACACTGAACCGGGTCGTCGAATTTTTTCCGGAACTACAGGCTCGACTGAACAATACGGGCGACCAGCTGTCCGGAGGGGAGCAACAAATGCTGGCAATTGGCCGTGCCCTAATGCTCAATCCGCTAGTCCTTATTCTCGACGAAGCAACGGAGGGGCTGGCACCTCTGGTCAGACAGGAAATATGGCAATGCCTGAACAGACTCAAGGAATCCGGCATGACCATTTTGCTAATCGACAAGAACATCGAAGAGCTAAACCGGATTGCCGACCATCATTACATCATCGAAAAAGGCAGAGTGGTCTGGGACGGGCCTCCCGGTACTCTTCAGGCTAATCCCGAATTGAAAACAAGGTATTTAGGAATCTAGCGGCGACTTATCGGAAAGACCGAGACGGGCAGGTCCGCCTATCGGCGGGTTTTGGGGTAAATTCGGATTCATTGGCCGGAAATGCCCTTGATGTGGATTCCATACGGGAATGTGAAAACCAGGTTCTGCAGTTGTACTGGACTTTTTGGCTTCGATGCCAGAGTGGCTTGCGCATGGCTGGTGCTGGCATGACACCGTTCAATCAAGCATTTAGGAGATGCCAAATGGAAAAATGCCGATTTTGAGCCGGGGTTGAAATGCCTCGGCCATAGGCGGCCGCCCTTGCAAAATCAGGCCAGGCGCGAATTGCCGGAGACTCCGAGGGAGGCGTAAATGACGGACAGCGTAGAGCTAGACAGGCAATTTCGGCATGCAGGCAAGGACTGGTTTCGAGTCACAGCGACGGAAATTAGCGGACAGGAAAGCTGATACAGGTATTGCAAACAAGATAAAAATGACACATTCTATCGCTTCGGCATTTGGTTGCCTGAGCAAAGAGTAGCAGGCGGTGTTGTGCATGGATCTTGAATCATTCAGAAGAGACTTTGTCAAGGGCGGTTTGCGGCGCAAGGATCTTGATGGTGATCCGTTTCGCCAGTTCGAATCATGGCTTAACCAGGCTGTTGAAGCGAAGATCAGCGATCCTAATGCAATGACCCTGGCAACGGTTGGCCAAGGCCGGCGGCCCAGTCAGCGCATGGTCCTCTTGAAGTCATTTGATCAGAGGGGTTTTGTGTTCTTTACCAACTATGGAAGCCAGAAAGCCAGCGAGATTTCCGGCAACTCCAAAGTTGCCCTGCATTTTCCGTGGCACATGCTGGATCGCCAGGTCAGGATTACCGGAGAAGCCGAGAAAATAACCCACAGGGAATCAGCACAGTACTTTATTTCGCGGCCCGAAGATAGCCGGCTCGCAGCCTGGGCTTCCGGGCAAAGCACTCGGATTGGATCCAGGCAGATGCTGCTGACGCAGTTTGCGCGGATGAAGCAGAAGTTTGCCGGAGGGGAGATTCCATTGCCGGATTTCTGGGGCGGGTTTCGGGTCTGTCCCGATACGCTCGAGTTCTGGCAGGGGGGCGCAGATCGATTGCATGACCGGTTCCTGTATACCAGACAGGCCGAAGGCTGGTCCATTGAGCGATTGGCCCCGTAAAGTTCCCAAATAGGCCTCCGTAGCAAGCAAGACCAATAAAGACGCAAACGATCAGAACACATGTCGCTGCAAAAACTTCAATGCAATCCAGGACCTCTTCCTTTGTCTAATCGCTCCGAATTGCTTTTTCGGGACACCATCTAGCTTCAATGCCATGGAAGTGAATTTGAGAATTACGGTAAAGTGCTTGTCCCGTTTTTCTGGGCGTATTGTTCGGTTTTTCAGTTGGCCTGAATTCAACAGGGACATTGAATAGACAGGGGTAATCGGCATGGATCAAGATGAATTTGATCGAATCAGCAGCGGTTATGTATCCGACCCGCTCAGATCATGGTCCCTCAATGCGAACTGCTACAGCGATGCAAAATTTCTGGATATCGAGAGAAGCCAGATTTTTCACCGTAGCTGGCAGTTTTTCTGTCATGCTGAAAAACTCAGGCAGACCGGAAGCTACATTACAGCCCAAATCCAGGGACAGGGCATCTTTGCTGTTCGCGATCATCATGGCCAATTAAGGGCATTTTACAATGTCTGCAAGCATCGCGGGCACGAGTTGCTGGAAGGCGAGGGAAACCGGAACTTGATTGTCTGTCCCTACCACGCGTGGAGCTATCGACTCGATGGAACCCTGCAAGCCGCGCGCCGTTCCGAGTACATCAGTAATTTTGACCCGGAAGACGTTTGTCTTGATGCTGTCCGAATCGAGGTATTTTGCGACCTGGTATTCGTCAATCTGGATCCTGAAGCTGACTCGCTGTCTGTGCTATCCGGAAATCTGCGGAAGGAGATTCGCTCTTACGCGCCGGACATTGCCGATCTCAAGTTCGCCCATCGCCTGACCTACACTATCCAGGCAAACTGGAAGACAGTCGTTGACAATTTTCTGGAATGCTATCACTGTCCGGTCGCGCACAAGGACTTCTGTACTCTGGTGGACATGGATAGCTACAAGGTCCGCACTCACGAAATTTATTCCAGTCACATGGCCAGGGCCGGCATGTCTGGCAATCAGGCTTACGATGTAGCCAATGCAACGGTCACCGATCATGCGGTCTGGTACTTGTGGCCAAACACGGCACTGTTGCGTTATCCCGGAAGAGGGAACTTCATGGTCTGGAAATTCATCCCGGCGGGCCCGGAACAGACCCATGAAGAATTCGATTTCTTTTACGAAACCGAGCAGCCTATTGAGGCAGAGCTCGAGGCGATCCGTTTTATTGACGAGGTCCTGCAACCCGAAGATATCGGTTTGGTGGAAAGCGTACAGAGAGGAATGCGCACACCCGGCTTCAAGCAAGGGCGCTACCTTGTCGACCCGGAGCAAAGCGGCATGAGTGAACATGCGGTGCACCATTTCCATGGCCTGGTTTTGGATGCCTACAGGAGAGCCTGTTCAACATGAATGCAAACAGGGACCATCCCTTGCATGGCCGGATTGCCGTCGTCACCGGTGGCTGCGGCGGGATTGGCCGGGCGATTTGTGAGCGACTGGTCAGGGAGGGTGCCAGAGTGTATGCGGCAGACCTTGTCAGGCAAACGCATCCCGAAGTCAAGTACCTGGAATGCGATGTGACCTGTGAGCAAAGCTCGATTGATCTGGTTCAACACATCAAGAGCCATCATGACCGGCTCGATATTCTGGTCAATGCGGCCGGAATTGAAATCGAAAAAACCATTGAGGAAACAACCCTGGATGAATGGAACCGGATTTTTGCAATCAACGTGACCGGTACTTTCCTGGCTTCGAAACATGCAATTGCCTTGATGCGCAAAACCGGTGGTTCCATCATCAATTTCGGTTCCTATGACGGGTTCATTGCCGACCCCAAACTGGCAGCTTACTGTGCAACCAAAGGAGCAGTTCATGCCCTGACCAGGGCCATGGCATGTGACCATGGGCCGGAAAATATTCGCGTGAATGCCATCTGTCCGGGTTTTATTGATACTCCCATGCTAAAGAGCTTCTTTGGCGAAGGGGGCGACAGTGAACGATCCTGGGAGGCAGCGCGAGAAGTTCACCCGATTCGCTGCTATGGAACCCCTGAGGATGTTGCAAATCTGGTATTTTGGCTGGCCAGTGATGAGGCGGGCTATGCTACAGGGCAGCTGTGGATACTTGATGGGGGGTTGACTGCTCAGGTGCAGCAAATGCGCCTATGAGCAGCGGATTGATGAAAGCCGATGACGATCAGTTTTTCTGAGTCACTATCCATGTAGAGAAAACCGTGCCAAAATCCGTAATCATTACCTGTGCAGTCACTGGGGGTATCCACACCCCAAGCATGTCGCCGTACTTGCCGATCACCCCGAAGCAGATCGAAGATGCTGCGGTCGAGGCCTGTCAGGCCGGCGCTTCGATTGTTCATCTGCACGCTCGTAATCCCGATAATGGCCAGCCTGACTATCGACCGGAGACGTTCATGCAGTTTCTGCCGGGCATTCGGAATCGGTGTGATGCGGTAGTGAATGTGTCAACCGGAGGCGGTCTCGGGATGTCCATTGAGCAGCGCCTGGCGGCGGCCCTGAAAGCCAGTCCGGAGATGGCATCCCTGAACATGGGTTCTCTCAACTTCGGAATATTCCCGATGGCGGAGAAGCATGAGTCGTGGAAGTACGACTGGGAAAAGCCGTTTCTGGAAATGACGCGGGACTTCATCTTCCCGAATACATTCAAGACCATTGAATATGCACTGAAGGAGCTTGGTGACCAGCATGGCACGCGCTTCGAGCTTGAATCCTACGATCTTGGACATCTATATAATCTGGCACATTTCGTGGATCGCAAGCTGATCGAGCCGCCCCTGTTCATACAGTTTATATTCGGCATTTTGGGCGGGGTCGGCGCCGATTTTGACAACCTTCTGCACATGCATCAAATCGCAGGCAAATTGTTTGGCGATGATCATGAATGGTCAGTACTGGCGGCGGGGCGGCACCAGATGCCGTTTGCGGCCAGGGCGTATGAGATGGGCGGCAACCTCAGGGTTGGTCTTGAAGACAGCCTGTGGATTGACAGGGGCGAACTGGCAGTCAGCAATGCCCAGCAGGTTCAGAGGATCAAGTCTGGCATAGAGTCATCGGGACTTGAAGTGGCGACTCCTGACGAGGCTCGCCAGCGGCTGGCACTCAAAGGATCCGGTCAGGTTGGATTTTGAGCAATGCCAGACTGTCAGTCAAGCGGGGTCCTTGCTGGAAAATCCGCAGTAATCACCGGCGGCGGTCGAGGTATCGGTCGGGCGATTGCCGAGCAATACATACGGGCAGGTGCTTCGGTTGTTTGCTGTGGTCGAAGCAATAGGCCGGATGGCTATCCTGTTGAAGCACATTGGCTGAGAGCCGATGTCTCGCGAATGGAAGACGTGCAGCGATTGCGAAGCACGGTAGAGCAGTTATTCGGCAGGCTGTCAATTCTGGTGAACAACGCCGGCGTGCAGATTGAAAAAACCATTCTTGAAACCACCGACCAAGACTGGCAAACGCTGATGGGAGTTAACGCTTTTGGAGTGTTCGCATGCTCCAGGGAGCTGATCCCGCTAATGCATGATGGGGGCGTGATTATCAATATGGGATCGATATCAGGAAAGGCTGCCGACCCCGGTCTGGCGATTTATAACGCATCGAAAGCATTTGTGCACGGCCTGACGCGGTCAATTGCCGTTGATCATGGTCCCGGAATTCGATGCAATGCCATCGCGCCCGGATGGATTATGACTGAGATGGCCGATGCCGCATTCTCAGCTGCAAAAGATCCCGAAAGGGCAAGGCAGGACGCTTTGTCGAGACATCCGGCTGGAAGATTCGGAAGTCCCTCGGATATAGCGGAGCTGGCAACCTGGCTTGCTTCGGATGCCGCATCCTTTGCAACCGGCCAGTGCTATGCGCTGGATGGTGGATTGACCGCCACATCGCCGCTTAATCTGGATCTCGAGTAGGTCAAGCGGAGCTCGGAGATATGTCTGAGATTGAGGAAGTTGCGGTATTGGGCACCGGAGTCATCGGTTCAAGCTGGACCGCGTTATTCTTGTCGGCCGGGTTGCGCGTCCATGTCCATGATCCTGCACCGGAGAGCGAACGGTGCTTGAAGGATTATGTCGAGGCGTGCTGGCCGACCCTTGAAGCACTTGGAATGACCAAGCATGGCAGCCCTGATGCCTTGCATGTCCATGCCAGCGCCGGTCTGGCGGTTGAAAATGCACAGTTTATTCAGGAGTGCGTGCCGGAACGGCTTGAGCTGAAATTCAGCCTGTTCAGGGACATTGAAGCTCGCCTTGGGCAGGACGCGGTCGTTGCCTCTTCAGCTTCAGGATTGATGCTGAGCGAGATGCAGCGTGGATGGCAAAATCCTTCCCGGTTTCTTCTCGGGCATCCCTTTAATCCACCGCACCTGATTCCTCTGGTGGAACTGCTGGTCAATTCGAAAACCGCAGAGGGTGTTCTGGAGATCGCTGAACAGTTCTATGAACGAGTTGGCAAGATCACGATTCGAGTCAACAAGGAAGTTCCCGCTCATGTTGCCAACAGGCTTCAGGCCGCGCTGTGGCGTGAGGCAATCAGCCTGGTCGAAAACGGGGTAGCCTCGGTTGAGGATGTCGACAAGGCGGTCTGGGCAGGCCCCGGACTCAGATGGGCGGCAATGGGTCCACACATGCTGTTTCATCTTGGTGCTGGTCCCGGTGGTCTCAATGAGTTTTGCAAGCGGTATGCAGACAGTTTCAGAAGATGGTGGGACGATCTTGGCGAGGTCGAGTTGACGGAAGATTTGGCCAAAATGCTGTATGACGGGGTTGCCCGGGAAGCCAGGGGCGATACCACTCAAGAGTTAAGTCAAAGGCGTGATGCATTGATCGTTGGGTATTTGCAAAGCCGGAAGCGTTGCGATCCAATTGATTGACTGCTTTACGGCAGCCTGAAACCGGCAGTGATAGCGTAAACTTCAGGCACATAGTTATAGCCAAACCGTTTAGGCCTCATGAATCGCGGAAGCGTAATTTTGTGGCTGATGCGGAATCAGACAACGCAGCATGAGATACGAGAATATACTTGAATGCATCGGCGAGACTCCTGTCGTGAGACTGAACGAACTCGGACATGATACCGGTGCCAATCTATGGGTCAAGCTGGAGCGCTTCAATCCCGGAGGATCGGTCAAGGATCGCCCGGCACTTCGCATGATTGAAGATGCCGAAGCCGATGGCCGCCTGAAGCCCGGAGACACGATTATCGAACCCACCTCCGGAAATACCGGCATTGGCCTGGCTATGGTAGCAGCGGTCAAGGGCTACCAATCCATATTCGTGATGTCCGAGGACATGAGCGAGGAGCGTAGGCTGATTCTCAAGATCTACGGAGGAGAAGTCATTCTCACTCCTGCCGAGAAGGGTACGGTGGGCGCCATTGAAGAAGCAAGGCGGCTTGAGAAGGAGAAGGGCTATTTTTTTGTGGGGCAGCACTACAACCCGTCCAATCCTGAATCACACGAACAGACAGCCAGCGAGATCCAGAAGGATTTCGGTTCTGATCTGGCGGCCGTGATACTGACCACTGGAACCGGAGGGACGATTAGCGGCTTGTCCAGATACTTGCGGCCCGGCAATCCTGATCTTGAAATCGTGGCCACGGAGCCGGCTGATTCACCGATACTCAGCCAGGGCATAGCCTGCAAGCACAAGATCATGGGAACTGCGCCCGGCTTTATACCTGATACGCTCGATATGAAATCGTTTGATCGGATCATTCCGGTCACCACTGGGCAGGCTTATGGGACCACCCGCGACCTCGCGGAGCAGGAGGGGATCTTTGCTGGCATCTCCTGTGGGGCAGCGACCTGGGGAATGCTGGAACTGGCTCGTTCCGGAAAATATCGGGACAGGAACCTACTGGCGATTCTGGCGGATACAGGAGAGCGGTACTTGAGCACCGATGTCTGGAATTAAATAGTGCTGGTGAGAGAGATGTATCTTCCACCAAGCGGATGCCGAGCAGCGGCCGTTTGACAGACGGGCCCGGTCTTTCAGAGAGGCCGTGAGTTTCGGGAGCGAACTTTTGCCCTTTTAGGCGCCGATATGCCCTTGACATTTTCACGCCATGCGGTGATTGCTCCGGCTGCGGCAATCAACGCCATCCCGACTATATCAAGTCCACTGGGCCACTCACCGAAGATGATCTTGCTCCAGAGCGCGGCAAAAATCAGGTAGCTGAAATCCACTGGCGCCAGCCAGCTGCTTTCCGCGGTTTGGTAAGCCCGTCCCAGGCAAATATTCCCGGTGAGGTTAAGGATTGATGCAAGAATTATCAGAGCCAAAATACCGACTGTCAGCCCCGGCCATCCTATAGCAACAAATGGCATGGCTGCTTGAACCGATAGAGGAAGCGGAAACAAGCTCAGCAATGCAATGCCGGCAAGCCCGGAGATGGTAAAGCCGACTGCGACAAAAAAAGCCAGGGTTAATGGGCTTTCGTACCGACAGGCATGCCGGATGGTAATGATGTTTGCGGCATAGAAGAGGCCAGCCGCAATTGGAAGAATCTGGACGGGCGAGAAGTCATCATGCCAGGGCTCGAAGACGAGCAATGCACCCAACAGTCCAGCACCCAGGGAACCGAGGCGCCATATGCCGATTTTTTCGCCCAGCAAAGGGCCGGCAAGCAGGGTCACAAACAGTGGATAGGTGTAAAGTCCCGCACCCATTTGGGACAGGGACAGGAAAGGTGCTCCGGCAAAGAAGCAAAACATCGTGCAAATCAAGAGAAAAGACCGGAGGCAGACAGCTTTCGAGTTTTGGGGAATCAGGAGGGAAAGTCCGCCGCCAACCGCTGCAAGAATCACCGTGAAGATGATATTGCCTATGGAACGCAATGTCTGGATTTGCCAGAATGACGAATCGGAGGACATCAGTTTGATTAGCGAATCCTGAAAGCCCAGAGTGAGTACTCCGATTAGCACCAGTCCTAATGCCAGAATTGGCCGATCCTCTCTGGATCGTTCAAAAAGAGGGATTTTCATGACGGTAAATGGGGGGTTGTTTTGGCAGAGGCCGGGTCATGCAAGTTTGTGGGTTTGCCAGCGAATCAATGTACCACTTGCTATTCATGAATTGGAAAATCCAGAAGACCAGGGAGTGGTTCTGGCGATCGGTTAACTGGTGTGGCAGAGTGCACATGCCAAGTGTAACCGTAAATCCGGGTTCACTTGATGGCGATATGAACGCTTGAAATACGGAGCGGTCCCGCATGCAGCAATGCATTATCGAACATGACGGAATGAAATACGGTTTATCGAGTGGCTGTTTCAAGCATTCAGAGAGGTCGATCGCATTGAATAAAGGCGAGTTCGCAATAGCCGGCTTTGGCGTTTAGCCCGGCATTGCCCTTCAGGAACGATAAAAGACTCCGCAGAAATTGTCATGCATGGTGAAAGACTGGAACGATTCGTCACGACAACATAGCGATCAATCAACAACGCTCCAAATCGCGACTACCCCATGCTTGCAACTACTGATACAATCTTGCCAATTCGGCCTTCTTGGACAAAACCGAAAACCGCCGGTAAAAATGACACAGCGGGTCTTTTTCAGTATTCTGGAAAGGCCAGACTCAGCTGCTTCGAGATTCAGGTAGACAGACTCAAAGATTTTTCGGAAAAAGCAATGATCGAGAAAAACTTGACGCATTTGACCAAAGACGGTGAAGTTCACATGGTTGATGTTGGAGGAAAGAAAGAGACAGAACGCATCGCGATTGCTGAAGGCTGGATAAAGATGTCCGCCGAAACACTCGAACTGATCAAATCCGCCAAAACCAAAAAGGGCGATGTGCTTGCTGTAGCTCGTATCGCAGGCATCATGGCCGCCAAGAAAACTTCCGAATTGATTCCTCTGTGCCATCCCCTAATGTTGACCAATGTCGATATTTTGCTGGATCTGGATGAAAGTCGTCAATCCGTCAACTGTCGGGGCACCGCTCGAACTACTGAAAGGACGGGGGTAGAAATGGAGGCCTTGGTTGCCGTTCAGGTTGCTCTGCTGACAGTGTATGACATGTGCAAGTCATCAGACCGTGGTATGGAGATTAGCGGCGTAAGGCTGATACGCAAGGCAGGCGGCAAATCTGGAGAATGGAACCGCAACAGTGCCGGCCATTGACGCCATGAACGACAAGCCAGACGTCTTTTCCTGTGATGTCGATACTGTTTCAATTACCGTGGCCGAGGCCATGGCGCGCATTATGCAAGCCATCGAACCAATAAAAGGGTGTGAGACCGTTGCACTCAAGTCGGCCCTGGGCCGTGTCGTTGGGGATGATGTTGTCAGTCCTGTCGATGTGCCGAATCACACCAATTCGGCAATGGATGGCTACGCGTTTTGCGGATCCGGTCTGCCAGTCTCCGGTGACAGGCAATTCCGGGTTGCGGGAACTGCCTTGGCTGGCTCACCATACCATGGCCAGGTGAATGCCGATGAATGCGTTCGGATTATGACCGGTGCAGTCATGCCAGAAGGCACCGATTCGGTAGTCATGCAAGAGCGCGTGCAAGTCGATTCCGGTCAAGTCACGGTCAGTGCTGGAGAAAAGCCCGGAGCCAATGTCAGACATGCGGGCGAAGATATCCGCTCGGGCGATGTTGTGGTCGGGAAAGGCACCCGAATCGGAGCATCGCAACTGGGAGTGCTGGCTTCACTGGGCCTGCCGCAGGTCAGGGTGGTTCAGAAGCCGCGAGTCGCCTACTTTTCAAATGGTGATGAACTTCGGGCAGTCGGGATGCCGCTTGCATTGGGCGAGGTCTATGACTCGAATCGATATACATTATCTTCAATGCTGAATGGCCTCTGTGTGGAGCCTGTCGATTTGGGGGTGGTCCGGGATGATCCGGATATGATTGCAAAGGTCATAACAGAGGCTACGCACGAGGCTGATCTCATTATCTCGACAGCCGGAGCATCGGTTGGCGAAGCGGATTATATTCGAGACATACTAGGCCGGCTCGGTCAAGTGGCATTCTGGAAAGTTGCAGTCAAGCCGGGACGTCCTCTCTCTTTCGGGAAATTGGGTGAATCCCTGTTTTTCGGGTTGCCGGGCAATCCAGTATCAGTGATGGTGACTTTCCAGATTTTTGTCAAGCCAGCCATTTCGAAACTAGCTGGAGAAGCAGAATTTCTGGAGCCGCGACTATCGATGAAAACCGTTTCAGACCTGAAAAAAAGACCTGGCAGGATGGAATATCAACGGGGCATAATATCTGTTGATGCTTCCGGTGAAGCAATCGTCTCATCAACCGGAGAGCAAGGATCAGGGATATTGAGCTCCATGAGTCAGGCAAACTGCTTTATCATTCTTCCGGATGATTCAGATGGAGCGAAAGCCGGAGATTGGGTTCAGGTCCAACCTTTTCCGAACGGTATGTGAACGTCACAATCCCTGATTCCGGGCCTGCCCCTTCAAATGGATGAGTGAAATGACTGCACAATCGGCAGCCAATTCGGACATTGCTCGCTGGAATCTCAAATACCAGAAGGGTCAGTCAAGGAAGATCGAGCCCAAAGGGGAACCCGAATTAATGGCGCTTGCTGATCTGCTGGATAATGAGGGCCTGGCTCTTGATATGGCGGCTGGTCGCGGTCGAACTGCCCTGTTCCTTGCCGAACTTGGTTATCGGGTTATTGCCTGTGACGGCGCCGAGGCTGCTCTTTCAGGGTGTTCAAGGTTCGCACGGGATCATGGCCTCAATGTCTCCTGCATGGTCTGTGACCTTGAGACCTACCGGTTCAGTGAAGGCCAGTTTGATTTACTGGTCGTGGTTCGCTATCTCAATCGAAAACTGCTGCCGATTCTGCCGAGCTGGATTCGTCCGGGTGGATGGCTGTTCTACAAGACCTTCAACAGCCGATTTCTGATGACCAATCCGGGATTCAACCCCGAGTATACGGTCGAGCCAGGAGAATTGGACGAGATATTTTCCGGACTTGACATACATGCTTCCGATACCAAGCGAGGAGGACTGGTTTCGGATGAGAGAATGAGTTTCGTTTTTGCTCGCAAGCCACCCGGCAACGACTGACCGGAATTCTTTCCGGGATCCAGATTTGGCTGGTTCCACAACGCTGAATTTCTCGTACATAAGAAGCTCGAGGCGGTGATTCAGTCAACACGGGCTTGCGGAGGCAGGCCAGAAATAATATGGGCATGGGTCAGTGCACACAATACTGACACAGCTGCCTTAGGGATTTCCGCGATCCCTGTGCATCAATCCAGCCCTGTAAAATCAGCGGCCAGATTGCACCAGCAAGATGACTCGCGGAAATCACAATGGCAACAGCCCCTGTCTGTTCATTATTCTGTCAAGCAGTACATTGCCAGCACCAAAGCCGATCATGTTAAAAGGCGTAGGGTAAAGAGGCATCTCCTTGACCGACCGGAAACTTCATGGAGACTGGGCCAAGCACCATGATCGGAACAGACATGCCAGACAGGGCGATGGTCATCAGCTTTAGAGAGTTGATGACTCTGAAGACTGGAAATACATATTCGACATGTACAGCTGCCCTATCCGATCAGGCTTGTGCAACTGCAGCACTCATTCGGGTTTCAGCCTAACGATACCAAGCCTATACACATGTATCCAAAATGGCAATTCCTCACCCTTGACAAGGGTCATGTCGTTCGCGCTGAAATTTCGGCATAAGCCGAAAAACACCTATCCATGTACGTCAAATGACAGCACATCAGAACTGGATGTTCCAGATTGACTTTAATGCTGAAACCGAAAATTCGGCAGTGTCTCAATTTGAAAATCGCCGGCATTGCAGGAGACCCCCGAAGGCAGGCTACCCGGTCCAGACCGTGGACAGCCCATGCGGTGATGGCTATGCTTGCGACTTCCCCAGTCTGGTTGGGCTAAACCTCAATATCGCCCCAGGCTAGCGCGGCCAGTTCGGAACGGAGCAACCCGGAATCCAAAATCAGTTGAACAATAGCGATCGTTTCAGCCGGTTTCAGTTTCATGTCCGGCTGTTGATCAGATGGATGCGACCGCTTGTTTCTGCTGGTATGCTCATCCATGAATTTCTGTCGGATATCGCCCTTCTCAGCTTGATGGCGATTTCCAATCAAACGCATGAATCACTCGTGGTGCGTTCTCAGGACCACCCATGTACTCAACTCCAGACTGTTGGTAGGTTTTTTGAATGATTCTTGCTTGCTCAGCCAGAATCAGACAACGTCATCCTCTTCCAAAGCTTCCAGATTCTGCCGGATGTTCGACATGTGCGGATTCATCTCCAGCGCCTGCCTGAAATATTCAACTGCCCGTGCTGGCTTTTCCTGTCTCAGGTAAATCAGCCCCTGTCCCGACAAGGCACCAAAATGGCGGGGCTCCAGCGCCAGGGTTTTCTCGACATCCTGGGTAGAGAGGTCGTACTTGCCCATCAAGTAGTAAATTGTTGCCCGCCGGTTCCAGCCTTCGGCAAAATCAGGATCAATTGCGATTACACGAGTGTAGATGCTGATGGCCTCCTCATAATCGGCATGCCGCATGCTGACCTCGCCTTGCTCCATGAGATATTCAATCTCCTGATTTTCATGCTGATACCAGATGAACCAGATTTTCTGGATGATGACCTGGGCCTCATTGGCATCCTGAGTCGTCTGCAAGCGGTCAAACAAGCCATCTAGCTGAGGGTCATTCTGATCTGCCGGTGACCCTGTCGAGAGGAATAGGCTCAAGAAAACGGCTTTAACAATCAATCGCATGCGAGGACTCATGATTTTCATAGTACAGGCTCATAGCATGGCACAGGAACTATCATTCTGCAAGTTGAACGATTCGGCTCTATAATATGGCTGCATCGAAGCAACTTTAGAGCTTTTTTATCTTTCAGTCCAGGACGGCATCTTCGAAAATGGATACTGGCGGCCTCATACTCAATGTCCTCATCTACCTCGGTTCGGCCGTTGTTCTGGTTTCTATATTCGCCCGACTCGGTCTCGGATCCGTGCTCGGCTATCTTTTTGCCGGCATGTTGATTGGTCCCTGGGGCTTCGGATTCATCGACAATGTCCAAGACGTCCTCGAACTTTCCGAGCTTGGCATCATGCTGCTGCTGTTCATCATCGGCCTAGAACTCGAACCTCGAAGACTGCTGGCGATGAGAAAGCCTATCGCCTACTTTGGCGGTTTTCAGATGGGGCTCAGCACCCTGTTGATAGGCGGAGTCGTCATGCTGCTGGGGCTCCGCTGGCAAGCTGCCGTGATCATCGGCCTAGCCCTGGCATTGTCATCGACAGCGATGTCACTGCAGATTATCAATGAAAGAAATCTTCTCAAGCGCCCAATCGGACAAACCGGGTTTCCCGTCCTGCTGTTTCAGGATTTGCTGGTGGTCCCGGTCCTGGCATTAATTCCCTTCCTGTCGGACAGTCAGGCTGAATCGCAGGAAGTTACCGACCCCACCATGCTCGGCCTGACCCTGATTGCGGCTTCAATCGGCATATTTCTGGTCAGCCGCTACGCCTTGTCCCATATCTTCAGGTTCGTAGCCTCGACACGTTTGCCCGAAATATTCACCGCATTGTCGCTCCTTCTGATACTGGGTCTCTCCACAATCATGCATGAACTGGGGCTTTCACTGGCATTGGGGGCATTTCTGGCCGGCGTCATTCTGGCCGACTCCGAGTACCGGCATGCACTCAAGTCCGATATTCAACCATTCAAGGGACTGCTGCTCGGGTTGTTTTTCATATCGGTCGGAATGAACATGAATTTCGGTCTGCTGTTCGATAATCCGCTATCGATCGCAACTGCCGCATTCGGGATATTGATCATCAAGGCAGCTGTCCTTTACGGACTTGCGATCTTGACAAAGCTGGATGTCAGCGAACGCCCCTTGTTTTCATTCCTGTTTTCGCAAGGCGGAGAATTCGCCTTTGTACTGTTTGCATTTGCGGCGGCTTCAGGTGCACTGGAACCCGACTTGTCTTCCAAGCTGATTCTGATTGTGACTCTCACAATGATGATGACGCCACTGCTTGTGGTATTGAACGATAGGCTGATCGAGCCCCGTTATCGCAAGAACACGGAATTGAATCTGGAAATGGACGAGATTGATCATGAGAGCCGAGTGATCCTGGTCGGTTTCGGGCGAGTCGGCCAGATTATCGGTCGCATGCTGCATGTCAATGGCATTGAGCCGGTCGTGATCGAAAACGATCCTGACCACATTGAGCGAGTTCGACGATTTGGATACAAAACCTACTATGGAGACCTGTTCAAGCATGATGTGCTAAAGGCCGTGAACGCCGATCAGGCCGATATGATCATTCTGACCATGAACAATGCTGCAGTGACCAATCAGGCTGTCGAACTGATTCAGGATGCATACCCGGGTCTGCGAATCATCGCGAGAGCCAAAGACCGGGACCATGCCATTGACTTGCACAGCATGAATGTCAAGGAGGTCACCCGGGACACGTTTTATTCCTCGGTCGAGATGGGCAAGCGAATCCTGAAACATCTCGGGTTCTCGAAAGAACACATCGACAACATGGCTGATGCTTACGTGGAACGGGACATTCAGAAACTCATGCGACAGGTCGATAACCGTGATCAGGAAAAAGAACTGATTTCGGTCGCTTTGCATTCCCGGGAACAGCTTGAGCAGACTCTGGAGCTGGACGATATTGACGAGGAGTCATTCGAGCACCAGAATCCAAGGCTGCAGCCGGAAACGCCGGACTAGGGCGGGTCGGCGCCATGCGGGTGAAACGGACTTCCGAGCGTCTGGGAGAGGACATCAGACAGTACGAGTTCCGCTAGGTCCAACAGGAATCGTCTCCGGCAAATACCATGTATTTGGGTATTGACGGCACTGGGGTGCCGATGGTCAGGTCCGAGACCGAAGGGGTGAAGGGCAAGCAGCCCGACGGCACCTCGAAAACCCGGAAAATGAGGGTGGCAACGGCCTGGACATGCGGTCGTCTTGACGAGAAAGTAGAGGCTCGAATATCGATGCTGCTTCGGTCACCCACACCGCGGCCATCGAAAGTGCAGGTGCCGGGAACCCAGCTGGCGTGCTTTGCCCGGCGCATGAAGCGCGAAGCCATGCGGCGGGGGTTCTACAATGCCAGCCATCAGGTGGCAATCAGAGATGGAACCAGGTGGATATGGTCGTGTTATTCAGAATTGTTTCCGAAAGCCATCGGGATTCTTGACTTGCATAACGCTCTTGAAAAAATCCGGGATATCCCCAAGGTCGTCTATGGCAACGACACCGAAATCGGCATGCAATGGGCAAGAAACACCAGCAAGACCGTCAAGGCCGGAGAGATTGAAACGCTGATTGATATCCTAACCCCGATAACATTTCTACATCTTGTGTCAAACGTCAAAATCTGACAATGCTTATGTCCATGCGCCGGTTCAGGCGGCTGACCAATGCCCTTTCAAGGAAAATGGAAAACCATGCCCATGCAGTGACACTGCATATCATGCACTGTAATTTCTGTAGGATCCGCCAAACACTGCAAGCGCCCCCGGCAGTGGAAGCAGGAGTGACTGACCGGCTTTGGGATGTAGAAGATATTGAGAAAACGGCTGAAGATGCACAGACCGCACCAAAACCTACAAAAAGAAATCGGACAGTTCGAACTGAGCTACTGCAGCCGCCCTGTCTGCATTAAAGGCTGTTGTCAATTCATGTTACATCCCAATGCCGTCCTCGCATCTTGGTGCGTATGCGAAGGCCGATTGTTGGCGCCGCCGCTTTGAGATAGATCGCTCCGTTCACATAGGCAACTGCGAATATCAAGAGGGGTTAGGAAGCTGATCGTGAAGCTTCCGGTTGAACTCGGATCCGGATTGAAGAAGGTTGTATTCGATGGCGTGTAGGTTCCGCCCGTCATGAAGCAGAGCGTATTAACAGGATTATTAGTTCCAGTCCCGGCTACTTCTGCATACTAGATGGCAACATGGGGTGTTGTCGCAGTCAAATTCATTCTGTTGGTTCCCCTACCTGCTGGGTTTCCTGAATCTACTGTCCCTAAATCCCCCTGGGATGATTTTGTTGCTGTAGTCCCTGTCCTCATGGGAAACGAAGTGATTGAGGAACCATCTCCAGTCCGTCCGCGTAAAACGAGCATTTAGCTGCAGAAAGGTTGTTTGTAAAAAGTGTCTGCGAGCCAGCAGTATTTATCGCACTTGCGTTCAGGACTAGATGACTGCCGCCAATGTTGTGGCCCATGTCCACTTCCGCAAGCGGGCTGACTGAATAGTCCCGGTGCGTTGATGTCCTGTGTCCACAGCTCCACAGGACCTGCAGCAATCCTTTTCCTGTTTCTGCTGGATCAGGGACTATTGCAGAGCACTTGCCTTAAACCTGGTACAGGGAGCGAATCTAAAGTGTTGCTTCATGGATTTTCTCCGCTGTTAATTTTCCTGCCCTATTCTGCACTAGTTCCCGGCATTGGCATTGAATAACTGTTCTCCGCCAATCCGGAATTCATTTATCATGCGTTGACCTTTATCTCCCGATAGCCACGTAATCAATGCTTTCGCACCCGGATAGTTGATGTCGTGGCGATTCGGATTGACCGCCATGACGCTGTACTGATTGAACAGTTCCGGATCCCCTTCAAACATGATCTCAAGCGGCGAGCGCTCTTTCGCGAATAGCCAAGTGCCCCTATCGGTAAGGGTATAAGCTCCAAGCTCCCCAGCGATCTGCAGGGTCTTACCCATACCCTGACCCACTTCCCGATACCAACTTCCGTCAGGAAGAGTGCCTGCCATCTCCCAGATTTGCAATTCCTTCTTGTGAGTACCGGAGTCATCGCCACGGGAAACAAACAAAACCTGATTATCCCGGATATTCTGAAAGACCTGGACAACAGAGGACATTCCGCTGAAATCAATGACGCCCCTGGCTTCTGAAGGTCCTACAATCACGAAATCGTTGTACATGAACTCCGTTCGGTCAACACCATAGCCCTGTTCTACGAATTCCAGTTCTGAACTCTTCGCATGAACCATGACCACATCGACATCCCCCGCCCTGCCAACCTGTAGTGCCTTGCCGGTTCCTGCTGCTATGGTCTGGTACTGGAATCCGGTATCCTTTTCAACTTCGGGAAGAAGATATCGCATAAGGCCGGAATTTTCAGTACTGGTTGTGGTTGCAATTCTTACGATCCGGGAATCCCGGTCTGCGGACAAGGAATTTGCCAGCATAAAGGATATCAACAAGGCGACAGTGACCCATCGTGTTTTTCTTTTGATGCCTGGAAAAGACATGCCGGTTTTCCTGAAAGTTTGCTTCATAAGCTTTTTTCTGTAATCAGACCGAAATCAATGAAGATTTCTCTGGTTCATGAATGCATGTAGTTTTGCTGCAAATGTTCTGCTGATCAATCCATTCTGGATCCACGTCAAGCCATGCGCTCTCGGAATAATTCCATCAATGACATAGTCCCTGCCCCGGATTAAAGATGAGCGCTGTATGCTGGTGTAACAAGGTTTTCGGGATGCCCATTCACTAACGAGCATCAAAAACCGGGGGCCATTCCCTAAGAAACCATTACGACGATGGTGTTCCAAATCCTCCACCTCCGGGGGTTTCGATCACAAAGACATCGCCCGATTCCAGATCAATCGAGCCACTGCCTGCCAACTCGGTTATCCGGGAATCGGCATGTTCAACACGATTGACGCCGACTTGTGCAGGCTCCCCGCCTTCAAGCCCATAGGGGGCTATTTTGCGATGTCCCGAGATGATATTCGCGGTTACAGCCTCACCGAAACGGATTTTACGTATCACGCCATCACCGCCAGTAAAACGCCCTCGTCCACCCGAACCCTTGCGAATTTCAAACGATTCTACGCGTACCGGAAATCGCCATTCAAGGACTTCCGGATCGGTAAGACGGGAATTAGTCATGTGAGTGTGCACGGCGTGCGTACCATGATGATTTGCGCCTGCACCTGAGCCCCCGCAGACTGTTTCATAATACTGCACTTGATCGTTGCCCCAGATGAAGTTATTCATGGTTCCCTGGGCTGCGGCAACTGTACCCAGTGCGCCAAACAGGGTATCGACAAGATACTGGGAAGTCTCCACATTGCCTGCAATCACCGCAGCGGGATGCCTGGGACTGATCATTGAATCTTCCGGAATAATAATCTCAAGAGGTTTTAGGCAGCCTTCATTGAGCGGAATCTGATCATTGACCAGACAGCGAAAAACATACAGCACTGCCGCACGGACCACCGCCGTAGGAGCATTGAAATTTCCCGGATGCTGACCGCTTGTTCCCGTGAAGTCAATCACTGCCCTGCGGGCCTTGTGATCGACGGAAATCCTGACGGAAATCCGATGTCCGTCATCCATGCGATAGGTAAATTGTCCGTCATTCAGTACATCCAGCACTCGGCGTACCGATTCTTCTGCATTATCCTGAACATGTTTCATGTAGGCATGGACGGTCTCTTTTCCGTACCAGTCGATCATGCCCAGCAACTCATGCGCTCCCTTTTCGCAGGCCGCAAGCTGTGCCTTGAAATCCGCAATGTTCATATCCGGGTTTCGGGCAGGCCAGGGGCTGTCAGTCAGAAGATTGCGGATTGACTGCTCCGCAAATTGCCCATTCTCGACCAGTTTTTCATTGTCGATGACCACCCCCTCCTCTTCGATGCGGGTGGAGTCTGCCGGCGCAGAGCCCGGGGATTTACCCCCGATGTCTGCATGATGTCCACGCGATGCGGTAAAGAAGAGCAATTCTGCCTGTTCGGAAAATACCGGGCGAATAATCGTAACATCAGGCAAATGCGTGCCCCCGTTGTATGGCGCATTCAAGATGTAGGCTTCACCTGGCCGCATCCGGCCGGACCGCTCGCGAATCACGGTTTTGATGCTCTCTGACATTGATCCCAGGTGGACCGGCATGTGAGGGGCATTTGCTACCAGCGCACCCTCCGGATCAAAGATTGCGCAGGAAAAGTCCAGTCGCTCCTTGATATTGACCGAAACCGCGGTGTTCTCAAGCACCGAACCCATCTGCTCGGCGATTGACATGAACAGGTTATTGAATACTTCAAGCATAACCGGATCTACGTCAGTTCCAATTGCCACTGATTCCTTGCGCGGGACGTAACGCTCAATCAGGAGATTTGCGCCCTCATCAAGAATGGCCTGCCATCCGGGCTCGACAGCCAGTGTCCCGGTTGCATCAAGAATTACTGATGGCCCCTTGACCTGACATCCGGGAAACAGGGATTCACGCTCAAAAAACGGGGTTTGACGCCACTCGCCATCCATGTAGCAGGATCTTTCGGCAACGGGCTCTGCCATGTGCGACTGTACAGGCGATTGCGCCTTGCTTGGGCCGGCTACAGCTGAGCGTGCCTTGTGAACCGCCTCTACCTGAATGGATTCGACAATCAGCTTCTTGTCCGGGGAGGTAAATCCGAAACGCATCCGGTGAACCTCCTCGAACTGGCTCTGTATCCGTTCAACCGGCGCGAGCAGAACGGGAAAGGAGGTGTCGGATCCCTCATAACGCACATGCAGCAGATTTCTGTAGTGTGTCTTTTGCATGTGGGTTTGGGGAATTTGCCTGGCAAGCAGTTTATCGCACTCGGCCTTGAGGCCATTGGCTATGCTTTCGAGTTCCTGCACAAGCTGCCCTGCCAGTATTTGCTCAACCGCTTGCTGGCGGTCCACGACCGTGTCAGCCAGTCCCATGCCATAGGCAGACAGGATGCCTGAAAACTCATGCACCAGAATTTTGTTCATGCCCAGTGCATCGGCAACCATGCAGGCATGCTGGCCGCCAGCTCCGCCAAAGCAGCAGAGCGTGTAGCGGGTGACATCATAGCCTCGCTGGACTGAAATTTTCTTGATGGCATTGCTCATGTTGCCAACAGCGACTGCGAGAAATCCTGAAGCCACTTCTTCGGGCAATCGGGCATCGCCGGTTTGCTGCTGGATCGTTTCGGCAAGTTCAGCAAACTTGATGCGTACCTGGCTTGCATCAACTGGCTGGTCGCCCGTCTCGCCGAACACGCATGGAAACATGTCTGGCTGTAGTTTGCCAGTCATGACATTGCAGTCCGTGATGGTCAACGGTCCATTGTTTCGGTAGCAGACCGGACCGGGGCTGGCGCCTGCTGAATCCGGACCCACCCGGTAGCGGGCACCGTCAAAATGCAGAATGGACCCGCCCCCGGCTGCAACGGTATGAATCATCATCATCGGGGCTCTTAGCCTGACGCCTGCAACCTCGGTTTCATGGGATTTTTCAAACTCGCCGTTGTAGTGGCTGACATCGGTTGAGGTTCCTCCCATATCGAATCCAATCACCTCACTGAACCCGGCCGCTTCACTGACCCGGGCCATGCCGACCACGCCTCCGGCCGGGCCTGACAGGATCGCGTCCTTGCCGTAAAAAAAGCGGGCATCCGCAAGACCTCCGTTCGAACGCATCAACTTGAGTTGACCAGCTGGAGTGTCAGTCGCGCCTAACTGAGCGGCTACCTCCGCCACATATTTGCGAATAACCGGTGAAAGGTATGCATCGACAACGGTTGTATCGCCACGCGGCACATATTTCATTAGCGGGCTGACCTGGTTACTGACCGAGACCTGCGAATACCCAATCGCTTCGGCGATAGTCTTGAGGGAGTCCTCATGCATCGTATATCGATAGCCATGCAGTAGCACGATCGCCACCGAGCGAATGCCCTCGTCATAGTATCGTTCAAGTCCCAGACGGGCTGCTTCATCATCCAGGGATTTGATGACCTTCCCGTGTGCATCGAGACGTTCATCGACTTCCAGAACATCACAGTACAGCATTTCGGGCAGCTGGATATCGAGTGCAAACAGGTCGGGTCGGGTTTGGTAGCCAATCCTGAGCTGGTCTCTGAAACCGCGAGTGGTCACCAGCAGTGTCGGTTCCCCGGTTCTTTCCAGCAGTGCATTGGTCGCCACTGTCGTTCCCATTTTTACGGCAGCAATTTTCTCAATAGGCAAGTTGTCCCCGGATGGGATTTTCAGGATATCACGAATGCCCTGGATCGCCGCATCGCGATATCCCGGGCTTTCAGAGAGAAGCTTGTGAGTGAGCATTTGACCGTCTGGCTGCAGTGCAACGATGTCGGTGAAGGTGCCGCCCCGATCGACCCAGAATTCCCACTTGTCATGACCATGTTTCAGGGGTTTTTTAGGCATGAGCGACATCCTCAAGGAGTAGATATCCATTTAGGTTAAGCATTACAGGAGCGAGATCCAGCTTCTGGCCCACATGCACGAAGACTCTAATAACGAAACCTGAGTATTCAACTTCAAAAGCAACCACTTGCGAGCGTGTCAAATCAGCATTTACTGTTGAATTGGCGGGCTATGAAAATACTGGCTTTGGTCCAAGCATTGATGACACCTGCTGATAATCAAAAGCAGCGGCTGGATTTGAAAGATCATGGCTAGTTATATAGCGATGCATTCGCTTGAGTCAAGTCAATTTTCACATCAAGGGAGTCTTTTTCGTTGCGGCTTTCTTACTTGCCGCCCACCCTTCAAACGACACTATCATGACGCAAGTTTCTGTATTGCTGAGCGCTTGGCTCGTTCCGACCGACTGGACAGCAATGTTCGTTACCGCCTTGAATGACGATTTTGTCAGGAACTTGTGCAACAGCTGGGCATTACAGTCAGTTCAAGATTGATCAAGACCACAAGATCATTCTCGTTCATGGGGTTGATGATGCCTTCCACAAAATAGAGACAGGAGCAGTGTTGCACTTCGGGCTGGGACTGGGTCACATAAAAATGAAGACTGGTCGCTCTAAATCTAGCTCGAGCAAGAAAAATGAAACGTAATGGAGGCAGCAATGCCTGGTCGGATCAAATAGATGACTTTCCTGACAACATGATCCAGTCGAGCCTCGTGCTCTTGGACTTCCCAATGACTTGTTTTGAACCGCTGCACAAAGTGTCACCGATCTTTAAACAAGTTGCCGTCTTCACACCAGAAGATACATGCAATGGCTGGATATTCCGGTGGAGAAAGCCCGAGAAGCTTTCATGAAAACATGTTTGCCTGAAAAAAACAATGGCGAAAAGCAAAGCAGGGACGTAAAATCCCGCCAAGATCGAAAGATCTTGCGATGATTGTATAAACTGTTGGGTCAAGGTTGCCATCATGCGACGTTTACCTCAGTATCATTGAGGAAATTTTCCGAGCCGGACGGGCTACTGCTTAAATGGGTATCGATTTCCAGCATTTCTGGGGCAATGATCAGGCCTTCAAGGCCGGCTTGCCGGCCGAGGCATATACCAGTTCTGCGTTCTTCGAACTGGAAAGTCGCGCGCTGTTTGCCAAACAGTGGGTATTTGTCGGGTATCACCATGAACTATCCCGAGTGGGCGACGTCATGCCGGTCACGGTGGCCGGTCAACCGATCCTGCTGGTTGCCGACGAAGCGCTTGACATTCACGGATTCCACAACCTGTGTCGGCATCGCTGCCTCAAGCTGGTTGAGGCTCCGAAGAACTGCGGCCGCCTTATTCGCTGTCCCTATCATTCCTGGAGCTACAGATTAAACGGTCAACTGCAAGCCGCTCCCTACTTTGGAGGCAGGGATATTGCACCACCCAGGGAGTTTGAGATATCGGATTTCGGGCTGCATCAGATTGAGTGCCGGACCTGGCATGACTGGATTTTCGTGTGTCTGGATAAACCTGAACTCACCTTTGAAGCATTTATCAAACCGCTTGAAAGACAACTCGAGGGCATCGCCCTTGATGAGCTAAAGCCGATTGGCAGCATCGATTTTGGCGAGGTCCAGACGAACTGGAAGGCCCTGATGGAGAACTTCATTGAACCGTATCATGTGCAGTTCGTTCATCAGTCAACCACCTCCCAACCTCTTGTCGATCATTTTACGGTCCTTGATGAGCATTGTCTGGGAAGCGGATGCCGCATTGTGACCGACAAGAATGCGGTCAGGACAGCCACGCTCGCGGTCTCGTCCCGATTTCTAACCTTGTTTCCGAATTTCGTGATCGGACTGTATGAACCCGACCAGATAGGAGTCCACCTCAATACACCGCTCAGTGCAGATCGAACCTCGCAAAGACGGGTCATTTACGTACACAAGGACAATCCGATCAACGATGCCGAAATCGAGCAAACCAAATCGCTATGGTATCGGGTGCACAAGGAAGACCATGAAATTTGCGAACGGTTGCAAAAAGGGCGCCATTCCATGAGAGCCGATTCCGGTATTCTTTCGCCGCACTGGGAGACCAGTCTCCGAGATTTTCAGGAGCGACTGGTTCGATCTGTCGAGGTCGCCTGACTCAAGTTGTACAATAAGCCCTATTCCTCGATTTTCCTGGTCATTGTTGACTGGAAACTTGCTTCAGGGGCACCAACAAAGGGATAAGAGGCCATGTGCAGAGCGCATATCCTGGATTTACTTTTCTTTCAATCATTTTCATCTGGACAATAGCATGACACAGCCTGAATTTAAAATTGATCACACGATGCTGCGCGTCAGGGATCTCGAAAAATCCCTGCAGTTCTATGTCGGTATACTCGGCATGAAAATACTCCGGCAGAACGAGTATCCCAACGGCCGCTTCACCAACACATTTGTGGGTTATCAAGACGAAGATTCCGGAACCACGCTTGAGTTGACCTACAACTGGGATCAGGACCAGCCCTATGATCGGGGAAATGGATGGGGGCACATAGCACTCAAGGTCTCCGATGTCTATGCCGCCAGCGAATACCTGAAATCGCATGGCGTGGAATTCACCAAGGAACCCTCGCCGATGAAGGGAGGAACCCGCATTCTCGCCTTCATCAAGGATCCGGACGGCTATCCGATCGAACTCAATGAGCCACTGTCAAAACAGCCCTTGAATTCTTGACCTGATTCTGCTGCCTGCACTGGCGGTAAATTCTCCAGATCAAGCAATAACAGCTCCTGCCGAGAAGCGCTCGCCAATGACAAGGAGCAGGTACATGAAAACGTATTTTCCAGCGATCATGTCGGAGTTACCCTCGGAGCTTCTTTGGCGTCACGCTCGAATGTATCTCCCGCCTTGCATTTCGTTATCGGGTGCGACCTCATGTCGGGGCAGTTGTGAGACCATTGCTTTTCTCAAACGATTCCATGTTCCAACAGCCAATCCAGTGATTATTGAATGAATTCGTCTGAAATTGAAACTCGCGACAGAGAAGGCATGACCTCTTTGCACATAGCTGCTGCATCATATTCCGTTGATGCGGTCACGGCACTTTTGGCGAATGGAGCGTTCCTTGAAGCAGAAAACTCATACGACCCGGCACCGCTACATCGTGCATCAAAACCTGGCAATGCTGAGGCAGTACAAGCATTGTTGGCTGCCAGTGCAGATCCGGAAGTTCCAAACGATTTGGGACATGCCCCACTCGTTGTGTCAAGGGGAAAGGATAAAGTCAAAATCATGGAAATATTGTCGGAAGCAAGCGGCTACGCAACAAGAAATTCAGAATCAACCTGTCCAATCTGTCCGGGCTGGTGCGTTTTTCCGGAAGATTGCCGGAATCTGGAAACGTTGATACCCGTTATCCTAATTTATTGAATATCCGGCATGCCTCATCCAGTCCACGAACCGTGTCTTCAATATCCCGGACAGTGTGCACGGCTGAAACAAAACGCCGTACCCCGGGGAGTACATATTGCCCCTGTTTCAGCAACTCTGTATCCAGGCGGCGCATGGCATCCTGATTGGAAGCCAGAATATCCGAAATGCTGACCGGCGATTGATCCATAAACAGGATTTGCCACAGCGATCCCGTACATTCGGCAATCGCGTCAATTCTGTATTTATTCAATACCTGTTGGCAGGCGGCACACAGCTCCTCGGTATAAGCATTCATGCGCTCGTAGACTCCAGGCTGACGTAATTCATCCAGCATGGCAAGGGTTGCGCTGGCAGCTACTGGATTGCCATGCAGCGTTCCATTAACATAGGTGTAGCCGGGTCGGCCCTTGTAACCCGGGTCGGCGAGATCAAGAATATCGGCACGCCCTGCAACACAGGACATCGGACCGCCTCCCCCGACAATCTTCCCAAAGCTTGCCAGATCGGGCTTGATGCCATACCAACCCTGAGCTCCTGCGTAACTCAAGCGAAAACCCGTAACGACCTCATCCAGAATGAACACGATATCATTGTCTCGGCAAATATTCTGTATGCCATGCAGAAACTCCGGTTTCGCAGGAATGATTCGCTGGACCGGCTCGGCAATGATCGCGGCGATTTCGTCTTTATATTGCGCTACCACACTGCCCAAAGTCTCAAGATCATTGAAGGGGCTGACCAGCATCGTCGAGGTAGTAGCTGCAGGCTGGCCCGAGAAATCCGCAACGCCCTGTGGATAGTCCCCGCTCTCCCTGGGAAAGCAACTGACAACCGCATAATCATGATTTCCATGATATGCCCCTTCAAATTTGAGGATTTTTTCCCGACCGGTGAAGGCGCGGGCAAGACGCATTGCATAGGCAGTCGCTTCCGAACCGGTTGTCGCATAAATCAGTTTCTCTGCACAGGGAATATCGTTGACCAATCTCTCGGCAAGAGCGATGGCCATGTCGTTCAGCGAACCGAACATATGTGCTCCGCGCTCCAGCTGGTCTTTTGAGGCTCGAACAACCGCTGGATGACTGTGGCCCAGGATCAGGGCGCCTGCACCACCCACATAATCAATATATTCACGCCCGTCTACATCCCATATGCGCGACCCTTGACCATGACTGTAGATCAGGCGAACATCCTGTGCCAGGGCGTAGCTTCCAAGACCGGCTCCCGGGATGACGCTCTCGGCAATCTCGAATAGCCTATCCGAATGCCGGCATGAACTGGCTGAACTTGCTTGCGTAGGCCTGTTCATTGTACCGGACTGCAAAGGATGGCTGTGCGGACTCGGGACTCGCCAAGCGATTCTCTCAGCCACTCGTGAAGAACAGCAATCGATAATTCGTTGTCTATCCCACCGGCCGGATCAACGACTAATGGGCCAGGGCGGTACCCTAGGGAGTGCAGGCCGCGCTGGACATTGCGTACCAGTTCCAAATCTTCTGAAAACGTAGTCTTGCGATCCAGATCAATGACTTTCTGCAATGTATCGCTTATTTGACCGTCGTCGGAATACCAGCCTCGATATACGCATACATCATCAACCGACAATGGCCGCCAGTGATAAGTATTGACCAATCCGCCCGGATAAACCTGGATTGAACTCGTCGGCCACAGGTAATAGCTGGCATAGTCCGAACTCTGCATGTCGTACCAGGCCTGGCTACTCTGACTCGGCCTGGAGGTGTGTTCAAGCACCCTGCCTTGGCCAAACGGCACGATGCTGTAGCTGGCCGGATCAATAATTCCCTTGGCAAACTCGGCATGGGCAAGCTTGCAGTGATAGCATTCGTTGTAATTCTCGACCGCAGTCAGCCAGTTGCAGCCTTCATTGGCATGATGTTCAAAAGCAAATTGGCGCGACTCAATGTCGGGACACAGATCCAGTATTGCCTGCCGAACGCCGGAATAGCATTCATCCATGCCGGGAGCCTTTTCATCCAGATTGATGAACACGAAACCCAGGAAATTCTCGATGCGGATTTTCGGGATGCAAATGCGGGAGGCATCAAATCCGGAAACCGAGCTGGAATTGGGAGCAGCGATCAACTGGCCCGCCAGATCATAGGTCCAGGAATGATAAGGACAACTGATGCGCTGCTTGTTGCCCTGACCTTCAAGAAGTCGATGCCCCCGATGCTGGCAAACATTGTAGAAGGCCTGCAGCTGCATTTTTCCATCCCGGACAATAACGATATCCTGATCAAGCAGGGTCAGGGTGAAATAATCGCCCTTGCGCCGGACCCGACTTTCATGGCAGGCAAGCTGCCATGTCTTGAAGAACACCTTGCGCTTGATTTTTTCATGGATTCGGACATCCGTGAAATACTCGGCAGAGAGTCCCGGAATCGGTTCGGAAATGGCATTCGAAGACATGTGAATTCACCAAGACAAACAAGCCGGGAAATCGCCCGACAGATCTAATATAGTACATTTGTACCAGAAAAATCAATATTGATACATATGAATTTTCGAGTATTTCATCGCCTGGTTTTCTTGATTCTGCAAGGTCAACCGTGCATGATTGCAGGCATGACTGATCTTGACCGAATGCGGCTCAGCGCATTGCATACTGTCCTTTCCCTGCATCCATGAATATAGAACCTTCGGACATCCAGAAGAAAATCATTGCAGCTGGCGTTACCGTGCTGGGGTCCGGGCTGGTGATCACTGGAGTGGTCGTATTCCTGTATTTCCTGGCAAAGTTCTTCCAAGCCTTTGAAGCAGTGTTTTTGCCGTTAGCAGTGGCCGCCGTGATCGCCATGGTACTGGATCCCTGGTACAAGCTGCTGCGTGCAAGAATGCCCGCGCCACTGGCAGTGCTGTCAGTATTCCTGTCGCTGCTTGTGCCGATCATCGCCATTATGACGACTTTTGGCGCACTCATCCTCAATCAGGCTGTCGGCATTCTGGAACAGGTTCCGAGCATGCTGAATGTGCTGATCAACTGGTCTCGAGAACAATTGCCCAAACTCGATAGACTGATCGGATTTGAGCAGCTCAAGCAACAACTCGCATCGATGAAGGACGACTTGGCCGGGCCGCTACTGACGTTCGGCAAGCAACTGGTCTCCGGCGTTGTCTCTGCCGGCTCCAGTATTGCATCGACGGTGCTCTCTCTTCTGGGCTGGGCCGTCACCCCTGTCTATCTGGCCTTGTTTCTGGTCATGGACAAGGTTCGCCCCGGCTCTCTGGAACCACGGCATCTGCCATTTCTCAAATCGACAACCGCCGCCACTGTCATTAATCTAATCCGAGAGTTCTTCAGCCTGATCGTGGTGTTTTTCAGAGGACAGATTGTGATTGCCTTGATCCAAGGCGTAATTCTGGCAATCGGATTCTCCGTGATCGGACTTCAATACGGTGTTGCCCTCGGCCTGATTCTTGGCTTGTTGAACATCATACCGTTTCTCGGCACCATCCTGGGGCTCGCAATCTGCCTGCCTACCGCATGGTTCCAGATCGACGGGGGACTGATGCTGGCTGCTCTGACTCTTGGTATTTTTGCGGGTGTGCAGCTCATTGAGAGCTACATTCTGACTCCCCGCATCATGGGCAAGGCAACCGGGTTGAATCCCCTGATGATCATCGTTGGCGTGTTTTTCTGGGGCGCGGCCCTAAACAGCTTGCTAGGCATGATTCTTGCGATTCCACTGACCGCGTTCATTGTCGTGTTCTGGCGCCTTGCCCGGGAAAAATACATTCGAGAATTGTTATAGGCGAGCAGAATTCAATTCGGTAGCCGATTCCGTGCATTCCAGTGCCAAGGCTGAGATCGTAATCAGCTCCGCCTGAGGACTGTTGAATCCAGGCTTGCCGGCTGCGCTGGGCAATCGGGCTGACATTTCCAAAAAATTCCAGAGTGTTCCGCGCAATCAGCATGAAGAGGGTTTCGCTGCATGCCTCCCAATCTGCCGGAAGAAGCTATTGCAATAGTGACGTGGTTATTTTCTCTCTATGCTTGATATCCAGTGACTACAATATCGAATAATGCAAAGAATGACGGAGCGTGTCAATGGCCGGCTAGCCTTGCAATGACCTGGATTTCGGCCTTTCGTCCAATGTCCATCGATCCGAATGAAGTGCACCTATGGCTGGTCTGTGCTGATGATTTGCTGAATTCCCTGCAAAAAGCAAATCCTGAAGAATTGTTGAGCGGTCGGGAACGAGAACGAGCCGCAAGGCTGCTCAACGCCAACAGACGGACAATCTACATAGCCGGACGAGTTGGGCTGAAAGTGCTTGTCAGTGCCTATACCGGTTGTCCGGTACGGCAAGTGCGGCTTGAGCACGGGGCAAAGGGAAAGCCCGCACTGGCCAGGGACTCAGGTCAGCTGAATTTCAACTATTCGGTCTCGTCGAATTATGCACTGTATGCATTTTCCAAGACCCGGGAGCTGGGCATCGACCTTGAGGTGCATCCGAGAAAAGTGCATGTTCAGGGCTTGTCACGCCGAATCCTTTCCCTGTACGAGAGAAGGCAATTCAGCCAGATTGATTCTTCTCGCCATAATGAAGCCATGCTGGATTTTTGGACGCGAAAGGAAGCATATGGCAAGCTGCTGGGTGTAGGCATTTTGTACAGCATGAACCAAACGACCCTGATCGAGAGCTTGAGGTCAGCATGTTGGGAATCAAAGGTCACAGGCCTCTTTGATCAGACGCAGAACCGAATGGCCAATGACAGTGTTTACGGCATTCAGGTCAGGCTGCCGATTCCCGGCTCTGCTGCATTGATGTATGACGCACCTCGCGCCAATCCCCTCCATCCCGAACTGCGGGCATTCAGGTGGACTGCAGATTCTTCACTTGAAACTGGGGCCGAATCGCTGTGCGCTCATCACAGGCATGCAGATTGAGGCAGGTCCAGAAAGCCAAGCAGATCCAGAAACCGTCAGCATAGTACTATTCAGCCTTGATGCTGCAGGCAGGGAAATTGAGTTCACGGTTGCTCAATCAAGCCCCGTTGAGCATGCACTCGAGGTTTTCTGGGCTGTTCGTTCCCGGTGCCGGATTTCTGCTCTCGCCGTAGCCGCGAGTTCCCTTGTGCTCATGCCAATCATGGGGTTCATGGGAATGTCATGCTATCCCAACTTGGCACAGACCATGCCAATTCCGAGCACCATGATGGCTCCGGCCGGCAACCTGCCGCACGGTCAAGCCGATTTCAAATTGTGACTGATTCTCGCTTTCTCGCTTTGCTGTTCGGCATCGGTGCGTATCCCGGGAGAAGAGTGGCGCATCGATCCCCATTTCCATCATCGAACAATCAGTCGCGCTAGTTTTATTGCGATCGGGCATGCTGCGCCTGTCGCACAATGTTTTCTGCCTGAAGCATAACATATACATAATATTTATTATATTAATAAAAAAATAATATGTAAAAAATGTTGCAATGCACAATAAACGGCATTATGATGCATTGCACAATTCAATCAAATATCAATTACAGGTACTGAAAAATGAAAACATCCGAAATTAACAACTTCATGGCACCGGCCATTGCGTTCAATCAGCTGGTTCTGAAAAACGCTGAAACCGTCATTGGAATGCAGCTCGATAGCTTCAAGGCCTATGCTGACCTGGGGTTCAAAAACCTGAATGCCGGGCTTGAAGTCAAGACCATTGAAGAACTCAATGCCTACGTGGAAGATCTCAAGGCAGTGGCCAAGAAAGTCAACGAGCAGGTCACCGGCGATCTGGAAGCCCTGGGCAAAATCAATGCCGAGTTCATTGAAGAAGCTCGCAGGCTGCCGACAGCGAAAAAAGCGGCTCCTGTCGTCAAGAAAGCGGCCTGATCGCAACCGATCGCAACTTTATCATTAACCTCCTCTTGTTGGTGTCCCATCGTCCGGTTTCGGACGGTGGGCTTTTTTTTGGCAGGGACTGTTTCCTAATAACCCTCAATCGTCCGCTTGGTCCCCATGGATAATATCCTGGTCCCAAACGGACTGTGATGCGTCTGGCTACTCTTCATAAATCCCGCACTCCCAACGCAGGGAATTGAGTTCTTCAATATGACGGGAAGCCGTCTTTCCGCCCTTTACAGCCAGAATCGCACACAGCATTTCCAGAAGACCCGTCACAGCAGCATTGCTGTGAAAGAACTGCGGGGTGTGGGTGGGTGCGCACAGGCCAAGATCGGCCTCCCGGTATATCTTTGCCGCCGAGCTGTCGGACAAGCCGATAACCCTGACCCCTTGCCGTTTGGCAAAACGCATGGTTTCCAGTATATCCGTGCGATATGGCTGAAACGTCATGCAGAACAGCAAGTCCCCGGCTCCCGCATGCAGCATGTCATCCATTGCCAGGCTGCCATGCCTCGGAATCAGTATGAAATGCTCACGAATCATGCGGGCCACATACCAGAAGTTGAAGGCCAGAGGATATCCTGCCCCCAAACCCAGGACATAAACCCGATCACTGTTCCACATCCACTCGGCAGCCCGCTCAAGGACCTGTGCATCCAGGGATTGGATGGTCTGCACATGATTATTGAGAATTGATTCAGCGATTCCAGCCATGATGCTCGAAGTTCCTCCCTGTTTCTCGAGTTTCTGCAGATGCTTGACTCGGTGTGAACTGCTGCCGAAACCGCTTCTGACAAAATCACGAAATCGCTCACGCATCTCCTCATGACCACTGAAGCCCAGTTCACGTGCAAGACGCACGAAACAGTTGGGGTGAATTCCTGCCTCCGAAGCCAGATTGCGCATGGTGTTGATGCCCACTTCATGAGGATGATCAATGATGTACCGGGCCGCTATCTGCAGCTTGCCCGGCAGATCGTCAATCATTTCGAGCAATCGCTTGACGACTGCTTCCTGATTGGCCGGTTTTGACTCGCTGCTGGGCATACGGTTCGTGATTACCTCGCGCGTTTCAAGATTGATTCGTGGTCATTCATTGCCAGGCCAGTTCGGCTTCAATTAAAATGCTGAAATGTGACAAATGAACACTTGCCCTGTATTTTGATACGAGTGTATCATTCACGGCATTGTTTTTGCACCCCGCATATCCTTGTATGACCAATCAGATTCAGGCACGAACCGTGATTATTGGCGGCGGGATCATGGGCTGCTCACTCGCCTATCACCTTTGCAAGGAAGGCGATAGCGATATTGTATTGCTGGAAAAGGGCGAACTGACCAGCGGTTCAACTTGGCATGCGGCAGGCCAAATTACTCACTCTGTCAGTCATTATTCACTGGCCAAGATGGCCTCCCACGGGACAGGGCTGTATCCGCAACTCGAGAGTGAAACCGGACAGTCCTGCAGCTGGCATGGCTGTGGAAGCCTGCGCCTTGCCTACCTGGATGATGAGGTGGACTGGCTGCATTACACCGCCTCAATGGGTCGTGGCATCGGACATGACATGGAAATTATCCAGCCGGACAGGATTCGCGAGCTCCACCCCTTCTACAATCTTGATGGAGTCAAGGCTGCCCTGCATACGCCGGACGATGGTCATGTTGACCCAGCCGGGGTGACATTTGCCATGGCTCGTGGTGCGCGCATGATGGGGTGCAGCATTTTGCGCAACCGGCGCGCTATTGGGATGGAAATACTCAGCAACGGAGAATTCCGCATTCAAACCGAGCAAGGCGAGATTCTTGCTGAACGGGTAGTCAACGCAGCTGGCGCCTATGCACGCCAGGTTGGCGCATGGGCGGGCCTTGACCTTCCGATCGCCAACCTTCTACACCATTACCTGGTGACAGAGCCGGTGCCGGAATTTGCGGGCCTTGAGCGGGAACTCCCGGTGGTCAGGGATGATCAAAAAGTTTCAGGCTACATCCGCATGGAGCAGCAGTCAGGATTGATCGGCATCTACGAGAAAGCCAATGCAGCGACCGTGTGGGACCAGGGAACCCCATGGGCATCGGAAAATGAACTGTTTGAACCGGATTTCGGGAGAATTATGCCCTGGCTTGAAAATGCAATGGAAAGAATGCCGGTCTTTGCCGAACTTGGCATTCGCCGCGTCGTTCATGGCGCCATCACCCATCCCCCGGATGGCAACATGCTGCTGGGACCCTGCAAGATTCCAAACTACTGGCTGTGCTGCGGTTCGCAAGTGGGCATTGCCTGGGGGCCGGGTGCAGGAAAATACCTGGCTCAGTGGATGACTCATGGTGCAGCGGATATTTCAATGAACAGCTTTGACCCCATGCGTTTCGGGGCTCGGCTTGACGATACCTACCGCATTGAAAAAGCCAGGGAAGACTACCTGCTGAGGCACGAAATCCCGTTCCCTGCCCTTGATCGTCCGGGTTGTCGTCCATCGCATTCGAAAACGACCCCCCTGTACGATGCTCTCAAGCAAAAAGGCGCGGTCTACCAGGATATCGGAGGATGGGAGAGGCCTTACTGGTATGCGACAGGAAATATACCTCAACAGCATATCGAGAGTTTCACCAGGACTCGCTTGCATGATGTTGTCGGAGAAGAGGTCAGGCAGCTTCGTGCCTATGCCGGAATTGCCGACTTGAGCGCTTTTTCAAAACTTGAGCTATCCGGCGAGCATGCAGACCAGTATTTGAACCGGATTTCCTCCAATCGTATTCCTGCCAAACGGGGCAGCATTTCTCTGACTTACCTCATTGCCGCAAATGGAAGGATTGAAGGCGAGACCACGCTTGTCAAACTCGGGGAAAATCGATATTACCTGGTGTATGCCGCAGCCCGGGAGGCTTACCTGTTCCATTGGCTGAATTCACAAAAGCTCGATGATGAAAGCATCACTCTTGCCAATGTCTCCAGCAAACTGGGGGTCATCATGCTTGCCGGCCCGGCATCTCGCCGAATCCTCGCAGAATGCACCGATGCCAATCTACACAATGCGAATTTTCGATGGCTGTCTGCCCAGACCATGAAGGTCGGCGAGGTTGAAAATATCAGGGCGATGCGTGTTGCCTACTCTGGAGAACTGGGCTGGGAGCTGCATGTGCCCGTGAATCAAATGCTCAAGGTTTATACTGCCCTCATGAACACGTCGCTCAGTCAGGATATCGTCCACACTGGTTCTGCTTCGCTGAATGCCATGCGCATGGAAAAGGCCTATCGGTCCGGCCACGAGATAACATCGGAGGTGACGCTATCCGAAGCAGGCGTCATGCGCTTCTCGAGGGATCGTGGCTTTCAGGGCGCGGGAATTTCAACCGCTGAGGCCGTGCGCTGGAAATTGGCCTATCTCAGGCTGGAAGAGCCGGATAATTCTGCACCCATTGCCGACCCATTGGGCGGTGAAACGGTTCTTCACGGAAATCTCCCGGTCGGGCATATTTCTTCCGGAGGATATGGCTATGCAATCGGACAGTATCTGGCGTTTGGCTATGTGAAACCTGAATTTGCACTGCCGGGTACCGAGCTTGAAGTTCTGGTCCTCAACACGCCACGAAGGGCTTCGGTTATCGCTGATGCCCAGTTTGACCCGGAAAACAGACGACCACGTTCAGATGACTGATGCCGCCAGATTTCGGATTCGGTCGAGGCATTGTATAGCATAATATATGCCTCACGCAATTTTAGAATACAGGGTAAATTACCATGGATAATGATCTTTTTTCCAAAGGCCTTGCAAAACGCAAAGAGACTCTTGGGGATGCATATGTACAAAATAATCTTGATAACGCAGACGAGTTAACCCGGTCGTTTCAGGAGGCAATGACCGCATGGTGCTGGGGATTTGGGTGGGGCGATGAAGTTATTGAGCCCAAGACTCGGTCCATGATGAACCTTGCGATGATCGGTGCTTTGGGCAAAATGAACGAGTGGGAAATCCATTGTCGCGGAGCAATAAACAATGGCGTCAGCATGCAGGAAATCCGGGCCATCATTCATGTCATCGGCATTTATTGTGGCGTACCCCAGTCTCTCGAATGCTTCCGGGTTGCGCGTAAAGTTCTTAAAGAGCATGACATGCTATAGTCGTTGATTGGGAGGGTGATGCATATCCGATTGCCCAATTGAATTGTCGTCATCCCACCTTCGAACCGGTGATTGCATCGTCTTTCAGCCGCCGAGCTTGAAGACATCGACCTCGCCAGACCGGCCTTTCAAGGGATACCTGCCGACTGGCGTAGGACAGAAATCCGGGCCAAGTTCCGATGCCGTCGTGCCGCTTACCAGAATCGTCGCCTCGTTGCCTGCTGGATATAGCGTCCTGACGAGTTGCTCGAGACGCTGGCCTATGTTGACGGTGTCACCGATAATGGTATAGTTGATGCGACCGGGCGCACCGATATTGCCGACCGTAGCGTTACCGGAATGTATGCCGATTCGGATGTCGAGCGGTACCTCGCCTGCGGCCCGACGCCGGACATTCTCCGTCCTCACCCCATCGGCGATTGACAGTGCCGCGCGGCAGGCCCGTTCAGCGGCATCTGGCTGTGCTTCCGGGGCGCCCCAGAAAGCCATCACGGAATCGCCGATGAATTTGTCGACAGTGCCGTCTTCGGCCTCGATGCATCCGGCAACGATTTCAAAATGGCGATTTACCAGGGCAGCAACATCCGGTGCGGACAGGTTTTCGGCAACCGACGAAAATCCTGTAATGTCGGTAAACATGACGGTAACCTCCCGCTCGGCGGAGGCCGCGTCTTCGATTTCGCCGTGCTTTACCAGTCGCTCGACTACCTTCCAGGGAATGTACAGTTCGAACCAGCGGAGGGCGCGCAGCATGGCGTTGAAGGACTTGGCCTGCTGGTCGAGTTCGCGGAAGACGCTACCCGGCAGGTCTCCGATCTCATTGATATTGAGGTCGCGGACTTGTCCGGTTGCCGCGGAAAACCTTACGATGGGTCGGGCAATGCGCCGGCCCAGGATCAGGGCGGCGATGATCGAGAGCACTAGGGCACCAACGCTGACTAAAAGAGCGACAATCATCCGGGATAGCTCGGTGCTTACATCCTCAACGTGATACCAGATACCGACGATCAAATGTTTCGGCCCGAAACCGTGAAGACGGCGGAAGACGAAAACATATTCCTGTTCGCCGACCCGGACCCTATGGCCATTCGTACCCTGCGCGAGCGGGGTGACGAGATCGAAGCGGCCCTCCTGCTGCCACATCGCAGCCAGAACAGGGTCGAGAAAGCCCGCCAGACGGGGCAGGGGATTCTCAATCGAGATATCAGGATAGCCGTTCGCCATCAGCGGATGGGCCAGAACGTGGTCATGGCCATACAGGATAAACTGTGTGCCGGGACCGCCTTCACTGATTTTGCGGACGAAGGCCGAAAGCTCTCGAATCGAGGCCGTCGCTGCCGTGGCTCCGACAAGCCGGTCGCCGCGCCAGACTGGGTGCACCCGACTGAAATAAGTCCCTTCGTGCCGCTTGATCCAGTATGGCGGCACCCAGTGCGGCTCTTCGGGTATTGATGCCAGATACTCGTGGTATCTTGGATCGTCTGAATGATCGATTTCGCCAATTTCAATGCGGCTCCCCTCATAGCGTGCCACGTAGAGACTCTTGAGCCTGGGATCGAGGAAGGATATCGACTCGATCTGCGGCACACCTGCAAGACTGCCTGTGAGAAGCCGCCCGAACGTTGTGCGATTTTCGGGGTTGAATTCGCCGCTCTCGATGCGCTCGGCGATGAAGCGGGCCTGATCCTCGGCCGGGAGCAGGTGGCGTTCGATCCGGTCGATCATGCTGGCGGTACTTTGATTGGCGTTGGCACTCATCAACGCCAGCGTGTTCTTGCTCGCGATCCACATGCCGACACCGAGAACGCTGCCTACCGATACAAGAACGAGAAGGGAAATAGCCGTAGCCAGTGTCACCGTGATCGAAAGCTGTCCGTTCCATCGGGCCGGAGAAAACCAGCCCGGCATTTCAGATTTGGCTGACATGGTGTATACCGATGTCCGATGCGAGTGCCGGGATGCGCTCTCCCGAAGCTCGGTTACCGGATGCAAGCTGTGAAGTTCTTCGTCTGTTTCGACCGCCAGCCTGGGCCGGTGATCAACGGGGAAAGTCTACTCCAGATTGAAAATCCGGGCAAGTTGGATGGTGTGCGAGCATCAACCATTATCAACCCCATTCGAAAACACCTGGACTACATGTGAATGGACTTATAATCTGCCACCCACGGAGAGTTGGCAGAGTGGTCGAATGCGCCGGTTTCGAAAACCGGTGGCTGTAACAGGTCCGAGGGTTCGAATCCCTCACTCTCCGCCAATCACCGCCAATTAAAGACAACCGGTTCTATGAAGCCGTTTATTGTTTCGAACACCGTAACACCTTGTTTATCCAGGCATCCAATTGATTTCAAGATTGCAGGCCCATTTCCTTCCCACCCTAGACAAGTGCAAAACCTGATTCACGCAATTTCCGTCACGTAAGATATACAAAAGTATCTGCACTCATCTCTTGAATCAGGATACAGCGGGGACATTCAAGCCAAGCCAACATCTCATTTGTTGACTATTCTGATTGCATTGGATGGATCAGGTAAGATGACCCTATGTAAATTGATAATCTAGCGCACGAACATCAGATGCGCTTTCATGGGGGGAATCATGAGTGTGAACTTATGTTGCATTTTGCTAAACATGCCTATGATATCAGACTGCCCAGACACCTTTTCCAGGCGATACCGCTTGGTCTGGAACTGCTGACAAATCGCTTTTTTTATAGGGAACAAGTAGCGGCTCGGGGTGACGATTGACCAGTGACTATTCAGGCAGTTATAAGTTTGAAATGAAACTGATAGTAAAAAACTTCGGACCAATTCGCGAAGCGAAGGACATCGGCATTAGTGCACTGACAATTTTTGCCGGCCCAGGCAATACCGGAAAGTCGTAGCTTGCCATGTTGGTTTATTCGATTGTTAAAATGCTTGCCGACGAAGAGCTTGACTTAAATGTACTTCGTCGAATCATGATTCAGAATTATTTCCTCAGCATTTCAGAATTTGACACAATCACAGAGCACGGCATCTAAAGAAATTTTAATTTCTTTTCTCTGTGGGCAAAAGCGATTAGCATTGAATGGAAAGATCATGCCACCTATTAGTTTTGGAGAGGAAACCGAGAATCTAGTTGAAGGGAATAGTAGCAAGCATGGATTATTTATCGTCATATCAGATCCTGAAAATCAGCTTTTTTGGATCCGGGATCTCCGGAAAACAGCAAAATAACAGTACAGAAATGAAAACGATTTTTCAGACAGATAAAACAAAAATCGACTGAGCAATCGTCAGACAATGACGAAATTATTACTAGCGGGGCATAGCCTCAGACCGACAAGTCATGCTTTGGCGTGATCATCAGGCCAGCCATCAGCTAGATACTGCAATCGAAAACTCGTGCTGAAGGCGCGGTTTTCGACATGCTGAAATTTGACGCAAAATTAAGGATTATGTGCATTCAAGATACCTAGTGATTGCTGTTTTTAGATCAGGGGTACTCCGTATCTACTGTCCGCCGCTTATAATGTATGGGGTTAGTGGTTACGTGCTGGATTGAAGGACTATTGCGGATGACTGTATCGAAAACCAGAAAAATGCATTCACTCTCGGACTGCATTCAGGCAGCTCTGGAACTTCCGAAAGGTGCGCGGTTCTACCGTTGTGCCTTGCAGGTCAACCCCTTTGCCTACATTGAAAGGCATCGCCTTGAATCCCGCTACAAGTCGGAAGACGAGTACAACAAGGCAATGGTCGAAACTTGCCTCGAAATCGGTATAGAGGTCATTGCTGTTACAGACCACTATCGCGTCAGGCATTCGGAAAATTTGGTGCAGGCCGCGCGCAATTCAGGGCTCCATGCGTTTAGCGGATTCGAAGCTGTAACCAAAGATGGTGTTCATTGCCTGTGCCTTTTTGATCCAGACCAGGATAGGGATCTGGAGCGCTTCATTGGAGAGTGCGGTATTCATGGATCCGGTCAACAGTCCCCGACGGGCAGCAAAGATTGCATCGAGCTGCTTGAATCAATGAAAAGCTGGGGAGCGGTGTGCATTGCCGCTCATGTCGCTTCCAATGGGGGATTGCTAACTAAGCTTTCCGGGCAATCGAGAATCAATGCCTGGACCCATCCGGATTTGCTGGCTTGTGCACTGCCCGGCCCGATCACCGATGCACCGAACGGGATCAAGACTATCCTCGAAAACAAGGATGCCGGCCACAAGCGCACAAGCCCTCCAGCGATTCTGAATGCTTCGGATGTGAACAGCCCGAAAGACCTGGTGGAAAACAGCGCTTCATCCTTCATTAAAATGTCTTCTGTCTCCATAGAAGCATTTCGACAAGCGTTTCTTGATCCGGGCTCGCGTGTGCGTCTGCACAGCGATCCGAACCCCGAACCCCATGCTGAGTTTATCGCAATGACTTGGGAGGGAGGGTTTCTGGATGAGACAGCCGTACATTTCAATGAAAATCTCAATGTGCTTATAGGAGGACGGGGCACAGGAAAATCAACGATTATTGAAAGCTTGCGTTATGTGCTTGATCTCGAGCCTTTCGGGGAAGAAGCGCGAAGAATTCATGAAGGTATAGTCCATCATGTCTTGCAATCCGGCACAAAGATCTCTTTATGCGTTAGATCGTATAAACCGTCCGAGCGGTGCTACATAATTGAAAGAACGGTACCGAATCCACCTGTAGTGAAGGACGATAGCGGAGAAGTTCTTGCTTTATCGCCACGAGACATCATGCCCGGTGTGGAAGTTTTTGGGCAGCACGAAATATCCGAACTCACGAAAAATACCGGGAAGCTTACGCTCTTGCTGGAGCGCTTCGTTGACAGAGATGCCGACCTCCTGGGACGAAAATCGGAAATAAGGCTGGAATTGGAGCGCACACGCAGTCGAATCAATGATGTGCATCGCGAGATCCGGAGTCTTGAGGAGCGACTAGCGGCGTTGCCAAGCCTTATTGAGACGCAAAAGCAATTTCAGCAGGCCGGAATTGAACAACGTTTGAAAGAAAAGGGTTTGCTCATACGTGAAGAACAGCTGTTCTCCAGCTTGGATCAACGCATTGATCAGTATAAGAACCTGCATAGTGAAATTGTCGAGATGACTCCTTTTGACACAGCGTTTATTTCCAGCAAGGCTCTCGAAGGGCTACCTAATGCGGATATCCTCTCAAGCATTGAGAAAATGCTTGTTGATGTCGGCAGGAAACTGAATATGCTTGGTGATCAGTTCGGCGAGGTGCTTGAAGAAACCATAAGTGCAATTGCGGATGCCAAATTACACTGGAACCAGCGCAAAATTAACATTGAACAGACTTATGAAAAGGTCCTGCGCGATCTCCATAAATCAAAGATCGATGGTGCAGAATTTATCCGGCTTCGCCGTCAATTAGAAAGTTTGTATCCACTGAGCGAAAAGGTAGGAATTCTCAAAAGCAATCTGAAAGCATATCAAGCCCAGCGCCGCAACCTACTAACAGAGTGGGAAGACATTAAGGCCACCGAATACAGGAAACTGGAAACCGCTGCCAAAAGAGTATCCCGTAAACTCAAGGGTAGAGTGGAAGTCACAGTTACCATGGCCGGAAACCGTGATCCGCTCGAACAACTGTTGCGTGAGGCTGGGGGCAAACTCTCTGCTTCACTGGATCGTTTGCGTGAACAGGATCACCTGTCTCTTCAGGAACTTGCGCAACGGTGTCAAGATGGCAAGGAAGCACTCATGAAGCATTATGACTTGACTTCTGGTGGGGCCGAGAGGATCGCACAAGCTGGCCCCGACCTGTTCATGCGCATCGAAGAACTGGAACTGCCTGCAACAACAGAAATTAAGTTAAACACGGCCTCCAGCGGAGAGACAGTCAATTGGCAATCGCTTCAAGCGCTTTCGGCCGGCCAGAAAGCAACTGCTGTCCTGTTGCTTCTCCTGCTTAGGTCTGAAGCACCTCTTGTAGTTGACCAACCTGAAGACGATCTTGACAATCGCTTCATCACGGACAGTGTTGTGCCCATGATTCGGCAAGAAAAGCACCGGCGCCAGTTCATTTTCTCGACACACAATGCGAATATTCCCGTGCTTGGGGATGCCGAACTGATCCTTGGGCTTGTCGCAACAGGTATGGCCAAAGAAGTGCAAGCACAAATTGCTCCGGATCATATGGGTTCCATTGATGCTTTTCCCGTACGCGAATTGATCGAAGAAATTCTTGAAGGTGGCAAACGCGCTTTTGAAATACGTCGCTCCAAGTACGGATTCTGAAACATGGCGACACGCACCGAACTGCTGGAAATTCTGTCTAATGGTGAAAATTCCGGAGTGGAATTCAAAAGAGATGACATCAGTGCTCAGGATCTTGCCAAGGAACTGGTTGCCTTCTCGAACTTTGAAGGAGGAACGGTTCTACTCGGAGTCGAAGATGACGGAAGAGTTTCAGGATTGATACGAAACAATCTCGAAGAATGGGTAATGAATGTGTGTCGTGACAAGATCAGGCCATCGATCATCCCATTCTTCGAAATTGTTTCTGATGTCAAAGACAACCAAGATGTCGCCATCATCCGGGTAACGCGCGGATACGATGTGCACGCACTATGGCACAACCATACCAACAAATATCTAATACGGGTCGGCTCCGGGAGTCGTGAAGCAAGCAATGAGGAACTGGCCCGATTGTTCCAAAGAAGAGGCTTGATACGGGCTGAATGGCAACCGGTATCAGGTGCAGCGCTCGCGGACTTCGACCCAAAGCGGCTAAGAGATTATTTCAGCAATCTTCGTCAACAAAATGTGCCGATTGATGAAGACACAGAAGCATGGAAGTTACTGCTCCTAAATACAGAAATTATGGTTGAGGAAAGCGCATCAGTTGGCGGCATGCTGTTGTTTGGGCTAATGCCGAACCGTTTTTTGCCCCATGCAGGTATAGATGCCGTTGCATATGCTGGAACAGAACAGGACTATAATGCTGTAGAGCATGTAAAACTTCGTGGACCCATAACCCCGATTCTAGGCCAGGAAGGCAAAATTCTCGAAAACGGACTGGTCGAACAGGCATTAAATTTTATTAAGCGGAATACATGTGCAGTTACTGAAAAGGATGGCGGGCGGCGGATAGAGCGTTCAACCTATCCAGATGATGCTCTTCGTGAGGTAATCGTCAATGCACTTATTCACCGTGATTACCTCTTAACAAACACCGATGTCGTTTTAGCCGTTTATAGTGACCGACTGGAAATCATCTCTCCTGGACGACTTCCGAACGGCATAACACCAGAGGGCATGCGATTTGGGGCACGTGCTACACGAAATGAGTTATTGAAAGACGTGATGCGCGACTATCGGTACCTGGAACATATGGGAATGGGTATCCCTCGCAAAGTCATCAAGGGCATGCGGGAACACAACAACACCGAACCTGATTTAATCGAATTGGACGAGCGATTTCTTGTTCGTCTGTTTGCATAACCCAAGTTTAACAGCCGTCAAGCCACGGGAGCGGGTTTCGGGCGCGAACTGTCTCTGTTCTCGCCAGGAAGACCTCGAACCATTCATCACTTCGATGATGCCGTTTGACAATACGGCCAGGAGACGTCCTGGTTCCCGAAAGAGACGAAATCTCGGAACAGACGATTCTGGTCGAGCGGTGTGGGGAATGCGGCGAGGATATTCGTGCCATTGATCCATTCGAGCATGAGGAATAAGTGCTGGTCGACATCGAGACCGTCATCCGGCTACTGCTGACTGCCCCGGTGATGCATGTGGACGACACCTCAATCTGCGTCAACCGCAAAAAACACTGGATTCATGCCTGCTCCGCCGGGGACCTGGTGATCAGGCATTGCCATCCGAAGCACGCTGGGCAAAACGCATTCAGAAACTTCTGCTCAGAACCTGCCATGCAGTAGCACCTTGCAAAGCGCACAGCACGCACAAGCCTATTGCCATATTTCCAGCTGCCTCCGGACTGCTGCCAGCCAAGGCATCGGCCCGCTCGCTGCAATCCGGCTTGTCCTGCAGGGCAGAGCCCTTGAATTGCACGGTAAGCCAGTATGAACTGATGCCTCAACAACAGCAAACTACTCGCCCCAATAGGGGGCGAGTAGTTACAAAAAATCAAAATTTCATTGCGCGGATGCAGTAAGTTTGTCAAGCATACCAAAGATAAATTACCTCAAGGCTGGCGATAAGGCCACGGCAAATTGATCTATCCGGAAGCTTTTTCGGCGATGGCCAGGCTTTTGTTGATGATGTTCGCAGCCATTTTTCCTGACGCTGCATCAATCATTTTTCCATCCAGAGAAACTGCTCCCTGCCCCGAGCTTTGGACCTGATCCAGAGCATTCAGTATTTTCTGTGCCTGCTCTACCTCGGCATCGGTGGGCGACATCACCTGATTTGCTAGCTTGACCTGTCCCGGGTGAATGGCCCACTTGCCCTCAAATCCCATTGCCGCCACACCCTTGGCTGCATTAATATAGCCTTGTGGATTCGTGATATCAGCGTATGGCCCATCAATCGCCCTTAAACCATAGGCCCTGCATGCAACAAGCATTCGTTGTAAGCTTGGATGCCAGAAATGGTCCGTTTCTCCAATTTCCAGGGTTCGTGACTGACAACTTGCCGAGAAATCTGCCACGCCAAAATGCAAAGCTTCAAGACGCGATCTTGGCATATAGGACAATCCGGCAATGGCTTCAACATTGACAAGACCCAATGCCGTTTCAATCATGCATTCCAGACCAATTCTGTGTGTGATTCCAGCAGCCAGCTCGGCAACGGAAATTAATCCATCGACAGCATGGACATGTTTGGGTATGCCTACTTTGGGAATCAGGAGGGTATCGACGTGATATCCGGCCTTTTCGATAATCCTACCCACATCCCGTTCCATGTGGGTACTTTCCGGCCCGTTAATACGGACTGAAACGGTCTTTCCTGCCTCTTTCCAGTCGATTTCATGCAGGGCGCTGATAATAGTGCATCTTGCCTGGCTTTTTTGATCTGGTGCCACCGAATCTTCACAATCCAGTAACACACAGTCCGCTTCACTGCCCGCTGCCTTCTCAATCATGCCCGGATTAGACCCGGGAACCGCAAGCTCACTGCGCTGCAGGCGAAAAAGTACGGGTGAAAATTCGGACGTGCTCATGGACAGACAGAGGGAAACTGTGGGTGCGAAGCGTTCGCCCGGACCCGAAACGGCGACAATCTCAGCTTTCCGGCATCATAATTGGCGCCGTGAGGCAATGCAAGGCCTAGTGCAGGCCCTGCGGATTGCGCATCCATCACCCGCTCGTTGCGGACGCAACCCAGGACCGACCCGGCCCCGGTGCATTGCGCCGATGACCGTGTCCAGCTCCCGGTCGCCGATGCGGCTCTTCTCCTCTGCCACCGCGGGTCGCTCGGAGGTATCCACCCGCCTCGACTCGCGTTCCCGGCGCACATGCTGATAGGCCCACTCGTGACTTGCCATCTCCTCTCCCTCCAGGCGAAAGCGGTCCGCGACCTGTTCCGGACTCCAGCCCTCCCGGAGACAGGTCTCGGCCTCCTGCCGCTTCTCTGGCGTCACTCTTGCAGGAAACGCCCGAAGCCGCCTGACCGCGGCACATGCCTGTTCACGGCTTGCTGGTGCCGATATCCGTGTTTCCCCCTGTTGCGTGCAGCCTCGCGACTGATCGTGCCGAGACTCGGATTCAGCCTCTTCGCAATCTCGCTCAGTAATTTTCCTGTGGACATCAGAGCCTTGATCTGGCATCGTTCACCGCAGGCCAGCTGGCGGCAGTCGTTTGACATGACAGTTCTCCATTGTTGGTTGATACGGAGATTGTCATCCGCCTGCTGGCCGTTTGCAGCAACAGCACCCTGCGCCCCAGGGTTGCTGCACTTCTTAGTTGAATTGGGGAAGAAAAAAATGACGGATCAGGACATTTGCCTAAATGCTGCCAACAGTTGAGTTTTTATGAACATCGGAGTTTCAAATGACGGATCTTGACCCTAAAGATGCTGTTCAGGTCGGACATGCTCTGGAAGGTTTTGGTGTGAATCTACTGGTTTCCGATGTTGCGAGGACAGTGGGTTTTCTCGAACAGGTTTTCGGTTTTTCCAGATTGTCGTGTAATCAGGATTATTCACTGCTTTCCCATCACGGAATGCTCTTTCAGCTTCATGCAGATCATACCTATTCGAAAAATCCTCTCCCATCCCTGCTTCCCGAATCGGGTGCCAGAGGCGGTGGCATCGAGTTACGCCTGTTTAATGTGCAACCGGACCAGGCTGAGAAAAATGCCAGAGAAGCAGGATACGAGATACTGATGGAAACGGCTGACAAACCACATGGCTTGCGGGAGTGCTTCATTCTGGACCCCGATGGGTATTGCTGGTGTCCTTCGGTACGGATTTGAAATCATGATTCGAGGCATCCTGTTTGACAAGGACGGTACATTGCTTGATCTGGAGAAGACCTGGATACCGCCATATCGCAAAGCCGCCGAGTACATTGCCCGCCTTGCCCGGAGGCCGGAACTTGCTGACCGTCTGATGGTTGTCGGAGGATATGATCCAGACACGCGACAATGGACCACCGACTCGGCACTGGCATCGGGAAGCAATGATGACGTAGTCCGCGCCTGGGAAGCTGAACTGGGGTTTGATCTGTCACGGGAAAAGCAAGAATATATCCGAAGCGAATTTTTTCTCTCATCCGTTGAACATATACCGATCACGGATAATCTGAGTCACCTCATCCATCAGATTAAATCGTTTGGAATTGTCTTGGGTGTTGCAACAATGGATGATGAATCGAGTGCAAGAGCCATGCTTAGGGCATTTGATCTGCATCATGCTTTTGAATTCGTATGCGGGGCAGACAGTGGCTATGGCGTCAAGCCAGACCCGGGAATGGTTCAAGCCTTCTGTGGAAGCTGTAATCTGCGACAGGACGAGGTCATGGTAGTGGGTGATAGCCCCAAGGATTTGCGCATGGCAAGAAATGCCAAAGCGGGTATGGCGGTCGGCGTATTGTCAGGTGCACACAATAAAAGCCAGTTGGAGCCCGATGCGGATATGATAATGCAGAGTATTGAGGAGCTGCTGAAGCTGCTTGAATCACAGTTGCTGAACAGTCAGGTGTCCGCATGATGAGGCATCCCTGACTGGACTGCCACCAGAAACGAGTAACAGCCATCATGACATCCTATCAAAAGCCCAGCGACCGGGAACTACGAAAAAAGCTGAGTCCCATTCAGTATCAGGTTACCCAGCAGGACGCAACGGAACGCCCATTCGACAATGAGTACCATGATGAGAAGAGAGCCGGTATTTACGTTGATATAGTCAGCGGAGAGCCACTATTTGCATCAATACACAAATTTGATTCAAGAACCGGCTGGCCTAGCTTTTATCAGCCGATTGCCCCTGAATCAATTGTCGAAAAACGGGATTTCAAGTTATTCTTGCCAAGGACCGAGGTCAGAAGCCTGCAGGGTGATTCCCACCTTGGGCATGTTTTTTCTGACGGTCCGGCACCAACGGGTCTCCGGTACTGTATCAATTCTGCGGCATTGCGATTCATTCCGGTCGATCAGCTGGAGCAGGCTGGATATGGGCAGTACAGGGACCTGTTTGACTTGCAGGAGCGATGATCATGAAACGAATAGCCAAATCCCTGTTGCTGGCAATGTGCTGGATTCCAGTGGCTGGAGGCACTGACCAGGCTCTGGCTGTGTCAAGTGCAGGCACTATAACTCCGGTAGTCGAGTTGTATACCTCGGAAGGCTGCAGCAGCTGTCCACCGGCAGATCGTTTTCTGGCCGAACTTGGAACCCATATTGGTCCAGACTTTCATGCTGTACCGCTGGCCTTTCATGTCGATTACTGGAATCGCCTCGGCTGGCCTGACCCATTCTCGAAAAAACAATATACAGAGCGCCAGCGCTGGATAGCACATGTCAATCGACAGTCTTCAATCTATACCCCTGAGTTGGTGGTGAGCGGTCGGGAAACCCGAAACGGTGCCCAGATTTATGACCGGATACGCAAACACAATGAAACTCCTGCAAATGTGGGTATTCAGCTTCAAGTCGAGCGAAATGCCCCAGACCGTCTCCATGCCGAAATCACTTTTGACAATACTTCGGGAAGTGCTGCAGAAGGATATGTTGCAATCTACGAAAATGGCATCATTAGAGAAATTGGCGGCGGCGAGAACCGGGGTGCAACGCTAAACCATGAATTCCTGGTCCGTTACTGGAGTCAGCCACACGCGGTCAATGTCGGGCAAACCAGTACTCTTGTGGAACTCGATATAGAATCTGACTGGGAAATATCCAATCTGGGTCTTGCCGTGGTCGCCATTGACCCTAAAAATGGCGCGACTTTACAAGCCATCCGAACCCCTCTGCATTCTTTGTATTGAAAAAATAAAAGAAAAGTATTGAAAATATAAATACTGCCACCATAATTCAAGGCATATTCATTTTTTAACCAATGAGGAAAACACAATGAATGCTTTAACACAACTTCCATTGAAAGGATGGAATCTGAGTGGTGATTTCGATAGCCTTTTTGATGGCCTGATTTCCAGATACGAGGTTCCACAGTCACATGTCGTTCCTCCCCTCGACATTGTCGAGACCAAGCAAAGCTACGTCGTGAAGGCGAACTTGCCGGGCATTAACCGTGACGACCTGTCTGTTAGCATCAAGGAGGGAGTGTTGACCATCGAGGCGGAAAGCAAAACCGAGAATGTCGAGAAAAGCGGAGAGACGGTGATTCGTCTGGAGCGTCATTCCGGAAAATATCTGCGTCGTCTGCGTCTCGGCAAAATGATCGATGAATCAGCGATCAGCGCCGACTACAAGGACGGCGTGTTGACGCTCACGGTCCCGCGTCGCGAGCAGGAAGAAGGGCGAAAGATTTCGATCAACTAGGCGCTTTTCAGCCAAACAAGACAAGGCCGCCGAAGCGGCCTTGTCTTGTTTGGGATGGCTGGTTAGAGCAGGACAAATCATTAACGGGGGACATTATGAGAATGAAAGAATAAAACGCAATGGTGCTCATGTCTGACGGGATACAGTGCCAGAATCTGGCAATAACATCGGAATCGAATATTCAAACTCGTTCATTTGATGGTCACTATCCATTATTAAGCGGATGCTCACCAGAGTGTCTTTAAGTAGCGTTATTCCCAATGCCGGCATTTCTTATTGCCCTTGTAAGTTCTCCAACGGTTGTAGACGGACATCCATGCAGCTGTCCTTCCTTCCCTCGCCGCCATTTCAGAATGTCTGCACGCTCCTCCGCATCTTCAATCATCGTCATCAACTTCTCAAAGATGGGTTTCCCTGACAGGCCATGTTCTGAAAGCTTGGCGTGAAATATGCGCTTGACGCGCTTGCTTGCATCTTGCCGGTCATAATCGGCCATGTGCAGAATCAACCAGACCTCAAAGCATGGGTTAGACCTGGCAACGCTTATGCCATTCGTTTCACACAGCTTGACAGCTTCATCAAGTCTCTCATGCTCGTCGCGATCAACCACAATCTAAACTTGATCATGTTCTTCAAAAAGGTTCTTTCGTTTTCCTTTTCGCGTTGCAGTAACGACGAAGTCCAGTGCTGTCCTTGCCAATGTAATGGGAACCCGTCCCGTATTTTCGATCCGAATTGAAATCAGGGAGTTATTGTAGTGACTTCTGAGTGCCCTGAAATATTGGGGCTCTGTATTTCTGCCTTCGCAAAAAAGAGTAAACCGGATCTTGGGTTGCCTTGTTGGTGTTCTTCGGCCTATTCTGCCCTTCCGCCGCTTCCTCATGCAATCAACTTTCTAGGAGAGAGGCTACTGGATCTCCAGTTGGTACCGCCCCGTATCGTCCCTGACGATAACCCAGTTCGATACTGTCGTCCTTACGCGTTCGAAAGTCTGTAAGCGGGTATATCTCTGTGCTTCCACCCCTGTCTTTCTCGGCAAACCAGATCTGGTCCCTCCGGAGAAAGCCAGACTTTATTAGGCTGGTATCGTGCACTGTCGCCAATAGCTGTGCACCATTTCGATTCAGTTCCCGAGAGCAGAATAAATGCAATACTGCCTCGCTCGCAGCAGAGTGCAGGCTCATGTCCAGTTCATCGACGAATACCGGGGATCCTTCGTCAATCGCCACGAAGACCTTGCCCAGGATTGTCAGCATCCTGCGTGTCCCGGAACTCTCAAGGTCTAACGCGAAACACACCTCCTTTCCATCCTTCCCACGATGTACGAGCACAAGCTCTTCTATCTTTCGCACATCACCTGTGGCAAATTCGGAAGGCTCGACAAATGCGTCGTGCCTTTCGCCAATATCATGCTCGGAGAAAGGCATACGTTTAGAAAAAAGGGTCAGTTTTCGCCGAAACCCGCAAATCCCCGTATCAATGGAATTCAGGAAATCAATGACCCGATGATCAATATCTCCGTACTGGAGATCAATAAACGTATCTTCGATCAGTGTTGGTATTTCACCAGGTGGTTCCGAATGTGTTCCCGTGAAAGCCAGATTTTGAAAATACTCGTAGACAGGGATCAACAGCCCGTGAGCGTTCTGTGCAGCAGCGGACAGAAACAGGCTGTTTGGACGTGTAAGTCTTGCAATATTTTGGTTATGCCCTTTTAGCTTGCGCCCAAACTCAAATTGCTGCCATGTCGTTCGAAGAGCTTCCTGCTATGGGCGCGTGGACTTTCATACAGCCATTCGGAGGTAAACGCTCTATCCGTTGCTTCAAATCCATAGTGGTAGTGGTTACCTTCAAGCATGAAATCGATTTCAAAGACTGAAGGCTTTTCGGAGTAATCCGGATCCAGCTTGAATTTTTGACGCGGAACTTTCCCCCCGGGCTTCCCCTTGATGTGCGACCACAGAATCAGCCACTTCATTGTTTCCATGGCATTGATCATATTCGTCTTGCCAGACGCATTGGCGCCATAAATCACGGCCGCCGGGACAATGGCACGGCTCTTGACGGCATCGCAAGGGATCAAGCTATCGTCCCGGTCTTTGAGGCTGGAGGCCGCAAATGATAGTTCTTGTCTGCCAGAAATTGACCGGTGGTTCTCAACAGCGAAGCGCAACAGCACTTTATCATCTCCTTTAATCTCATTTGTGTCGAAATTATAGCAAAATTCGTGAAAAAGACACAATTTTGCACGTATGACTGCTTCGATATACAAGAATCATGCCAACCCTTGCTCATTGACAGCCGTAGCTATTGAATTAGCGAAACCACGCCTCACATTCTTGATGGGCAGGATAACTGGAATGGGTGGCTGACATCCAAATCGCTAAAAACCCTAGGCAATTCGCTATACTCCAGCTTTCCCGATAGAACTATTAATCCAAACGGTGGAATATGGGCCCGGGCTTAATCATTACGGGAGGAGGACGAGGTATCGGCGCAGCAACGGCGCTTCTTGCCGCGCAGGCCGGATGGCGTGTAATCATCAATTATCGCCAAAACCGGCCGGCAGCCGAATCTGTCTGTGAAAAAATCCACAACCGTGGCGGGTTTGCCGTGATTTATCAGGCAGATGTCGCTGATGAATCTCAGGTTGTGGCGATGTTTGCGTTTGCTAGCCAAGAACTTGCTCCCATCGGTGGACTGGTCAACAATGCTGGTACGCTTGAGGCCTCAATGAAGCTTGAGCAAATGGATGGCAAACGAGTTGACCGCATATTTGCAACCAATGTCAAAGGCAGTCTTTTGTGTGCCCGGGAAGCAGTTCGATACATGTCCGTCCGCCATGGTGGTCAAGGCGGGTCCATTGTTAATGTGTCTTCTATCGCCGCCCGCCTGGGCGGGGCCAACGAATATGTTGACTATGCAGCATCCAAGGGGGCGATAGACACCTTGACCGTGGGTTTGGCCAGTGAACTTTCCGAAGATGGAATTCGGGTCAATGCAGTCCGCCCGGGGTTGATCGATACGGAAATTCATCAACTGTCCGGTGACCCAGATCGAATCAATAGAATATCAAGGCACATACCCTTGAAACGCCCGGGGTCGGCCGAAGAGGTGGCGAACTCAATCGTGTGGCTGCTTTCCGATCAGGCATCCTACTGCACGGGTACCTTTATTGATTGTTCTGGAGGACGGTAGGCAGTGCAGGATTCAGTACAACGGGCCAATGGAAATGGGGTGGATCTGATCTATGTCCACGATCCGATGTGCAGCTGGTGCTGGGCATTTCGTCCACAGATGGACAAGTTGCTGCAATCACTGCCTGACAATATCCGGACAGTCCGGTTACTGGGTGGCCTGGCACCCGATTCGGACGAACCCATGCCAGAGACAATGCGTCGACATCTTCAAGAGGTCTGGCGGACCATCGCCCGCACGGTGCCAGCAACCAGGTTCAATTTTGATTTTTGGCAGGACTGCGTGCCGAGGCGCTCAACCTATCCAGCGTGTCGAGCCGTGATCGCGGCCCGCAATCAGGGAACTGAGTGGGACGAAAAAATGACCCGCGCAATCCAGCAAGCCTACTATCTCGAGGCACGCAATCCATCGGAGGAGCAGACCCTGATTGAGATTGCCAAAACCATCGGACTTGATGACAGTCATTTTTCACGGGATCTTGGTTCAAAGCAGACGCAAGACACATTGCTTGACGAGATCGCTCTGTCCCGGAATCTGGGCATATCCGGCTTCCCATCCCTGATGTTGAAGCAGGAGGATCAGATGAATCGTATTCCGGTGGACTACACCAATTATTTATCCGCATTGGAAGCAGTCAAATCGACTTTGAGCGTTCACTAGGCAGGCCGCTTGGCAATCATTACTTCTCCAAATGAAGCATAGGCGCTTGCCCCAAGTCTGGAGAGCGGGCGAATGCGGTCGGCCAGAATAGAAAGGCGATTCTTGGCATCGTATTCCACGCAGTCTTCCGAGACATAGACAGTATCAACTTCAGCAAATACCAGATGCTGTTGATTACAGGTTCCGATTTGCTCAATCTTGTGAACACGGCTCATGAAGGCAACTTTGCAATTCTTCAGGCGGGGCAGGCGGAAGTTTTCAACATCGGACAACTCGAGATTCCCGGCTTCGACCTCCGAGACCCCGGGAGGCAAGGTTGCTGAGCTGAGGTTCAGGTCTGGCAGTTGGTCAGAGCTTGCAATATGGATCACCAATTCTGGCCGTTCAAGCGCATTTCGCAGGGTATCCTTGTGGGACCCGTCATCCTGAAGACCTATGGAAATCATTACCAGTGGCGGATCGCTGCACACAGCATTGAAATAGGAAAAGGGAGCTAGATTCAGCGAGCCATCCTGATTTTCACTGAGTACCCAGGCGATCGGACGAGGCAGCACCGTCTGAGTCATCGTGAAATAGACGTTCGGCGTATTCAACTCTGATAAATTGATGAGCATGATTTATGACACTGGTTTGAACGAGTCGGGTATTATAATCGGTGCAATGCCGCAATTATGCCCCTGTCCAGCCATCAAATTCATGCCAATGACAAGCCATTATGCTATTCCGGCACCGCCGGTTCCATGCCTCCCGGTCAGGAATTCCGATGACTGTTTTCCGGTACATCGAATATATTGCGTTGGGCGGAATTATGCTGATCATGCCGTTGAGATGGGGCATGACCCGAATCGTGAAACTCCTTTCTTTTTCCAGAAGAATGCCGATAACCTTGTGACCAACAACGGAGACTTTCCCTATCCAGCGAGCAGCAAGGAAGTGCATCACGAAATTGAATTGGTCATTGCAATGGGAAATGGCGGAACCGATATATCAAGGAAGAATGCCCTTAATCATGTCTGGGGTTATGCAGTGGGGCTGGACATGACCAGACGTGATCTGCAAAGCGAGATGAAGAAAGCTGGAAGGCCGTGGGAGATTGGCAAGGCCTTTGAGCATTCGGCACCCTGCAGTGACGCGGTCCCTGCTTCTGAAATCGGCCACCCCAACAAAGGCAGTATCCGGCTCAAGGTCAATGGTGAAGTCAGGCAGTTGGGCAATCTCAATCAAATGATCTGGAAGATTCCCGAAATCATCACGATCCTGTCTGGACTCTTTGAATTGAAACCCGGGGACTTGATTATGACCGGAACCCCGGCAGGTGTGGGTGCAGTCTATCAAGGTGATCTACTGGAGAGTTTTATCGAAGGTGTGGGAGAAATGACAACGCGGGTTGTCTGACAATGATACATGCAAAGAACACGGAGTCATTGAATCCGGTAATGGCCGAAGTATTTCGCGAGAATACTTTGGAATCCTGGCATCGGGGTGCCGCAGCGATAGTCGACAGTCATGGTCAAACAGTCCTTGCCCTTGGCGACATTGAGCGAATTATCTTTCCTCGCTCAGCCATTAAAATGTTTCAGGCAATCCCGTTGCTTGAATCTGGAGCTGCCAAGCGCTTTTCCCTGACGGCACGGGAAATCGCCCTGGCCTGTGCTTCGCACAATGGTGAGCCCGAGCATGTTTTGGCCGTTCAAAACTGGCTTTCATCACTGGGTCTAAGTGCCGACAACCTGGAAAATGGCCCATCGCGGCCCTATTCGACAAAGGCCTTTCACGAATTATTGAAGACCGGAAAAAAATCAACCCGTGCCCACCATAACTGCTCCGGCAAACATGCCGGTATGCTGACAATGGCACGGTATCTTGGGCTGGATGTGCAAGGGTATACTCAACCAGAGCATGGCGCCCAACAAGCCTGGATGGAGGTGATGTCTGACTTTGCAGGCCTCGATGTAACCACTATGGATTGTGGCCAGGACGGTTGCGGTGCTCCTGCCATAACCATGCCGTTGATCGCATTGGCCCGGGCTTGTGCAAGATACACTGACCAGAGCCAGCTGTCGAAAGGAAGGTCAAAAGCCGTGGAGAAAATAATCACGTCAGTTTCAGAGCATCCCTGGATGATCGCAGGAACGGGCCGATGCTGCACTGACGTTATCGCCCTGACAAAGGGGCGGGTTCTGGTCAAGACTGGTGCGGAAGCTGTCTACTGTGGATTCATCCCCGAGAGGAAGCTTGGCCTGGCATTGAAGATTGACGATGGGTCAACCCGGGCGAGTCAGGTTGCCTTGGGTCAACTATTGCTGAAGGTCGGCGCTATCTCTGATGATGAGTACCAGGCTCTGGGCAAATATTTCAAGCCCGCTGTTGTAAACAGCAACAAGGACAGGACGGGCTGTATTGTCCCATCCGGGACCTGGAGCGGATAGGAACATTTCAGAACGGGGTTCCTTTGCCTTATGTAGCGGGACAAAGGCCAGGTCGGCTCAAAAAGCCCACTATGCGAAATATGCACTCAGACGTTCCAGTGCAAGATCAATGTCCGATCTGGCAAGATCCTTGTGGGTGACGAGCCTGGCTGGATCGCGTCCGGTAAACAATACGCCTCTTGATTCAGCATAGCTGGCGAATTCATCGTGGTTCCCGTTCTTGAGACGAAAGAACACCATATTCGTTCGGGCTCCCCCGAACTCAATACTGAGGTCGTCGAATTCGGAGAGTCTGGTGGCCAAATATGCTGCATTTGCATGATCTTCGCTCAATCTCGAGACATTGTGATCAAGTGCATAAATGCCAGCTGCCGCGATCATGCCGGCTTGACGCATTCCCCCGCCGACCACTTTTCTCCAGCGTCTGGCGCTGTCGATAAATGCATGACTTCCCGTCAATACCGAACCGACAGGAGCTCCCAGGCCCTTGGACAGGCAGATGGATACACTGTCAAAATGTCTGGTCAGCTCCATAACATCGACCTTCAGTTCGATAGCGGCATTGAAAATTCTCGCACCATCCAAATGGAGAGACAATCCGTTACAGTCACAGAGTTGTCGCATTTCCTGACAGTAGGAGGATGATACTGCCATCCCATCAGTGGTGGTGTTTTCCAGTGCAACCAACCGGGTTTTGGCGAAGTGAAAGTCATCTTCCTTTATCAGGCTTTGTATGCGCTCCGGATCGAGCGTGCCATCCGGACTTCTCTCCATGGGCTGGGGCTGGATTCCGCCGAGCGCTGCAGCTCCTCCCCCTTCATACTTGTAGGTATGGGCAGTCTGCGCCACGATGTATTCGTCCGCGCGGCTGCAGTGCGTGAGCAGCGCAACCAGATTGCTCTGGGTACCGGATGGAAAGAACAGGGCATCCTCATGCCCGGAGATCCTGGCAGCCTTTGACTGCAGTCGGTTGACGGTTGGATCCTCACCGTAGACGTCATCGCCCATTTCTGCTTCTTGCATTGCCCGCATCATGTTTGTGCAGGGGCGAGTCACGGTATCGCTTCGAAGGTCAATAACAGGTTTGCTCACAATAGATCGGAATACGTTGTGATTGCCGTTTTACCAGCAGATTCATTGATGATCGAGTTAGCATCAGAGTATAGTGCGTGAGGGATCGGATTTTACGTAGTATTGGCTAAAAATATTCGAAAATCACTCGATTCGTATCCCCAATCCCACTATGAAGTGCAGCACTGCCCCTGTCTGTCCATGAAGGCTAGCCTTCATGGACAGACAGGGGGAAGCCAGGATTAGGAAGCGCTCGTTCGACGCCGAAACAGCGACACTCTCGGCTTTCCGGCATCATGAGCGATGCAATCCGGCACTGCAAGGCCCGGTGCAGGCCATGCTTTCCAGGCCGTGTCAGCAGCGGATGCGATGCCAGCCCTGTGTCATGCTCCGGCCAGGAAGTTCCGGTCAGCTGACTTCTGGGGCCGGGTCCTTATCCGGCTGGTCGCCTGATCCCTGATCATGCATTGACCGGATTGCCCGCAGCCGGTCTGTCGGTGCCGCCAGCAGAGCCCGGCGGCGATGAGGGGTTTTCCATGATCCCGCCCTGGTCAAGCAGGTAGGTGCGGAAGGACGGGACGGGGCAGACAAACCGGTCAACGGACTCCTCGTGCAGCGCCCCCCTGTGCACGAGATGGACGAAGAATTCCCTGGCATCCATTCCTTCCGGGAACGCGCAGGCTGATGCATCTGCCCGGCATTCACTGATCAGCCTGATGATTTCCCCGCGCCCATTTCCCGTATCCAGACCGGCCATGATCCTGGCCGTCAGAATCTTGGCCTCCCTCATCTCGGCGGAAAACTGGTAGCCGTAGTATCCGTCCCTGCCGGTCCTGATCTCGGTGCGCACTCGTTCCCATTCCGCCATGCCGAGATCGCCGCCTGTCCGCAGCGCTTCCCTGCCAAGCGCCTTGAGAAAGAT
>JAPOSW010000034.1 GCA_026709505.1 Gammaproteobacteria bacterium | reverse complement strand
CGAACCCTCGATACGCGTTAACGTATACTCCCTTAGCAGGGGAGCGCCTTCAGCCACTCGGCCACCTCTCCAGAGTGCTGGCGATAACTATCGCCAGCACATTTTTCAAACGCAGTGGCTTACCGCCTCCAAGTCCGAAATCATAATGTGGTCATAAATTTCCACATCTTCGAAAATCAAGTTTCAGCATCCTTGTTTTCCATTTCGACATCATCATCACTCTCCGAACCTTCTTCAAAATCATCTCCGTTATCCGATTCATCTTTAATACGATGGTATATCTCCTCCCGGTGGACGGGAACATCCTTTGGAGCATTAATTCCAATCCGTACCTGAGTCCCCCGTACACCGAGAACGGTTAACCTTATATCGTCTCCAATATATACAGATTCTCCTATGCGTCGAGTTAGGATCAACATGTTTTTACCCCCGATATATTCACTTGGGCCAATTATTTTTTGCTGGAACCGGGATATTCGTTCAGTCGCTCACCTGCGAACCATTTCACCTGTAGCGTCCTGCATCCTGACTCTTTGCAACTTACACTCCCGATTATCGCTCTTTTATACCCCTTTCTTCAAGTCGAAATGCATTGTGCAGGGTTCTGACTGCCAGCTCCCGATACTCCCGGTCAATGGTGACTGATATTTTGATCTCGGATGTCGAAATGATCTGAATGTTGATTCCCTTCTCTGCCAAAGCCTTGAACATGGTAGTGGCAATACCGGCATGGGAACGCATGCCCACTCCAATCACTGATATTTTTGCAAGGTTAGAGTCCCCGACCACTGTTTCTGCATCAAGTTCCCTGACCACCGGAGCCAGCAAATCCAGAGCAGACTGCAAATCTTCCTGATTCACCGTAAACGTGAGGTCAGTCGTATCATCGGTACTGACGTTCTGAACAATCATGTCAACATTGATGTATGCATCAGAGATAGGTCCGAGAATACTGTAGGCAATGCCTGGCCGGTCCGGCACACCCCGAACCGTAACCTTGGCTTCACCGTCAACCGAAGTGATCCCGGAAATCATTGGCTGTTCCATAATGTCCTCCTCTTTGGTAATCAGAGTCCCTTCGCCAGGTTCAAAAGATGACAGGACTCTCAAGGGTATCTCATATTTGCTGGCAAACTCAACGGCACGAATTTGCATGACCTTGGCCCCGGATCCCGACATCTCAAGCATCTCTTCGTAGGTGATTTTCGGAATTCGGGCTGCTTCTTCTACGACTCGCGGGTCTGCGGTATAGACTCCGTCGACATCGGTATAAATTCGGCATTCATCCGCTTTCAAGGCAACCGCAAGAGCAACGGCCGTCGTATCGGATCCTCCTCGTCCCAGCGTGGTTATAGCGTTGGCAGAGCTAATTCCTTGAAATCCGGCGACCACTGCGACTTTTCCAGTTTCAAGTACAGCATTGACTGCCTCCACATCAATTTTAGTAATGCGCGCTCGGCCATGCACCGAATCAGTAAAAATCGGAACCTGAAAACCCGTGAACGATTGGGCTGAAACCCCCAAATCCTGCAGTGCAAAAGTCAAGAGCGCTATCGTCACCTGCTCACCCGTTGAAAGCAGGGTGTCCATCTCCCGAGTCGAAGGTCGAGCGGTTATTGACTTGGCGAGTTCGACCAACCGATTGGTTTCACCGCTCATGGCAGAAACCACTACCACAGGCTTGCTTCCTAGCTTAACTTGCTCTGCAACATTCCGGGACACGGATTGAATGCGTTCAATGGTACCGACCGAAGTCCCGCCATATTTTTCAACAATAATTGACAATGTATGCCTTGATTCCGTTTCGGATCATTTAAGATGTATGGGAAATATTGCCTTGAACCCAGGACTGAACACTGTTTAGGGCATCTTCAAGCTTGTCGGTATCAGGACCACCACCTTGTGCCATGTCTGACCGGCCCCCACCCTTGCCACCAACTTTCGATGCAATATGCGAAATCAACGCGGATGCGGAAATTTGCTCGACCAAGTCTTTGCTGGCACCTGCAATAAATGTAGCTTTTCCATCGGTTATACCGCCAACAACAGCAATACCTCTACCCAATCGATTCCTCCACTGGTCAACGGCCATACGCATGGATTTGATGTCCGAATCATCCATCCTTACGACTACCAGCTTTGCATTGCCAATTTCATGTATGGTTTGTCCGGCCCCGCCAGAGGCCAATTGGGCCTGCAACTCCTGAATCTGTTTTTGTTGACGACGATTTGCGTCATGCATTGACTGGATACGCTCAACGAGTTTATCCCGGGTGCTGTTGAGCATGCCAGTGAGAGACTGAATTAAAACCGACTGCTGTTCGCCATTGACTACAGCCGCCTCGCCCGTCAAGGCTTCGATTCGCCGAACGCCTGCTGCAATTGCTGATTCCGACATAATCTTAAAATATCCGATATCACCGGTTCTCTTGACATGAGTTCCACCGCAGAGCTCAAAGGAAAATTCACCCATTCTGATAGTTCTGACACGATCATCATATTTTTCTCCGAACAAGGCCTCTGCCCCCGACTCCTTTGCCTCCTCCAGACCCATGATTTGAACCGATACATCATGATTGGATCGAATATTTTCATTGACCAGTGACCCGATTTGACTCAATTGATCGGAACTGATCGATTCATAGTGTGAAAAATCAAAACGCAATCGGGCGGGCTCAACCAACGACCCTTTCTGCTCCACATGCTCGCCCAGCACTGATTTTAGGGCGGCATGGAGCAAATGGGTTGCAGAGTGATTGTTGGCACAAGAGCGACGGTCGAGATCCGCAACCTTCGCCCTGCCCTTTTGCTTCAGGGAAATGGACCCTGACTTCAATTGGCCGAAATGCCCGACCGCTTTATTTCCGAGATAACGGGTATCAACGACTTCAAACGTTCCACTATCCGTGACAATTTCACCAGAATCTCCGACCTGGCCTCCGCTTTCTGCATAAAAAGGAGTACGGTCCAGAATCAGCAGTCCAAACTGACTTTCCGAGATTTGTCCAGACGAGTTATCTTTGACCACTATCTCTCTGATTTGCACCCCTTCCTCATCCAGGGTCTCATATCCAACAAATACGGTAGGCTCTTTGGACTGGATCTGGATGGACTCACCTTGAGCGAAACGACTAGCCTCTCTTGCGCGAGTTCGCTGCAACTCCATTTGCTCATGAAAACCTTCAAGATCAATGTCAATGCCATGTTCTCGGACTACATCAGCAGTCAGGTCAATCGGAAAGCCATAAGTGTCGTAAAGCCGAAAGGCAACTTCCCCGGGAATGGCCTCTCCCGGGTTTTCTTTTATCATTCCATCCAGAATACCTAGACCCTGCTCCAGCGTCTCATTGAACTTCTCGTTTTCCTGTCGAAGCACATTTTCAACATGCTTCCATGAAGCTTCAAGATTTGGGACAGCACCATCCATGTACTTGATCAATGGGGATACCAAAAGATGCATAAATGGCTCTTTGCATCCGGCTTGGTATCCATGTCGAGCTGCACGTCGGATAATCCGTCGCAGCACATATCCCCGACCCTCATTGGAAGGCAAGACGCCATCGGCAATCAGACATGCTGTCGAGCGAATATGATCCGCAATCACCCGCAAGGACTTGCTGTCCAGATCATCAATATCCACGACTTTGGCGGCTGCCCGGATCAAGTTCTCAAACAGGTCAATCTCATAATTACTGTGAACGTGCTGCAGAACGGCCGCGATTCGTTCCAGACCCATTCCGGTATCTACCGAAGGAGCAGGCAGGGGTTCCAGCGTGCCGTCAGCCTGGCGGTTGAACTGCATGAAGACCAGGTTCCAGATTTCAATGAATCGATCCCCGTCCTCATCAGGCGTTCCGGGTGGCCCGCCTTGGACTTCAGGCCCATGGTCATAAAATATTTCCGAACAGGGCCCGCAAGGACCGGTATCACCCATTTGCCAGAAATTATCCTTGGCTCCTATGCGGGTAATTCGGTCCGCCGGCAGCCCGACTTGATCCGCCCAAATGGATGCGGCCTCGTCGTCTTCTTCAAAAACAGTGACCGACAGCCTTTCACCCGGTATTGCAAAATCAACGGTCAGCAATTCCCAGGCGAGTCGAATGGCCTCATCCTTGAAATAATCTCCGAAACTGAAATTGCCGAGCATCTCGAAAAATGTATGGTGCCGGGCTGTGTAGCCCACATTCTCGAGGTCATTGTGCTTTCCGCCTGCCCGTACACACCGCTGGGCCGTGACAGCACGGTCATAGGGGCGTTTTTCAAGACCCAAAAACACATCCTTGAACTGAACCATGCCGGCATTGGTGAACAGCAAAGTCGGATCGTTGCCGGGGACCAAAGGACTGCTCGGCACAACTTCATGGCCGTTGCGGGCAAAGAAATCCAGAAAGAGCCGCCTGATTTGAGAGGTTTTCATTCGATTCAGGTTGCTAAAAACAATTATGCGGGTATTGCGAGAGCTCAGCTCGACCGAAACCTCGTTGCTGCAGAAAACGCAATTGCCTGGCTAATGCAGGATATTCCTTGGGCACTTCATCGCCAAACTTCTTTTTACGAACCTTTTCAGCGAGTTCTTTCCATTCATTTGCATACGGTTCCATTGCCATCTCAATCAACTCTTCGTTGACTTGGTGTTTTTGGAGTTCATAACGTACCAGAACCGGACCTTTGCCCGCAGCATGACGCGACCTGCACAAGGATTCGGCAAAACGCTCATCGGATTGAGCGCCCTGACTGACCAACTGGCGCATTGCCTCATCGCAGACTTGCCGAGATGCCTGTTTCAAGAACCGCTGGAGAAGCTCATGATGGCTGTATTCGCGTTTGACAAGTAGTCGATAGGCTTTTGCAACCAATGAGTTTACAGTCTTTTCAGACACAACTGGCTAGGGGCTGGATTGTCTGGAATCGTTGCACAGTATCAAGAAGAAATTGGAGCGGATTGATCGCGTTTCCCCAAATTCAGGCTTGGCCGCCTTCAGGATCTGGAGCCGAGAAATGTTCAATGCCTTTGGCTTTTCTGATGGCACTCTCGATTTCCAACGCAATTTCCGGATTTTCACGCAGGAATTCCCGGACATTGTCTCGTCCTTGTCCTATACGGTCGGTTCCATAGCTGTACCATGCTCCAGATTTCTCGACAATGCCTTCTGCCACGCCGATATCGATCAACTCCCCTTCTCTTGATATGCCGATCGAATAAAGAATATCAAACTGGGCCTCCTTGAAAGGCGGAGCTACCTTGTTCTTGACGACCTTGACTCGAGTGTGGTTGCCATAGATATCATCGCCTTTCTTGATCGTGCCGATTCTTCGAATATCCAGTCGGACCGAAGAGTAGAACTTCAAGGCATTGCCACCTGTTGTGGTTTCCGGATTGCCAAACATTACGCCGATCTTCATGCGAATCTGGTTGATGAATATCACCATCGTGTTTGAACGCTTCATAATTCCGGTCAGTTTGCGCAAGGCCTGGGACATCAGCCTGGCTTGAAGCCCCATATGACTGTCCCCCATGTCGCCTTCGATTTCAGCCTTTGGCGTCAATGCAGCAACGGAGTCGATGACTATCACATCCACAGCACCTGAGCGAACCAGCATATCTGCGATTTCAAGAGCTTGCTCGCCAGTGTCAGGCTGTGAGACCAGCAATTCGTCAACGTTTACACCAACTTTTTCGGCATAAACCGGATCCAGGGCATGCTCGGCATCAATAAAAGCGGCAGTGCCGCCCGCCTTCTGTGCCTGGGCAATTACGGAGAGGGTCAGGGTAGTTTTGCCGGAGGCCTCAGGGCCAAAAATTTCAACAACTCGACCTCGTGGCAGCCCGCCAATCCCCAGCGCCGTGTCAAGTCCGATTGACCCGGTAGAATAGCTTTGAATGTCTTCGCCGACTTCGGAATCTCCTAGCCTCATTAGCGATCCTTTGCCAAACTGACGGTCGATCTGGCCTATCGCATTCTCTAGTGCTTTTTGTCTATCTGCATCCATTATCCTTTCTCTGAAAAACTTGTGTAGTCCAGCCTTATCCAACCAGCAAAAATCCAGGGCCAGAATTGCGGCTAGTGCATTTGAAACAACTGTTGGATTTTATCCTATCCACGCATCGAAACGGGAAATACAGGAAATATTATCTGCCTATAAATCAGCTGGGCGAATCAAGTGCAGCAGTCTTGAATTTTCGGCTTTCGTGGCCTCGATAACCGCCACGGTAGCAGTGGTCATCAGCTTTCCAGATTGATTCGATCGTGCTTCTGGGCAGTAGTGCCGAAGCAGCTGGTCCATAGTCGGATTGTGTCCAACAACCATGAGCGTATCGCGCTCTGTCCAATTTGCTTCAATGATATCCTGCACACCTCTTGCCGAAGCCATGTAGAGTTGGTGGGAGTAAGCGATCTCGGGATGATGCTGTTCCCAGCCCTGGGCACCCATGACCAGTTCCAGCGTTTCGCAGGTTCTTTGTGCATCCGAACAGAAAATTTGATCTGGCAGATATCCGGAACTTGCGATCCATGACCCAATCCTCGGGGCATCCTTTCTGCCTCTTTCATTCAAGGGGCGGCCATGATCGTTTAGCGCTCCACTGTACCAGTCGGATTTAGCGTGGCGCAGAAGCAACAATCTACTCATTTTACCAAATGGAATCCGGTTTTGAAGTTACTGAAATGGCATGTCGGTTCAACGATGAAGTATACCGCTTGTTTGGAGACATTAGGTTGAATTACAGTGCATAATAATGGGGCAAGTCCACTGATCGCAAGCTGCACGATAAAATCACTGCTGGAAATCTTCGTCTGCAGCTTCCTTCCATGTCCTGATCACTGCCGCAATGGAATCCATGACCGCTATTAGGAAGCAAGTGCATGAAATCTAATGAAATCTCGCAAACAGCAAAGTTCACGTTGAAGGCTTCGATCAGGCTGTCGATATGAATCATTTCAGCTTGGAAATCAGTTTTTGCGGCAACTCTGCCTCACTTCATCTTTCACCACTACTAAAATTCGGGAACAGTCAGGACATAATACAGAAATATTCAGTAATCAAAAGCAAGTATTGAAATACCCTGCCATTTTATGCCATGCTTAAATTATCGGAGGTTTAAAATGGCAAGCATGAACATATCCCTTCCAAGCCTGATGAAAGACTGGATTGAAACCCAGACCAACACAGGGCGCTATGACAACGCAAGCGAGTATGGGCGGGAACTGATCCTCCATGATCAGGACCGCGCATCGAAAATCGAAACCATGCAAAAACTGGTGGACGAAGCCTTTGAAAGCGGCGTCAGCAACAAGAATCTGGAGGACATCTGGACTGAGGCCTCACTGCAGGTAAAAGCTATTCGTGGCAATTGAATTTTCTCACGCAGCCCCGAGAAAAACCTGTCTGGGATTTTCCTCTATAGCTGGAAGCGCCACGGACGGCAGGCGCAGAACGCTATAAAAGCAGACTGGAAAATGGTCTCCGGATGCTGTCCGAAAATCTATGAATTGCTCGTTTGCGGGACGAAATCACTCCACCAGTTAGAATATATCCTTTGCAACAACGCATAATTGTCTACACCGTCATGGAATATGGCGGGACATTCATGGTGCTGCGAGTTCGACATCACCGCGAAAGTTGGGCGGAATAGCCGACTAAATATCGTGGCAGTCCAGGCGCGATCTCTAATTTGTAATAGTATCTGACCGACATCTCCTTCACCTGAAAACGCGTCCAAGGACTTCCCATGACATCAGATTTTCCAGGTCATGGCAGTTTTTCGCCGGATAATGAATAAGCGAAAATCAGGGTGTAGATAAATCTTTTTTGTGGATAATACACGCATGAAAACATATACAAGACTGCGATCCGGGTGCGCCTGTTTACTGCTGCTCGTGAATGCACTCGCAATATCTACTTCCCAGGCACAGCAGACTCTGGTAACGGTCGATCCCGTCGTACGTCAAAACTATACTAATACAATCCCAATTCTGGGCAGGCTGGTTACCGTTCAGGCCGGAACCGTCGCCGCTCAAATCGCAGGGGCAGTGAGGGAAATTCATGTCCGTGTTGGCGACAGGGTCAAGCAACGGCAGTCCGTAGTCACGATCAGCGATCGTTCCGCGCGTCTTCGCAAGCAACTGCTGGAAGTGCAGCGCAAGGAGGTAGAAGCCAGAATTGCGGTAGTCGAGGCACAACTCAAACTGGCAAAGCAGGAGGTCAATAGACTCAGTGCATTGACATCCTCCGCAGCGGTTAGTCAATCGCAAATCGATGACGCGATCCAGCAGCAGAATATCGTCGCTGCCCGTGTTCTGGAGGCTAGAGCTGCTTTGAACAGCGCAGATGCACAGATCAGCCTGATTGACTTGGAGTTGGCCTATACCCGGGTCATCGCTCCCTATGACGGAACCGTGATTGAAAAATTCACGGAAGTAGGAAGCTATCTCCAGCAAGGGCAGCCGGTAATCCGCCTGGTTGCCGATGGCGACCTCGAGCTCGAAGCCGATGTTCCGGCTGATCGTCTCGATGGCTTGACAGCGGGACGAATGGTACAAATTACCTTTGATGACGGCAGCCAGCATCAAGCCAAGGTACGGGCAATTGTGCCTGAAGAAAATCCAAGAACCCGAACCAGAAGAGTCCGCTTCGCTTTGGATCTGGAGGACAATGCACCCGCTTTGGCTGTCGATCAGGGGGTCACGGCGCTGATCCCTGCAGGGGCTGAACGCGAAATCAGCTCTGTTCACAAGGATGCCGTGATTCATGGCGGACAAGGCAGCATCGTTTATGTTGTTGAGGAAGGATTTGCCAGGTTGCGGCCCGTTCAACTCGGATCCTCCATTGGCAACCGGCTTGAAGTACTGCAGGGATTGGCTGAAGGCGATCTCGTCGTGATTCGGGGCAACGAACGCCTCCGACCCGATCAACCCGTTTCACTGGCGGAGAATCCCTCCTGATTACTCCCGGTATCCGGTAGCGTCCAGTGCAACTCATAGAAGGATCAATCAAGCGGCCCATTGCGGTAATCGCTGCTGTCATGCTGGTCGTTTTGTTTGGGCTGGTCGCATTGACCACCATACCCATACAACTGGCGCCAGATGTCAACCGACCGGTGATTACGGTCACTACCAACTGGTTTGGAGCAGCACCGGCCGAGGTCGAACGCGAAATACTTATTCCGCAGCAGGACGAGCTGGCCGGAATTGAAGGGCTCACCGATATGACCGGCAATGCCAATTCAGGTCGTGCGCGAATTACCCTTGAATTCAAGATCGGAACAAATATGGACCGGGCTCTGTTGCTGGTCTCAAATCGACTGGACCGCGTTGCCGAGTATCCGGATGAAGCGGACCAGCCGACACTGGATGCCGCCGGTAGCGAGGACAATGCCATTGCCTGGCTGATCTTCACGAGACAACCCGGCAACAACCGCCCGATACACGAGTACGGAGATTACATTCGTGACAATGTCAAGGAAAGACTGGAACGCGTTCCCGGCGTTGGACGAGTCAATTTCTATGGCGAAAGCGAGCAGCAGATTCACGTCATCATTGAACCATCGACACTGGCAAGCTATGGCCTGACCATTGCGGACATTCGCCGTTCCCTGCAATTATCGAATATTTCACTCGGTGCCGGCGATATCAACGAGGGCAAGCGACGCTATGTAGTCCGCACCGAAGGAGAACTGAAGTCCCTGGATGCTGTCCGCCAAGTGCTGATCAGCAAACCCGGAGATGACGTGAATGTGCGGACTGCTCTGGGAGACATTGCCACGGTTCAATTTGGCTACCAGGACCCTTCCGCAACCATCCGCCAGCTTGGCCGCTCCGCACTCGCCATGAGTACAACCCGTCAAACTGGGTCAAACGTGATCGAAACCATGGCCGGCATCCGCGAGGCCGTTGAAGAATTGAATCAATCAGTCATACCGCGAGCAGGACTCGAGCTGAATCAGGTCTATGACGAGACGATATACATCAATTCCGCAATCGATCTTGTCAAGCAGAATATCTGGGTAGGTGGAGTACTTGCGGTTCTGATCCTCCTGACTTTCTTGCGCTCACTGCGGGCAACCATTATCGTTTCTCTGGCGATTCCGGTTTCCGTGATCGGTGCATTCGTTGCAATGGCGGCAATGGGACGCTCATTGAATGTCATTTCCCTGGCAGGAATTGCATTCGCAGTCGGCATGGTGGTGGATGCGGCAATCGTGGTTCTTGAAAACATCTACCGCCACAAGGAAGAGGGGTACAGCAACAATGAATCTGCCTATCGCGGTGCGAACCAGGTCTGGGGTGCAGTACTCGTCTCGGCTTTGACCACTGTCATGGTTTTCATTCCAATTCTGGTCATGGAACTGGAAGCCGGCCAGCTGTTTCGCGATATCGCTGTTGCCATTTCCGTTGCCGTGGTGCTCTCGCTTGTCGTGTCGATTACCGTTATCCCTGCCCTGTCGAGCAGGTTGCTGTCAAACAAAGCCAGCGAGGATGAAAAACCCAAACGCATGCGGCTGTTCCTGATCGATTCTCTGGCAGGACTTTTTTCTCTGGGTATCATGGCTTTCGCAAGACTTGTTGTGAAAAGTAGGTTTGCTGCCTTGTTGATTGCAGTCAGCGTCACAACGGGGGCCGTGTATTTCAGTTATCAGTTCCTGCCAAAACTGGAATATCTTCCGGAAGGCAATCGCAATCTGTTGTTTGGCATTGTCATTCCGCCACCTGGCTACAACCTGGATACGACGACCGAAATTGCCAACGGAATTGAGCAGGAAATTAGCCACCTATGGGTTTCTGATGGCGTACAGCCAGAAAATGCGGTTGCGGAAAAGCCATCTGCCTGGGGACAGCTCGCTTTGCTCCTCGCCCAGATGACGAGTAATTTCAACAAGGACGACAGTACATCTGCCAGTACTGACCCGCCGTTAATCGAGCGTTTCTTCTTTGTAGCCACACAATCAAGGACTTTCATTGGCGCGATAGCCGAAGATCCATCAAGAGTTGCCGAACTGAAACCCATCTTGAGTGCGCCGGTATTTCGAGAACCCGGCACATTCGGATTCATCAATCAACCCTCGATTTTTGGCCGGGGAATTGGCGGAGGACGCAAGATTGATCTCGATATCTCCGGTAATGAACTCGGCACTGTGCTTGAAGTTGCCAATCGAGCATTCTTCAAGATCGTTCCGCTGTTTCCGAGGAATCAGGGGCATGAATGGAGGCCTGTGCCCGGACTGGAACTCGGCGCACCCGAAGTCAGGGTCATTCCCGATCGAGTACGCTTGAACGAAAGCGGAATCAGTGCTCAGGATCTGGCCTTGACCGTTGACACCTTCAATGACGGCTTGCGGGCGACCCAATCAACCGTAGACGGGAAGATGACAGACATACTAATCAAAGGAGGAACCCAGGGCGTCGATAACACGCAAGGGATTGGCAATCTGCCGATTGTGACTTCCACGGGCCGTGTCATACCAGTCAGTTCTGTTTCGGATGTCATCCTTACCTCAGGACCCACGCAAATCCGTCATCGGGAACGCTTGCGTACGGTAACTCTTGAGGTGCGTCCACAGGCAGAACTGCCGCTGGAGGCTGCGATTGACGCGATCCGGACGGAAGTGATTGATGCCTTGGAAGCCGAGGGTCTGCCGCCGGGTGTTCGTCTTCGCATCTCTGGCACTGCGGACAAGCTTGATCAGACTCGTGCTGCGATGGCCGTCAATCTGGCGCTTGCCCTGGTTATTGTATTTTTGGTGATGGCAGTGTTGTTCGAGAGTTTCGTCTATCCGCTGATTATCATGATTTCCGTGCCAGTCGCAGCAGCTGGCGGTGTTGCCGGGTTGGCGCTGCTCAACCTCTATACCTATCAGGCACTGGATATGCTGACGATGCTGGGATTTGTGATTCTGGTCGGCATCGTGGTCAACAACGCCATTCTTCTGGTGCATCAAACCCTGCATCTAACCCGTGTGGAAGGCATGACGCCCGAGCAGGCCATTCCGCTCGCGACGCAAAACCGCATCCGACCGATCTTCATGTCTACGCTAACTTCGGTCTTCGGGATGCTTCCGCTGGTGTTTTTCCCAGGTGCCGGATCCGAACTCTACCGTGGTTTGGGATCGGTTGTAGTCGGAGGCCTCTCATTATCGGCCATTATCACCCTGTTGCTCGTGCCGCCCATGATGTCTCTGCTGGTTGCTCCACTGGAAGCTCGACGCACTCGCCGCCTTGCCTCAACAAGGCTTGCGGAAGCTTGATATCCCCACCCTACCGGTCATCGAAAGCAACCTGGCATTTCTTTCCTTTCGATGATGCAAGCGAAGCCAGATAGAGAACAATCGAAAAGATCGAAAATACGGCGGCCATAAAGAAAGCCAGGGTCAAATCAATTTCACCGGCTAGCCCGGCAGCCAATGCCCCCAGGGCTCCAACGCCATCAAGCACCGAGAACACGACCCCCAGTGTTGTTGATTCTGACTGTTCCGATAATTCCACCGCTGTAGCAAGAATAATGGGGCGCACTGCCGTCAGCAACGAAACGGCGCAGATCAGCGCAATCATGAACGGAATAAACGCCTCGAACCAGGCCGCGCCAGCGGCGAATACAGTCGAGAACAGCAAGGTCATGATGATTGGCTGAGACCGGCCAACCATGTCGGACAACTTGCCGATAAAGGGTTGAAACAGGGTTCCGATAACCAGCATCGAAGCGAACAGTACGGAAGAGTTAAAGACGCTCATTTCATATCGCTGCTGGAGCGTCAGGGGAGTCATCGACAATATCGCGAACAGGGACATGTTGTAGAGCACCATCATTCCGATCATCATCAACCCACGGTGGGTGAGCCACACCTGCATGACCTGTGCGAGCTTTTCCTTCCGAATCGATTGCCGGGATACGGATGTTATCCGTGGCCCCATGACAATAAACAGCAATCCCATCAGGAAAGCCGGAATCGTGATGATCTGCAGGGAACTTTGCCAATCGAAATAAGTCAATAGTACGCCAATCGAGATTGGAGCAAGAATTTCAGCACCGACACTACCGCCCATTGCATGAATGCCCAATACCTGTGCTCGCCGCTTAGGCATGGTTTTAACCAGAACTCCGGTTGCGACTGGATGCCAGAAGGCGTCGCCCATATTCCCTATAGCCAAAAACAGAGTGATGAGCCAGAATCCAGGCACCAGGGTCGACAGGAAATAGCCGATTGCCACCCACCAGAATGAAATCAGCATCAGCAGACCGCTGTTGCGGGTCCGATCTGCAATTATTCCAGCCGGTACATACGTAAATCCTGCTGCAATACCATTAATGGCTATGATCAGCCCTACTTCTGCAGGCCCAAGGCCCATGCTGGCTGCAATTGCCGGTGCAACGAGCCAAATCGTGCCGGCTACCCAATCATTGACTAGATGGCCTGCTGCGAGCGTACCGAGCAGAAAGCGATTGTTTCTCGCTATCCCGGACTCTTCGGGAACAGCTAACCCCGACTGGGAATTGGCATCCTCCATTTTCGAAGCGCTGTTGATTAAAGGGACAGCCTGGCGGAATTGAATTTCAAGATCAGGGCGACTCAGGCGCGAGGGCGAAAATTCCTGGGATCCCACACTGGCTCAGCCAATACTGTTGCCTTTCTCAAATCGTCAATCAACAGCACATCAAATTCACAGCCGGGCCTGCTGTATTGCGGATCAACATAGGCAAAGCCCAGGCTTTTTCCGGTTGCATGTCCATATCCTCCCGAAGTTGAAACGCCAATTGTCTGCCCGTCAACCAGTACTGCTTCGCCGCCAGCTACATCGTTATCTCCCTCCTCAACCTCAAAATACACCAGTGAAGTTGAAACTCCCTTCTCTTTAATTTCCAAAGTGCCTTGCTTGCCTCGAAAATCGTCCTTGTCACGTCGGAAGAAGCGCATCAAGCCTGCTTCAACCATCGATATTTCATTGGTCATTTCGGCTCCCCATCCCTTGTAGGCTTTCTCCATTCTCAGCGAATTCAGGGCATACCCCCCGAAGTCAGCAATGCCGTACTCTCTACCGGCTGCACAGACAGCTTCATAGATATCCACAAGATCGGCATTCCGGCAATGCAGCTCCCAGCCGAGGTCACCGGTATAGCTAACCCGCAAGGCCCTGACTTCCCTACCCCGGATATCAATGGTTTTACCCGATAGCCATGGAAAATCTGAATTGCATAGACTCTCATCGGTCACAGCAGAAAGCACTTTGCGGGATTGTGGACCCGCAAGCAACAGGGCACCCCATTCGTTGGTAATATTTTTGATATCAACATCTTCCTGATCGCCAACCCCTTGATTCAATATCGACAGATCGCGCTCTTCACTGGTGGCCCCTGAAAGTACATAATAACAATCCTTTTCCAGACGGGTCACTGTTGACTCTCCGTTCAGTCGTCCATTTTCAGCAAGGTAATGCGTAAGCACGATGCCTGAAATTCGGGGCATCCTGTTGGCACTGATCCGATTCAGCATCACCTCGGCATCTCTACCGGTAATTTCATATTTGGCAAACGTGGACAACTCCATGATTCCGACTCGTTCGCGAACCGCTGCACATTCTTTTGAGACTACGCTGAAGGTATTGTTGTGTCGAAATCCGATCTCCTCCTCTCGTCCATCCAGCGAGAACCATTTGGCTCTCTCCCACCCGTTGATTTCCGTGAACACAGCCCCCTTCTGTTTCAAACGGTCATACAAGGGTGTCGTCCGGAACTTGCGCCCGGCCGGCCTCTCTTCGCCGGGGAGGTGGAGTTTGTACATGTGCTCGTAGTCTTCATGGGATTTTTCCTTTGTATATCGTCCCGGAGCAAACTTACTGAATCGTCGGGGATCAACGCCCGACATATTGATTTCCGCATCCCCATGGACCATCCATTGAGCTAGATACTTGCCGCAGCCTGCACCCGAGGCGATGCCAATGGATGCGCCGTTGCAATGCCAGAAATTACGCAGTCCAGCCGCAGGTCCGATGAAGGGATTGCTGTCCGGCGTGTGGGGAATGGCACCGCAGACCACGCGCTTGATACCAAGTTCTCCCCACATCGGCACCCGGTCCATGACCCTCTCAATGAAGGGCATGATGTTGTCCATTTCCGGATCAAACAGCTCATTTTCCGATTGCCATTCCGGCCAGCCTCCGCGATGGGTCCAGCATTCTTCGGAATTCATGGTTTCATAGATCCCGATCAAGGCTGACTTTTGCTCTTGACGATAATAGGAAGAGGGGTATGGATCCCGAATCACCGGCATTTCATGATCGGCACCCAGAAATTCCTGAACAGTCTCGGTGACGATATAGGTATGTTTCATGTTGATCATTGGCAGGTCAGTGCCCACCATTTTTGAGACCTCTCGGGCATAGCAGCCGGCCGCGTTGACCACATGTTCAGCAATCACCGGCCCTTTTTCTGTCAGGATTTCCCATTCGCCAGAGGGTCGACGATGAATATCCAGAACCTGATTTCGAGTGGATATCCGTACTCCTTCCATGCGAGCTCCTTTGGCCATGGCATTGCAGACTCCGGCGGGGTCAACATGCCCGTCAGCATGTGTCCAGGCACCAGCGAGCACGCCTTCAATATTGACATAAGGGACGAGAGACTTGATTTTTTCCGGATCAATGATCTCGCAGTCATACCCAATCAGCTTGCCGACACCTGCGACTCGGTGGAACCACTCTACTTCTGCCGGATGATAGGCAAATCGAATGCCCCCGCACCCATGCCAACTGACATATTGACCGGTCAATTCCTCCAGCCTGGGGTACAAGTTGATCCCATAGTCATGGATTTTCGCCATGTTGTAGTCGGCAATAAAGTTGGGGCATTGTCCTGCGGCATGCCAGGTCGACCCTGAGGTCAATTCTCCTTTTTCGATTAGCAGGCAATCCGTCCATCCTTCCAAAGCCAGATGGTAAGCAAGTCCCGCTCCCATGACTCCGCCGCCGACAATCGCCACCTTTGCCTGAGATGGGAAATTCTGATCGCTCATTGATTCACTCCGTATAACAACATAATTGTTTAATTTATTGGCTGCATTTGTTTTATTGGAAGCAGGATTTCAAAATCCTCTCGCAAACGGCCATCCAGTTCTTCGGGAACATGCTTGGGAAAGTGGGTATCCAATATCTCCTGAACCCTCGCCCTGGCCGGTTCATTGACATTTTTGGACCCCGATTCCATCCACTCGGCAGGCGTCAAGCGATTTCCCACGTCCGGATAGACATAATCCGACTGCATGCGGGAGAGGGTTGCTTCATGACCGAGAAAATGCTCCGGGCCGTTCAGGCAGACATCGGTAATCGTCTCCAGTGCCAGATTGTCATGGTCGATCTCGATTCCCCGAATACTGCGATTGATTGCACCCAGCATGTCATTGTCAATCATGGCGCTTTCAAATCCAAATCCGAGCAGGCTGGCCTGCATGCCTGCCGATTCATAGACCATATTGGCCCCGCTGTGTCCGGCTAGAGTGACTGTGTATGCTTTTTCAAACCCGGACTGAGCGTCCGGTGTTTTGGCGTCTGCCATTCCCGCTGCAATACCGGTTGGCAAGTCCAGATAGCGGCCAACCTGTCCGCAAGCAGCCATCAATACAGCCTGTTCGCCACTGCCGCCGCTCATTGCCCCGGTTCGCAAGTCAGAGACGAATGGCCAAGGCCCGAAAATCGCCGGATGTCCTTCTACAATCAGATTTACCACGGCGAGAGCTGCTAGACACTCTGCGCACTCCTGTACGACTGCACCAGCTAGCGATGCAGGGCTCGTTGCGCCAGCCTGCCCTGCCGCCAGTAGCAAAACCGGCATTCCACCGCGTATGCAGACTTCCATGACCCGGCAGGCATCTTCGGCAAATCGCAAAGGCGGAACCACAAAACAGCAAGATAGACTGGCGAATGGACGTTCGCGCCATGCTTTTTCCCCTCCAGCTATGGTCTGCAGTAACTTGAGGCCATCGGCAGCATGGCCGGGATCGACATAGCTCAACCCACAGTGCTTGGACGTACCCGTCACCGAGGCATAGGTAGTATTCAGGTCCATGGCGTATGGATCTTCGATATCGCGGGCAACCATGCAGCGCTGAAAGAAGTGAACGTGCTCGAGCCGGTCCACCAGCCGCGCCGCATCATACAAGTCCTGCAGGGTGGATTCCCGGTAGGCCGTCTGGTCAGGATACTTCTGATGGGTTTTCCATGCGTCGACAACATGCACAGCAGCCCCCGCCGTGCCAAAATAAACCTTGTTGCCTTGAAGCAACATGTCATGCTCCGGCTTCTGTCCATACAGGGTTATATCCCTTGCGCAAACCTCGAGTGTCCACTCGATTAATTCGCGCGGAAAGGTCAATCGACCATCCGTAGTCATTTTGCCGCCTGCCTTGGTTACTAACTCGATAGTTCTGGGTATGGCTCTGGTGAATCCGACATTCTCCAGCAAGTCCAGCATCGCATCGTATACGCGCTGCAGTTCTGCATCGGTCAGCGGCTTGTAGCACCCCCCGATTTGCCCCGGGTGTACTGGCTTAACCTCTTCTGCAAGCGGCGCGGATCGCAAGGCATGACGGGCTGCCCGCCCACCTGTTCTTCGACTCATCAGGAAAGCCTCCGAGGCGGGTCAAACATAAGCAACAATCGTCTCAATCGTATATCCCCCTGCCAAGGCAGGGGATACGATATTCCGGTTCGCAATGAACGAATGCATTTAATCGAAACAGCATTGCGGAGTATAACTGAACACATGATTAACAAGTTAAATTCCAGGGCAAAAAATACCTTGCAATTACAGGTTTGATAGGTCGATAATCAGGAGCACCAAGTATCTTGTCAGCATGTAATCTGCCCACAAAACCTTGAACTACTGTTGTCTATTAGGAGTCTGCAAATTCATGCAAAAACAACATTCCCAAAAGAGGCTATTTATGTCCAGTCGAGTTTTACCCTATCTAACCAGCCTGATTCTTGCAATTGCAATGATTCCAGCGGTTCATGCATCCAAGGATGAGATTTACACCAAACGGTTTGGCAACACTGCAGTCAGTGGCTATGATGTTGTTGCGTACTTCACTTCTGGCGAGCCAACCAAGGGCAGCAAGAAGTTTTCGCTTGAGCACAAGGGTGCAGAGTGGCGTTTTGCATCTAAGGAGAATCTGGATGCCTTCACGGAAAATCCGCAGGCCTACGAGCCCCAGTATGGCGGATATTGCGCTTGGGCCGTTGCCAACGGGGATACCGCCTCCTCTGACCCGAAGCAATGGAACATTACTGATGGCAAGCTTTATCTCAACTACAATGCCAAGATCCAGGAAAAATGGCTCAAGGATAAGGTCGGATTTATTGAAAAAGCCGACAAGAACTGGCCTAGCGTATTGAACTGATTGTCTGTCAGCCACATAGGCCCGAATTCAACTTCGGGCCTGACGAATTCACTCCCCTCAATCCCTGCCGCCATCATTTTCTAGGCGGCCAGTTATGGTTCACGCATGCATCCGGCAAGCAGCCGAAAAAGACGCCTCCCAGATTGCCCAGTTCAACATCAATATTGCTCAAGAAACTGAAGGCCTCGCCCTCAAGCCAGAAATTGTCGAATCCGGCGTCATCAGGCTCCTGAGTCATCCGGAACTCGGTTTTTACCTGGTTGCTGAATGTGAAAGCCAGATTGTGGGTTCACTCATGATTACCACTGAATGGAGCGACTGGCGATGCGGGCAATTCTGGTGGATTCAGAGTGTCTATGTTCTATCGGATTTTCGAAGAAGCGGACTCTATGGTCGCCTTTATTCAAGGGTCAAGGAGCTTGCAGAGTCGGATGAAAATGTTTGCGGTTTCAGGCTGTATGTCGAAAAAGACAATACTGTTGCCCAGGCTGCCTATCGAAAATACGGAATGCATCAAACCGCATATCATGTGTTTGAGGAAACCAAGCCGGGCTTGTCCTACACTTCATGAGAGAGTAATCGTTTATTCATTCCTTGAGTTTGCTCATGACGGTTGCTTTTAGCAGCTTATCCGAACCCATCTCAATAAACAGCCTCTGGCCTGGAATCGAAAACTGTGTCTCTACTGTAGCAAAAGCAATATTGCCGCCAAATCGGATTGAGTGGGCTATGCTGGTCAGGCAGCCGCGCGCGACACCAGATTCATCGTTAACCGTACATGCCTCACGAGGAGTTGTCAGCGGTTCTCCCTGAATGAGCAGATAAACCAGTTTGTGCGTAATTCCCCGGTCTCGTATTTCCTTCAATGCAACAGATGACATGCATTCTGCTTTTTTGTCCTCTGAAATGAAACGGTCCAAGCCGCATTCATAGGGATTTTCATTAAGAGTCATGTCGTTTCCATAGGACAGCAGGCCTCTCTCAACTCGGTCAATCGAATTTGGGCAACCGGCACGTATGTTGTATTTTTGGCCCGCTTCCCAGATACAGTCCCACAAATCCAATCCTTTTCTGTACTCTTCCAGATAGATTTCAAACCCACCTTGACCGCTCCAGCCAGACCGGGAGATATAGAACGAAGTACCGGCCAAAGATTCACGGACAAACCGGAAAAAGGGAAGTTGCCGAATCTCCTCTCCAAGCAAGTCTGCCATCAAGTCATCTGCCCTGGGGCCCTGAATTGCGAGTGGGCTGACGTCAGGGTCTTGTATTGATGTGTAATAACCGATTCCATATGCAATCCCCTTTACCCAGAGCAAAACATCGGAGTCAGCAGTCGATAGCCAAAATCGTTGCTTGCCCAGACGCAACAGGACAGGGTCATTCACAATTCCGCCATTCTCGTCAACCAAGGGGGCATACATGCATTGACCTATTTTGCATTTCGAAATGTCCCTTGGCGTGATTAGTTCAACCAGCCTCAGGGCGTCGTCGCCGGCAATCTCAGCCTGTCGTTCACATGACACATCCCAAATCTGCACATGCTCGCAAAGGTGTTCATAATCTTCCTGAGGTGAACGAAACACTGTCATCAACGGAGTACTGTTATAGATGGTCATGGATTTGGGTGCTTGCTCCATAACCCTTTTTTCGTATGGAGTTTTCCGGATGCGCCTCGAGAAAGCGAATACCGGAGGCGGTTGAGTTAAGGATTCCATCGTATGATTTATAGGCTATCGAGGAAGGGCGTATTATGGTGTCAAGCCATTCATTTTGGAACACCCGTCAAACAGATAATTTGTTTGATGGGAAGCAGCAGCACCCAGGAATATCGGCTTGTAATGGCGGTATTATTGAAGAAAGCGAAGACGATATCCTGCTAATCCATGTCCACGCTTCGGAGACCGTTCAGAAGAGTGTCTGGAGATTCCAGCTATCCTTCACTGCTTCATGTCCACTACTGCATTCAATTCTTGTCAAGTGACTGACGTTGCATTCTTCAAAATCAGCTGGCCCGCTTGAATTTCCTGCATAACCCTGCATAACTGATGAGAATTGCCAGTTCCAGAGATTATGGAAATCAAAATTTCATGAGATAGGGCTTTCTGTCTTCCCCAATTCCAGTCCGAAGTGCAACACTGTCCCTGTCTGTCCATGAAGGCGTAGCCCCATGGAAAGACGAGGATTCTTCACAGCCCTTTGCTGCCTGCTTTCTGGTGAACATGTCGTTCAATATAGTGCTAATCCTCTTCATTTCAGGCCGTCACATAACCTCGAATTCCACTGGGAAGCAATTGTTTAATCGCATCATCTGCAGGCAAAATCCTAAGCACCTACTGATTGTTACTGAATGAGCTTTCGAGTTCCCCAAATGGTGAACGGCCTTATTGAGGGCCACTTTCAAATTTTTGCAATCAATATACTGTTGCGGGAATCCAGTCAAAAAATTGCTCTAACCCCAAATTTCGACCAGCTGAGGCATGGCATGCCGAGTTCAAATGGCGAACAGTCCGAAATTGACGCGAGCATATTCCGAATTAGACAGTACAATATTCCGAAATTGACGAAAAATAAAACAAACATGAAAACAAGTTAGTAAAACGTGCATGATTCAAAAGACATATTTGTTGAACGACATGCAGAACATTTGGTTCGCACTGCTCTTCAAGATACGCGTATTGTTGCAATCGTTGGTCCTCGCCAATCAGGCAAGACGATGCTCGCTCGTCGGATTGCAGACCGGGATGGCTGGAACTACGTATCACTCGACGAAGAGCAGTATCGACAATTTGCACAAGAAGATCCATTGGGATTCATAACAGGATTGGGAACTGCAGTAATCGATGAAATACAGCGTGCCCCAAACCTGATTCTAGAGATAAAGAAGGAAGTAGATGAAGATCCAACTCCCGGACGCTTTTTGATCACGGGTTCAGTTGAATTATTCAAGTCAAGGATATCCCCGGATTCCTTGGCCGGACGTGTTGAAACTATTAAATTACTGCCTTTTTCGCAATCTGAAATTGCAGGAACTCAACCATCAAGATTTCTGGACCAGTGCTTCAACTGCAACTTCCCGGTCATGACAGAAACAAAAGCAAGTTCAGAGTTGATTGAAAGAATCGTTTCCGGAGGCTATCCTGAGGCGGTTTCCCGTATTGTGCCAGCACGACGCCGTGCCTGGTTTGTCAGCTACATAAATTATCTGGTTGAACATGATGTTGGGGATATTACACCTGTTGAAAAGCGCAGCAAGATGACGCAGCTTGTCGAACTCGCAGCTATATCTTCTGGTCAACAGCTAAATATGTCAAGGCTCGGAAGTTATCTTGAAGTAGACAGCAAAACTATAGACCGTTGGCTGAATTTGCTGAATCTAATGTTTTTAGTTGACCGTATACCCGCCTGGCACCACTCCCAGTTGAAACGACTTGTCAAGACGCCAAAACTCCATTTCCTGGACTCCGGACTGCTCTCAGCGCTTCTTAGGATGGATGCTATAAGTATGAATCAAAACCGATCAGTACTTGGCAGTGTTCTTGAGAGTTTCGTCTACAGTGAAATTGTAAAGGCAACAGCCCTGTCTGACGAAACCATATCCATCAGTCACTATCGCGACAAAGATGGCTATGAGGTTGATTTCGTGTTGGAGCGTTCCTGGGACAAAATCGTGGGCATTGAGGTCAAGGCCAGCAAAACGGCTCAACCCAAAGATTTCAGGGGATTGAAACGACTTATGGAAGCTACCGGCAAACAATTCGCATGTGGAATTCTTCTGCATGATGGCAAGCGCACTCAACAGATAGCACCAAGGTTATACGCAATGCCGATTAGCATGCTCTGGAAAGTCTGAATTTGCGTTTTGCAAGGTTTTACTTACATCCCTAAACTACATGACAGTTGATGCATTTCCTCATGTTTGAGCGTTATGATATTGAAGAATTCAATTCGAGAACATTCGCGGCCAGGCCAGCATGGTCCCATCAAACCAGATGAGCTGAAAATTAGGCAGCTCATTCCAGTATCAACACTCCTTTTGCCAAAAAAATCATGAAGCACCATTACGACGAATTGCCGAGGATCGAGGGGCTGAATTTTGTGCAGTTAACCCCGATTTCATTTTTACAGAGGGCATCCGAGGTCTATGCTGATCAGCAATCAATTGTCTATGGAACACAATCCTATAACTGGGGCGAAACCGCCAAACGTTGTTTGAGCCTTGCCGCTGGACTTCGAAAACTCGGAATTTCCTCTGGGAGCACTGTTGCCATGATGGCAGCCAATACACCAGAACTTGCAGAAGCTCATTTCGGTGTTCCCATGTCGAGAGGGGTCCTGAATTCCATCAACACTCGTCTCGACCCTGATACCATCGCCTATATTCTTGAACACAGCGATGCAGAGTTCCTTATTACAGATACCCAGTTTTCCGATGTCATTGCTGCGGCATTATCAAGGCTGAAAACCAAGCCTACGGTAATCGATATCGTTGACCGGGAGCTGCAGGAAGACTCCGGCGAATGTCTTGGGATAATGTCCTATGAGGAATTACTGGCATCCGCAGGGATAACGGTAGACTGGGGATATCCGGAATCCGAGTGGAATGCTCTAACTCTCAACTATACCTCTGGAACCAGTGGGCACCCGAAAGGCGTGGTTTACCATCATCGAGGCTCATACCTGATGTCCATGGGAACGGTTGCAGCCTGGAATATTCGAAAGAGTCCTCGCTATCTGTATACGGTTCCGATGTTTCACTGTAATGGATGGGGACATATCTGGACCATGACCCTGATGGGCGGCACCTTGGTCTGCAGCCGAACTGTTAATGCTGCAAATATTTTTGAAGCAATCCAGACACACCAGATCACGCATTTTGGTGCTGCGCCGATTGTTCTCGCGATGCTGGCAAACTCACCGGAGGAGCTTCACCGTGTCCCCGATTATACGGTCGAGGTCATGACTGCCGGAGCCCCGCCACCGAGCAAAATCCTTGAACAGATGCAAAAACTCGGATTCAATGTCACCCATGTCTACGGTCTAACCGAAACATTCGGGCATGTGGTTTTTTGTGACTGGAAAAGCGAATGGTCAGATCTTGATATCAACAAGCAGGCTGAAATCAAGGCCAGACAGGGCGTGCGGTTTCCCATGATGGATTCGGTTCGCGTGGTCAATATTGAAACAGGCCAGGACATTCCTCAAGATGGAGAGTCGATCGGCGAAGTAGTACTCTCCGGCAATCAAGTGATGAAAGGCTATTACAAAAACCCCGAAGCGACTGCCGAAGCATTCAAGAACGGCTGTTTCCATAGCGGGGACCTTGCCGTGGTTTATCCGGATGGCTACCTGGAAATCAAGGATCGACTGAAAGATATCATCATCTCTGGAGGCGAGAATATTTCGTCAATAGAAGTGGAGTCGGCGCTCTACAAGCACCCGAAAGTTGCCGCGGCAGCAGTAATTGCCAAACCCGACGAACAATGGGGGGAAACCCCCTGTGCCTTTGTAGAACTGAAGCCCGGCGAAGAATGCACCGAAGACGAGATTATTGAGTTTTGTCGAGGACACCTGGCTGGTTTCAAGCGTCCACGACAGGTAATTTTTGGTGATTTGCCGAAAACCTCGACTGGTAAAATACAGAAATTTGAACTTAGACAGAAAATACAGGAAGGAATGAAATAGCAGGCAGTGCCCATAAAACCCCAAGCACAGTCAATGCTTGGTATCTTCCGAACTGAGATGAAAATGCAACGCTTGCTCCTCGGCCATCTCGATCAGGGCATCCTTGACTGCCCCCTTGATTTCATGCCGAATTACGGCCAATGCTACGTCCATCATGCTATCAATTAATTCGGCCCCTGCCTGGCCCGATATCTTGTCTTCACCGACCAGACTAGTAGTCAAGTGACTGGTCAGGACAGCAATGATTTTTCTTTCCATTAGCTTGCCGGCCTCCAGCCTTTCAATTTCTTTGTCTTTCATACCGGTTTCTCGATTAATACCTACATTCAATGAAGAATAATTATATGGTCTGATTGATGAACATGCTTGAAACTGAATCGATGCCAATTCACAGGAAAACTAAAGCTCCTGTTAGGAAGCGGCATTCAAAATCCATATCGTAATATACAACCCAGGAAGTTGCTCTACTTGTCCTGATGCTCCTTCTTGCAGGGCATTGTTTTCGCCGTCAAGACAGGCTTCATTTTCACACATTCAAGATCAACTGAGCTGACGGCCAAACTGTTCGAACTTACTGACCATGCGTTGCATTCCACTCTTGCTTTTAATCTTCGATGCTATCTTCTGAACTTTTTGGAATTCCCTCAATAACTTATTGACATCTTGTGCCTTTGTGCCTGAACCAGCGGCAATACGCTTGATTCGCTGCGCACGAATAATGGCCGGGAAATCCCGCTCCTGATGGGTCATGGAATTGATGATTGCAACCTTTTGCCGAATGTTCATATTTTTGGCGTAATCAAGGGCCTGCTGGGGAATCTGGTCCATGCCGGGCAACTTCTCCATCATGGAGCCGAGGCCACCGATTTTCTCTGTCTCTAGCATTTGCTGGCGATAATCGGCAAGGTTAAATCTCACTCCTTTTTGAATCTTCCTGGCAATTTTATCAGCCGCTTTCTTGTCAACTTTTCGTGAGACTTCCTCGATGAGGGTTAGGACATCTCCCATACCTAGAATGCGGGATGCAATTCGGTCCGGGTGAAATGCTTCAAGCGCATCCATAGCCTCGCCAGTACCCAGAAACTTGATCGGCTTTCCAGAGACATAGCGTATGGAAAGCGCTGCTCCACCTCGTGCATCGCCATCTGTTTTGGTAAGAATGACCCCGGTCAATGGCAATGATTGGTTGAATGAGCGGGCGCTGTTGACTGCATCCTGTCCAGTCATGCTATCCACAACGAACAGGGTTTCGACTGGATTAATGGCACTGTGCAACTGCTGAACCTCTTGCATCATTTCAGCATCGACATGAAGGCGTCCTGCGGTGTCTACGATGACAACATCTAACTGTTTTTTCCGAGCATGGTCCACGGCTTCCCGAGCAATATCCACCGGATTCTGGGACGGAGAACTGGGAAAAAATTCAAGAGACAGGTTGCTTGCGAGCATGGAAAGCTGTTCAATGGCAGCTGGACGACGAACGTCAGTACTTGTCAGCAACACTGACTTGTTCTCGCGCTGGCTAAGGAACCCCCCTAGCTTGCCAGCCGTTGTTGTCTTGCCCGCACCCTGCAAGCCAGCCAGAAAAATCACCGCAGGTGGACGTACTGACAAATTGAGGCTGTCGTTACTGTCTCCCATCAGATGCACAAGCTCTTCATGCACCAGCTTGATTACTGCTTCTCCAGGATTGAGACTGCCAATGACTTCCGTGCCTACAGCCCGTTCGCGTATCGAGCCGATAAAGCTCTGAACCGCTTCAAGTGATACATCAGCTTCAAGCAGGGCAACTCTGACCTCGCGTAAAGCGTCAGAGATGTTCGATTCCGTCAGACGTCCCTTACCCGCTAGAGTCTTGACGGCCTTGCGAAGCTTTTCTCCAAGTTGACTGAACATGCAATTAACCCTTCCGATTGATGAAATAATCCTGGAAATTCCGTTGCATTATATCCAATTTCATTCGCTTGAAATTCATTGTGATGGTGAACTTTTTGCTATATCCAGCTTTCCTGCTAATGGTATGATTGACAGATTACAGAAGCTGTTTTTTTATACTTCAAATAGCGCAGCAACACTATCATTTCCCATATCTAAAGATGGTTTTCCAGTTTCTATGCATTGTGCTATACGCCGTATGCCTGTTTTTGCTCTGGCGCAACATCAGGGTTCTGGAACAGCAAACCCCACCCTATGGCATCTTTCTAATCGCTACCGCCGCAATCGCAATGCATGCGATAGCGCTATATGAGATCATGCATGTAGGCGAGGATATCATTATTTCGATTGGCGCTACTATTTCGATAGCCGGCTGGATATCTGCAGTTTTCTATCTTCTATTGTCCATCAAGCTAAAATTCACGGAGCTCGGATTGGTCGTCTACCCACTCTCCGTGGTTGCCGCTTTGGCAGGATTCATCCAGCCCGATAACATGGTTTCTCTCTCTCAGTTTTCGAATACCGTGCAACTCCATATCCTGGTCGCCATTCCAACCTATGCAGTTTTATTCATGGCATTTGCCCAGGCATGCCTGCTTCGGGCACAAGATCGAAACATGCGCAAGGGGACTGGCGGATTTATTTCGAATCTGCCTCCCATACAGTCCATGGAATCCTATCTGTTTGTTCTGATCATTTGTGGATTCGTGCTTATGACATTCAATTTGATTCTGGGGGTTTTCACCTATCGAATCGAGTCCGGCAGAATCCTGTCATTCAACCACCATGTTGTATTTTCAATTGCAGCCTGGATCATCTTTGCCATGACCATCGCCGGTAGATATGCAATAGGATGGCGAGGAGAGCTCGCTGCAAAATGGACAATGATTGCCTTTTCCCTGCTGTTTATGGCCTACTTTGGCACCCGGTTTGTCAACGAATTGATATTGCCGTAGCCAAGACGGCCTGTCTCCTGGACTGGCCATATTTGCTAGTCAACTTGAAAACCCTCATCTGGACAGCTTGCCCTGAACGACATTGTCCCTGATGTACGTTGCTGATAATGCAAGCGGACTCCCGGTTTTTCCCAGCCCATAACGAATGAATGCATCAATAGCCGAAGCCGCATCAGGATAGACGATGGTTTCCAGAAATTGCGCTCTGTCTCCCAGAACCATCTGAAAAATAGATTGGTACAGGTGCCAGCCATCTCCCACCACCGTAAACTTCTGCTGCTTCATGGTTTGAATATCATCCGGATCACAAACGTAGGGCGAGAGCATGACCCTCAAGTCATCATCAATGCTGTAAAGGCCCGCATACACCTGTTTCATTCTGGCATCCATGATCGGCAGCACAATGCCCCTCTTGCCTGAGGCTGTTGCCAGAATTGACAGCGAATCAATCCCGCACAAGGGAATACCAAGGCCATAAGCAATGCCCTGTGCGACCCCAATCCCGGTTCGCACTCCGGTAAAAGAACCGGGTCCTGTATTCACGATCACCATGTGAAGATCATTGAGCGTTAGACCCTGCCCAACAAGCACATTTTGGATTAGTTCGATCAGCTCCGATGAATGCTTCATCGATTCCCGTGATAGCCTGGATATTTTGCCTTGCGCATAAAGTGCCACACTGCAATTTCTTGTGGCAGTATCCATGGCTAAGATATTGATTTTGCTCATACGATCGACTTGAAGAACAATTTGACTTCCCGGACATTCCTGACAACCGGCATTGGAGGCAGACTGTCCAGAAATTGCTTGCCATAGGGCTTATTCAGTATTCGGGAATCACAAATCACCAAGACTCCCCGGTCCTTTTCGGAACGAATCAGTCGCCCTGCCCCCTGTTTCAGGGCAACCACTGCCTCCGGTATCTGGATATGCATGAATGCGTTTTCTCCATGCTCATTGCAATATCGAATCCGGCTTTTCATCACGGGGTCTTCGGGATATCCAAATGGCAGTTTATCAATAATGACGCAGCGTAGTGCATCGCCCTTGATGTCAACGCCTTGCCAGAATGTAGAAGTGCCAAACAACATGGAATGGTCGTTTTCGACAAAGTTGTCAAGCAGAATTTGCTTGGACATGTCACCTTGTCGGTAAATTGGCCAGTCTACTTCTGCCTGAACAAGATCATGAACACGGTTCAACATTGCAAAACTGGTAAACAGGCAGAATGCCCTTCCCTGGCTTACTGTGCCAATTTCAATGATCAGTTGCTTGATAGCTTCGGCAAAATCCGGATCATTAGGCTCCGGCATGCCTTCATCAATCAGCAACCTGGAATTGGCCGCATAGTCATATGGACTTTCCCAAAATCCGGTATCCGTCTCCTGTTCGGATAATCCGATCTTGTTCATGAAGGGCTTGAAATCCCGTTCGACTGAAAGGGTCGCTGACGTGAAAATCCTGCTTGTGCCTGCAGCCTTCATGTGTTCCCGCAGACGCTGTCCTACATCCAATGGAGTCGAATTCAGATTGAATCCTTTGCTACGGGCTGTAAACCAGCGCGCCGAGTTCTGATCGCTGTCATCACACCAGGTCCAGAGGTTATCCGACATCCAGACTGCCCTGTCTCGGCAACGGGACAGCCCAGTACCAGCCGGAGCAGCGGTTTCAAGTGCTTGAAGCACATTTCCCAATGCCAACTTGAGCTTGGTCGTTACCTCTTCCCATTGCTTGTTCTTGACTTCGCCATAAATCTTTGGCCCTTGATAACTGCTGTTGGCGAGTGAAGTCAAGTCATTGACTGCCAGCTCAAGCCCCATGAAGCCGGGCCTGAAGTCAACACTGCTGTTTTCTTCCAGTTCAGCGCCTTGAATGTCCTCAATAAGATGGCTGACTTGCGTGCTTGAGAAAGCAAAGCCCAAAAAGTTCGAGGCAATATCCGGGAGACTGTGGGCTTCATCGAAAATGATCACGTCATGCTCTGGCAGCAGTCCGCCGAACCCACTTTCCCTGAGCGACAAGTCGGAAAAATACACGTGATGGTTTATGACGACCAGTTCGCTTTCTGCTGCCTTTTTTCGAGCTGTATTTACATGACACTTGTTGAAGTCGGGGCAGTGTCCGCCTAGACAATTTTCACTGGTTGAAGTCACCACTCTCAAGACTGGTGAATTCTCTGCCAGATCTTCCATCTCGGATAAATCGCCTGTCAGGGTTGTATTTGCCCATTTGTTAATTTTTGACAGGGAATGCCGCATGCGGATGCCGACCATGTCGGTTTGCTGCTGGGCTTGTTTCAATCTGTAACGACACAGGTAGTTGGCACGCCCCTTGAGCATGCTTACATTGATATCCGTATCCAGTACCCGCAGCAGATTCGGCAGGTCACGAAAATAGATCTGCTCCTGTAGAGCGCGCGTTGCGGTCGAGATTACGGTACGCTTTTCAGAAAGGATAGCCGGGACCAGATAGGCATAGGTCTTGCCGGTTCCAGTTCCTGATTCGCAGACAAGGTTTCCGGAGAACTGAATTGCACCAAATACCGCTTCAGCCATTTCAAGCTGCGAAGCGCGAGGAATGAACTCCGGCAGGTTGGCATGCAGAAGTCCATTCCGCTTGAAGATCTGGTCAATCATCGCGACCACAAGGCCTGACAGGATTGGTCGGTTTCAGAATTTGAAGCTGCCTTGCAAAGGAAAAGTGTATCAGGATACGATTTCGTCGAAAAACGACTTGATTCGATCTGACCAGGAACGGCTTTTCGGGTTATGCTTTTCTCCTCCTTTCGCAAGACTCTCCTCAAACTTTCGGAGTAGCCGTTTCTGTTCGTCATTGAGATTAACCGGTGTCTCAACGACAACTTTACAGTGCAAGTCTCCCTGTGCTCCATTTCGCACATTTCGCACCCCCTTGCCTCGTAGCCGGAATATCTTTTCTGACTGGCTTTCAGCCGGAATTCTCAAATTTGCACGTCCTTCTAGAGTTGGAATCTGTATTTCACCGCCCAATGCCAGAGTTGCAAATCCGACCGGTACCTCACAATATAGGTCATCACCATCCCGTTCAAAAATATTGTGCCGAGACAGACGAACTTGTACATACAAGTCCCCAGGTTTACTTCCGGGACGACCGATATCGCCTTCACCCGTTAACCGGATATTGTCACCATTATCCACACCTGCCGGAATTTTGACTGACAGGGTTTTTTCCTTGCGGACTATACCCGCTCCATTACATGCATGGCACGGGTGTTTTATGACAGTACCCTTGCCACGACAGTCAGGGCAGGTTGTCTGAACCGAGAAGAACCCCTGCTGCATGCGGATTTGACCGGTACCATCGCATCTTTCACATTTTTCGGGATGCGTTCCAGGCTCCGCTCCTGAACCATTGCATACGGTGCATACCGAGTTCTTTAGTATCCGAATCTTTCTTTCAACCCCTGAAACCGCCTCTTCCAGAGAAAGAGTAATCTGGTATTGAAGATCAGCCCCGCGGGCCTGACGAGAGCCGCCTCCAGCTGCTCCACCAAAAATATCGCCAAAGATGTCTCCGAAGATGTCTCCGAAGCCACTTGCAGGCCCTGCACCGCCCGCTTCTTGTGAAATGCCTGCATGACCGAATTGATCATAAAGAGATCGCTTTTGCTCATTGCCGAGGATATTGTAAGCTTCCTGAATCTCCTTGAATCGGCTTTCGGCTTCCTTGCTGTTCTCATTGCGGTCGGGGTGGTACTTCATCGCCAAACGACGATATGCCTGCTTGATTTCCTTATCGCCGGCATTGCGATCTACCTCG
>JAPOSW010000070.1 GCA_026709505.1 Gammaproteobacteria bacterium | reverse complement strand
AAGCAAGGCTGCCAGCGCGGCGGCCAGTGCCGTTAATTTACGAGGGGGGGGGGGGTGAACTTCATTAATTGTTTCATGGTTTTCTCCAGATCACTTGACAGAAATTGTTGCAACCGACATTATAACAGTACTTTCGTCTTTCGGAAAACGGGTCCCTAATCCATAAATAGAGATTTTTCTTGTCCGCTCCAGGCCGGGATTCTGTCGGACGCGGGGCCGGAGTGTTCCGGACTTGCCCGGAAGGCCGGATTCGGGGCATGGCGGCGCCGGTTTCCATGCCGGAACGCGGTGGCGGGTCGTGTTTCCTGGCCCGATGGCGAATTCCGGGCGAGCGAATCCGTGGCCGTTTCCGGCAGGCCCCTGACGGGTCCGGAAGGAACGGGAGATCAGGGCAGCCGGCAGGTGCGCTCCGCCGAAGTCGTTGCGGAGCTCCCTTTGCGATTCTCCGAGGCGTCGGCCCGCTGGCTGTGCCGCCATACGATCTGCGCATCGCTCCAGCACCCGGCGGTTGACCTCCTGCAGGACGTCAGCATGAAGGTTTCGAAGATCATGCCGTGGCGATAGCCCCGGCTGCTGCCCGGGGCGGGTATCAGCTCGTCGACGGTCTCCCCGAGTCCCAGCCGCCCGGGGAGCGTCGCGGGCACCATGAGGCCTGCCCGGGAAGTGAAGCTGTGGCGGCTTTTCGCGACTGAATGGCGTAGAATGTTCATGGCCTTGCTGTTTTGGGATTGATGGAATGTTCACCCATTGGATGAAGTCGGAAAAACACCATTTGTCAATAAACTGCTAATTTAACAAGGCTTTCTTCTTTTTTCGCGATTCCTGTTTTTAGATCAGGGCACTTGGACACACTTGACAAAGGCAATAGAATGTATGGTTGGCAGGAATGTTCATTTTAGAAGAAAGACGCGGAAAAACAATAGAGTGAGTTCATGTCTCGAATCGTTGCGAAACCGAAACTCCCTGTTCATCCATCTTCACCCCTGGTTTTACAAGTGTCAGACTGCATCAACATGGGGTGAAAACATGCAATGTATCAACAGGCTGTATTAACCGCATATCCTGTCCACGGAAGGAAATTGACTACTCTTTGTCAAGTGTGTCCAAGTGATAGATTTGCAGTGAGTTTTTGGAACCTGCTTCGGCGGGTTCAATTACACAAATGCTGAAAACCCACGCCCGTTGACGACATGAGGACTCTATTGCCTTGCTTGACAGCAGTTCATTGACTGTTTTCAGACGAAAACGAACTCCGAAACTTGAGTTATTACAGTTATAAGACAGGCGATAATCTTTTGTCATCCGCATGAACACTGAACAATCGGATAAGAAATGAAAAGGGATTTGGAATACATGATTGATCTGCTTCGCAGGTTTGAGGAGTCGAATAGCTACTGTTTGTCCTTTCCCGAAACTTTTGACATGCATCAAAAGGAATTTCACCATATTCAGCTTCTATGTGATGAACAAATGATTGGGCAAATATCCGACCATTCATACCGCATTCCAAAATGGGGGCATGATTTTCTTGATCTTACAAACGAGGACAAACTGCAAAATATTAAGGACGAACTGAAAGAAGAGTACGGAAACACACCTCTTGAAATTGTTGTATCGATAGGCCGAAAACTCCTGGAGCAGAAACTTGGCATATAGGACATGTCTGAAGAATGACAACTAGTGCTTCAAGAAACCGAACGCTGACATGTGCTGAAAAGGAGTATCGTGACCTCGCAAAATCAATTTTGCGAATTGGAGAAAGTGTCAGCATTGAGCAAATCCATGGGCAACTGATTGCAGGAGACTTCTTTGATATCGCTGCCTACCTTCCAGGACAATTCGTCGATCTGCTTATCCTTGATCCTCCATACAACCTGACAAAGGACTATCATGGAAACCGTTTCAGGGAACTTGACAAACCCGGCTATGTACTCTGGTTTGGCAGGGTTATCGATTTGCTCATTCCAATGCTAAAGCCACAATCAACCATTTATGTCTGTTCAGACTGGAAGACTTCATCTTTAGTGTTGCCTGTATTGGAAGATCGATTTCTCGTCCAAAACAGGATCACCTGGGAGAGGGAAAAGGGAAGAGGGGCCAAACGGAACTGGAAGAACAATACTGAAGACATATGGTTCTGCACCAGTTCCAGGGACTACTACTTCGATGTGGATGTGGTCAAGCTCAAGCGCAAGGTATTAGCTCCATATCGTTTTGAGGGGAAACCCAAGGACTGGGTGGCTGAAGAAGACGGTAACTATCGATTGACCTATCCATCCAACATATGGACAGACATAACCATTCCGTTCTGGTCAATGCCTGAAAATACCCCTCATCCTACGCAAAAGCCGGAAAAGCTGCTCGCAAAGCTGATTCTTGCCAGTTCCAGAAAAAACGATTTTGTCTTTGACCCGTTTATCGGCAGCGGCACGACTGCCGTCGTTGCAGAAAAGCTGGGACGGCAATGGAGCGGCATTGACATCAACATGGAATATTTGTGCTGGGCAAGAAAAAGAATTGGCAGTGCCCAGAACGATCCAGCCATTCAGGGCTATAGCGGTGGCGTGTTCTGGGAGCGAAATTCCCTGCTCCAGCGGCTTAATAAACATGATTGAATCATTGATGCATGCTCTTGCCGATGCAGCGGTTCTTCCGCCGATTGCGTGCGCCGGCATCCTGCTGGCCGTCATGCCTTATCCTGGCCTGCTGCACCGCAGGGAAGATGAATCAGGCAGGCAGTCCTGACTTGTCAAAACTGCTGTTGCCGCTGCCTGCAGGCAGCGGCGCCTGTCCCTACTGCGCGTTAATCAGCAAGCCCAGAACCGCAGTGGCCACCGCAAGGCCACCGAGGACCGCGAGAAGCATATTGTCCCGTCTGTCCATCTTTTCGGCAAGCATGGCGATGTCGGTCTTGTATTCTTGCTTTTGGGTTTCCATCTTTTGCTCCAGAACGGCAATCCGTTCCGATAGTTCGTGGTTCTGTTCGTTCAGCTTCCGGAGCTGTCCTTCCAGCTCCTGCATTGTCGCTTCAGCCATGTTTCCATCCTGTCACATCCTCGCCGGAATCTTCAGGCTGGATTTGCGGGCCTGCCGAGTGCAGCTTCGACAGCCGGAAAAGGAACTTCAGGACTTCTAAAGCCCGCATTGAGGAACCAAAATGAAAACCGCTTTTGCGAAAATAGACAAATCAGATCCCGGCCTATGGACCTGCTGGGCAACCTGCGTCGGTCTGAAAGTGCTGGTCTGCCGCGATGCCGAATCCGGGTGCGACTGGTACACCCGGGATCCGGTCGACATGGATCACGGAACGACCTGCAGGGAGATGCGCCGCTCGGCATCGGCCATGATCCGCGAGTGGCAGGCGGATCGGCACTGAGGCCGTCAGCCAGCCCTAATTGCTGGCCGGCCTGCATGTGTTGCGATCGTTGTCCCAATTCATGTTGGACATGGCGTTGCATGCATTTCGCGCCATAACGCAGGCCGCATAGCCCAAGGTTGGATGCGCAAAGCAGCCGGAGGCGGAACCGCCCCACGGATTGCTCGGATCGCGGTCGGTTCGGAAGCAGGTGCGAGCGAAAGGCTTGAGATTGCCGTAGCCCTCATAGGGGCTGTACAGCACCACGACATATATGGGCATTGGGCTTCAGTCCGGATCTGATGTCGATGGCATCACTTTGGGAAGTACCCAGGGCACCGATTGGTCGCAACAAAATTTTGCCCCTCACGTGGCTCCCGGCTTTGGCATCGTTTCCCATGACGGCGAGGCCGAGCAGCCTCGGAACGCCGGGCGGGACCGTATAGCTTTGGATTGTGGTAACTGTGTAGCTTACCTGCGCGAACACGCCCTGGTGATCGACAGCGCCAAGACTGTTAATGGACAGGGTGCAGCCAGGGCAAGGCATCTCGCTGATCCATCGCGTAACCCGGTTGTCTCCGTCCTCGGGTGTACAGGCACCGGCGCGGCCAGTACTGCCAGTAGCAGCAGGACTGCAAGCCGGGCGGTTAATTTACGAGGGAGGGAGGGGGAATCTGGCCGGTTGTTTCATGACATTGCCTCTCTGGCCGTTAATGGAATGTTCCAGTCCGGTCCGTGGTACACGGTCGGTACCGGAATGATAGCACAGTTCCGGACTGCCTTCGCCTTTCGGCATGGCGGCCAGCATCCTGCACCGCAGGGAAGACGAATCGGGCAGGCAGTCCTGGCCTGTCAAAACTGCTGTCGCTGCAGCCTGCAGCGCCTGTCACTGTTGCGCGGTGATCAGCAGGCCCAGAAGCGCTGCGGCCACGCCGACGATGACGATGGTGGCCAGCAACTGCCGGTTCTCCCGCTGTGCCATGTCGGTTCTCAGCCGCTCGAGTGCCGACCGCGTTTCCCCGGTCAGCCTTTCGGCGGCGGTTG
>JAPOSW010000045.1 GCA_026709505.1 Gammaproteobacteria bacterium | reverse complement strand
GCCGCCCATGCCGGAAAAACTCCTGAAACTCGGCTTATGATTAGTGGTAATTAGGAAATTTTATGTTCTAAATCGTAGGCTTTTAACACTGGGGCAAGGGCGATGTATGCCTCTGAGCAATTTTCAGATAATGAAGAAAATTCCGCTACACGAGCAAGCTCTGATTGGATCAGGCGTTTTGCATAATTCGACTTTGCATCAAATCCCTCTGGAAGTATCACAATGAAGTCATGAATAATGGCATGTTCCTTTCCGGGTGATCGGCGTAATATTCGTCCCCGCCGCTGAACAAATTGCCTCGGGTCTCTCGAGCTCGCTAGAATATACGCAGTGCTACATGCAGGCACATCAATGCCTTCATCAAGACATCGGATTGCTACCATTGCATCGATTATACCAAGCCGAAAGTTTTCAAGTATGTTGTTACGATCTTTGCGAGATTCTTCTGCAGTAAAGTGTGAAACCTTCCATGAAAAACGGTGTAGCAAAGTACTGACAGACTCAATCTGCCTCTTTCTTTCCGTGATATTGGCATCAAATTCATCGTGATATGTGTCAGTTTCAACTGCACCGTCACCACAATAAAAAAGAGTATGTTGAGTTGGTTTTTGATTCTCCAAAATCTGCTTAAGCGTGCGAAGCTTATTTTTAGCCATGCCAATAAGCCGGGCTCTTTTCATAAGAAGAGCAGTCAGTTGAGCGGGCATTTCTTTCATCTCGCCGTGCTGACGTGTCAATAGCCTCCCAATTTTTTCTGACAACAATATAAACTCATCTGCCTCGACTGAGATAAGCTCTACTATGTGAGGATAATAGAGGTAAGGCGTTAGAACTTTATCATTAACCGCTTCCCTTAGGCTATATCTGAACACCACGTTTCCATAGAAATCATTGAGTCGTTCGTTTCTCTCTTCATCAATGTAATGCATTGGAGTCGCAGAAAGGCCAATACGGAATCTCGCATTATCTGGAAGAAATCCCTCATATGCTTTTGTAGTATGGTGATGGCATTCATCGCCAATCCAGAAAAGCTTGTCTCCCCTGATTCTCTTAAGATGTTTTTGAAACTCAGGACTTTTAAGAGTTCTGTTCACCACAACAATAATTGCAAAGTTACGACTTCCTAAAGATAGTTCGTGAACAATGCTGGAAAGCTTGTTTTCCCATCTATTGCGAGAAACATAGCATCTCAGAGGATACATATTGAATTTCTTCAACGTGTCCACCCACTGATCAGCAAGGTTCTGGTAGGGCACAGCGATAACGCAAGCAAAGTTTTTTATGTTCTTCGAGAGTTTTACTATTGCATAAATCGCCGTAATTGTTTTGCCAGAACCGGTGGCGAGATCAAACGTACCCTTGAAGCCGCCATCGTCTTTCCATGCGTTTAGAGCTTTTTTTTGATGACTCCTGATTTCAAAGGGATTTCCGTCAATTAAATTGGGTAAATATGGTTTTTCCGGAGCAGAGGCTTTTTGATCTATGGCCCTTCTTTGAACCCGTTTCGCAATCTCTAATTCAATCTCAGGATCTGGGGTGTAATTCATTAGAGAAGCTATTGATAACAGCTTCTCGTTAACCGCTGTAGGTATGTCCAAAACAAGTGTTGATGGAATTTCGTTTAGCCAAAGTCGAGAGAAGCTGTCAATGTGAGGCCCATAGAATTCGGCTTGCTCAGGGATCCATGTCTTGAAAACATTGATTGATTCGAAATTGTGCGTTGGAAGAAGAGCATGAGTAGTTTCATTCGCAGACCCCGCAAATACAACCTTATCGTTTACTTCATCACTGATAATCCCTACCTTATCGTGGAACATGCCATGTGCCCGTAATGCAATTTTTACTTCAAGATATCCGTGTGCCACTAGCCATGCCAGCGTTTCGAAACGATTCTGAAATAGTTCGTCGTTAACCTGGGAAATTCGAATTAGCATTTCTTCACCGATCTTTTCAGAAAATTCTCGACTGTCACATCCTTGTTTAACAGCTTCTATATCTTCAATTTCTGTAAAGGCCCCAAGAACAAGTCTGATCTTTCCCTCATTCCTTACGAATATCGACAAAGCTTGCGCCGCACAACTTATTGTGGAGGACGAAAAAAAGCCAACAGCACGGTCGTACTGTTTAGCATGGGAAAGGGTCGGGAGATAGAAATCCTCCAAGATATTATCTTGATCTGATCTGTATACACCTTTGTAGGTCAATACACCTTTGTAGGTCAATTCCCTTAGCACTAGAATTCAATTCCTGATGGGTCGGTTTCTTCGTTATTCTCAGCCAGATAACCCTGTTCCACCATCATGCTAAGTATGTTCCTATCAGGATATTCTCCGCCAAATTGCTGTAAGGATTCATGAATTATTTGCAGTCCTCCGTTTGCATATTCTTCAAAGATTTCTGCACATTTACCTTCTTGGCCATCTCTAAGAATTTCAGGATCTTTGGTCTCTGAAATAGCAATCAGAAAGATTAAGTCATCAGCTCCGACTCCTTCGAATTGTTGATATGAAACATCTTCTACGCCTTTCCCCCTGTCAAGTGGCATACGTCGATTCTGAGAATATCCCAGCAACGCAGCAAAACAAAGAAGTTCACGGATTGTTGGAAAAAGCGTAGCGTCTTTGCCATGTGGTTTTTCCGTAGTTAAACGTTGGACCATGGCCTCATGGACATGACTCCTGTTTATGTTTGGTGCGCGTGACCTCATTATTCGCTCGACTTAAACTACCAGAATTTATGAAGATATAATCAGCTAGTCCATGATCGACTGAATTAACGTGCCATCAAATTCTGCGTCATGCACTGCTACTTTATACTCTCTTCCTCGGATTAACCTGCGATCTGATTTGCTCTCATCTTGTGGCTTCTTATCATGCCAAACAAGAAGATACTCTGCTCCAATATGATTTTCCATGGCATCAATCACATTATCAGTGCTTTGCGAATCCGCAACGAGCAAAATAACTTGGCGGGCCATTTTAGGTACAAAAGCAGCGGTTAGCACCCTGTATACATTATCAAGTTGGCCAAAAGGTGAGTCTAGAATGAGGGGGGCAATCGCACCGGTTAGTAGACGGTAATCTCTTAATCTCTCGCGCTCTTTAGCAAACTTTGTTAGTGCGCAAGTGAAAGCAAGTCCAAGCAATTGGTTTTCACCGCTAGATTTTGGCAGAGATGTATTCTCTTCATTAACTAAACTAATCTGATATTCCCTTGTCATTGAAAGGCGTAAAGCTTTTCGGGTCGTAGATTCAAGGATACTGTCTATCTCGGATTTCAGGAATTCATATGCTTTGGATTCTTCAGCTTTGAGTTCTTGTTCTAGAATTTTTATGATGTTTTCGCAGAGGTCAATTCGGTAGCCAAGGGTTCTTGTTTGCTTGTTATTTTTTGTTAATTCTTTTATTTGTTTATCCAGAGAACTTATTTCTTTTTCAATGAATTTGATTTCTGCTCGATTTTCAGCATTATCATTTTCAATTTTCTTGAGACGCTCGTTGAGCGAGGTTCGCTTTTGCTCTCTTTCGGAAATGTCTGAAATGTTTATGCCTTTAAGCCTGTCCCCAATTTCACCAATCTGCATTTCATATTTTTCAATTAGAACGTTTTGTCTAGAAATATGCTTTTTCGCTTCAAAGAGTTGTTTTTGCGCATTATCCATTCCATGACTTAGATCATTTAGACAGTTACGAACTCGAATGATACGGTCACGCATCACATGATTTGCCGCTCTCGATTTAAGCTTTTCTACTTTCCTATATTCCTGACTGTCTACTGCGATTGGCCTGCCACAAATACATTCTTGTGAATTAAGTATTTCTTCAACGAATTCTTCGTTGTACGGTGAAGGTATTTGGCCGCGATAATCTTTATCATTGAGTACTGAAGATGTCTTTTGGATGACCCGTTCAGAAACGACATACCTGCCATTTTCACCAAGCCACTTATATGCCTCCTTCTCATACTCAGCATGAAGGGTCTTGGCTTCTTTAAGATCTTTTTGAAGCTGATCACGTTCTAGTTGTAACTTTTTTGCTTCTTGGGTATTACGTAATTTTTCATCAATATCTTTGATTTGGCTTTCAGTATTTTCCTTGTTCTTAATTTGACTATTTATGGATTTCTTCAAACTTTCGATTTTCTTGTTTTTCTCATCGCATTTCTTTATCAGCTCTCCAACTTGTTCTGCCCCCTTGTTTGAAGGAATGCAGCTTCTATAGTATCTTGCGGCTGCTTTTAAGTCTTCAATCGCCTGTTCAATAAGGGAGCATCCCAAAATATTGCGAACAGCTGCTTTTATACTTTTTCTATTTTCTTCTCCAGGTAGAAATTCAGCTTGCTCCCCATCAAACAGAAAATGTGGGGCCATATCACGAGGAATGACAGTGTTAATGAATGTATCTGGAGCATCTATGGTTTTCTGAGTACCATCATCATAATGCCGAAGAACGTGAAACAGGCGACCTGAAGATTTCGGGCAATGTGAGTATCGTTTTGCAGTATATTCATTCCCTTCATGCCTAAATAATACCTCTACTGATGCTGTCTGCTGGCCGATATTCTCTGCATCATAATTTATGATTTCCTCTTGTTTTTCAAAACGTTCCGTTGTGGTCTCAAAAAAACACCATAATAAAGCATTCAAAATAGTAGTTTTGCCGACTCCATTATCTGCATAGATGATGGTTACATTCTTACAAGGATCTGTAGAAATTTTGATTGATGCATCACCGTAGAAGCACCGAAAATCCCTGAGCTTGATCTCTTTAAGAATCATTAACAGTATTCTCTGACTTGGAATAGCGTTCAATTAAGTCACGTAGTTCCTTTAGACGCTTTGTTTTGGAGTCACGCCTCTCTAAAAAAAAGTTTCTCTCAAGACCGATAATTTCACGAATTATTGGGTCATCCTTGCCGAGGCCTGGTTTTAGTTGCATTGACATCATTTGTCTATGTAAAAAATTGGGTTAATGAGTATACTATCACCTGCCCTCCAAGGTCTATCTTCAAAAAGCACCCTAATCCATAAATAGACATTTTTTTGTCCGTTGCAGGCCGGGATTCGGTCGGAAGCGGGGCCGGAGTGCTCCGAATTTGCCCGGAAGGCCGGATTTGGGGCATAGCGGGGCCTGTCCCCGGCCTTTCTCTGCACCGCCAGACAAAAGGCTTCCGGGGTCCCGGCCATGGCATGCACGGTGCGGGCAATGGACTCGGTTTCGGAGAAGGCGCCGTCATCCAGCGGCATCGGTGCGCAGCCGGGAAACCCTGACACCTTCCGGCAAGGCCTCGATGCAGCGCCCGAAGAACTCGCAGTTCCTCGCGGCCGGCGGCACATTGCCCTTGCGCAGCCCGGACTTCACGACTTGGCCGGTCTCGGTGATGTGCCTGACCAGTAGCCCCCCCCCCCCTGCCCCTCCAGGGCCGCCTCCAGCATCCGGCGGCTACCTCCTGCCGACCCGATATAGCCAGTTGCCCGGCGTGGCGGCACACGGCAGCGGCCGGAATCCCGTCAGTCTGGTAGTACCCGCTTCCTCGTGAAGATGGAGCATGTCCTCCAGGCACTTCGACCCCTCATGAGACATCAGCATGAAGGTCTCGAAGACGGTGCCGTGGCGGTAGCCCCGGATGCTGTCCGGAGCGGGCATCAATTCGTCGGCGGTCTCTCCGAGTTCCAGCCACTCGAGGAGCGTAGCGGGAGCCATTCGGGCCCGCCCGGGAAATGAAGTTGTGGCAGTTTTTCGCGGTTGTATAAGTTTGTCTTCAATGAATTTTGGAGAACCCATTCTGGGAGAGTATTAGGATTCGGGGTTTTTTGACAGGATATAGTTGGCTTTTGATGTCCCCAATTCCACTCTGAAGTGCAACGCCCTGGTGGCACTGGATTATGAGACCCTGCCAGCCTTATAGGAGGTGGTTGGATTTTTTCTTCAGGAGTATGATGCTGACCGAGACTGAACGTCCGACGGACTCTGAAATGACGAACAGACCATCAAGCTGACTGATTTGTGTCGATTTTTTTCATTAACGCAAGAACTCGCTTGATGGCAGTGGGCAAGCCCGCAGTTGCAGGATATTTTGGATCGTGCCAGATATAACCATGATCGCCATCCATCTGAATCGTTTCAGGAACATTGATCTCGCAAAGTATCGGCTTAATCTCGAGTTCGTAGTGTGAGAACCCATGTCGTATACGATCCAGGGAATTTAGCGAGGTGATTTCGCAATCGAACATTTCCCTGCAATACTGATTCACATCAAGCTCCGGATCGTCCAGCTGGGGCAGGCTCCAAAGCCCGCCCCAGACTCCTTGGTTTGGGCGTTTGCATAGCAATACAAAGCCATCGGAGCGGCGCAGGAGCAGCATCCGGCAGGACTTGAGCGGGCGGGGCTTTTTCGGTTTTCGGGCAGGAAAGCTTGCAACCCGGTCTTGGGCATAAGCCAGGCACCCGGAAGCGACCGGGCATTCCTTGCATGGGGGATTGCGCCCTCGACAAATCAATGCACCCAAATCCATGATCGCTTGCGTGTATTCGGCAATCCGGTCTGCTGGCGTATGCTGGTCAGCAAGTGCCCATAAGCGGTTTTCGGTTTTCTGTTTGCCTGGCGTGCCTTCCACAGCATGGTATCGGCTCAGCACGCGCTTGACATTGCCGTCCAGAATGGGATGGCGGGCATTTCTTGAAAATGCCAGAATCGCTCCTGCCGTTGAGCGGCCTATGCCGGGCAGTCTCATCACTTCACTCAGGGTTTCAGGGAAATGGCCATCATGATCATCGCATATCTTGCGGGCGGCCTTGTGAAGATTGCGGGCTCTTGTGTAATAGCCTAATCCCGACCATTGGACCATGACCTCGTCAAGCTCGGCCTCGGCCAGTGCATGAATGTCGGGAAACTTGCGGATGAAATCCTGATAGAATGGAATCACCGTAGCGACTTGGGTTTGCTGGAGCATGATTTCCGAGACCCAGATAAGATAGGGGTTTTTCTGTGCATGCCAGGGCAGGTTCCTGCGTCCGTGCCGTTCATGCCAGTCAAGAACCTTGGTGGTAAAATCCGAAGAATCCGGCAAAGTGCTGTCAGTCATTCAAATAATATTCATTGTGTCTAATGTTGTCGGCGATAAGCATAATCGCCTTTTCATCGGTTATAGCGAATCACCGTAGGCGGCATCCTTGATATATCGTTCAAGACTCTTATATTCACTTTCGGCCTATCGCAAGCGGGTTGATTATGTCGGAAGTCTGAACAGTATCCGATTCTGGCTGCTATTGTGCTTGTGTGCAGCTGCTTCTTTCGCATATGCCGAACCAGGCTCCAAGATTATACGGTCGCATGCGATTGCCATGTACGGCGAGCCAAAATATCCCGCGGACTTTACGCATTTTGACTATGTCAATCCGAATGCCCCCAAAGGCGGTGCATTCCGGACCGGCGCTACAGGCACCTTTAACAGCTTCAACCCATGGATCGATAAAGGCACGGCCACCGGTTCGGCGGCTCATGAATCCTTGATGACCTCGTCAGAGGATGAGGCTTTCACGTACTACTGCCTGATCTGCGAACAAATCGAATACCCCGAAGACCGATCCTGGATTACCTTTTTCCTCCGCCCGGAAGCCCGTTGGCATGATGGCCGGTCAATCACTCCGGAGGATGTAATCTGGTCCTTCAACGCCTTGGTCGAGAAAGGAGACCCGTTTTGGCGAGTGTATTATTCGGATGTCAGCGAAGTGATCAAAACCGGGTCCAACCAAGTCCAGTTCAAGTTCAGTCTCGCCGGCAATCGCGAATTGCCAATGATTGTCTCGTCATTTCCCATTCTTCCCAAACACTATTGGGAGGCCGATGGCCGGGACTTCTCGAAGACCACGCTTGAACCGCCGCTTGGAAGCGGTCCGTATCGAATTACTGACTTTGAAGAAGGACGCTATCTGGTTCAGGAGCGTGTTGAGGATTACTGGGGAGCACATCTCCCGGTCAATCAGGGCAGAAACAATTTCGATGTCTTGCGAACCCGTTATTTCAGGGATCGGATACCTTTGAGGCTGGCTCTGAAGTCGGGCGACCTTGACTACTACTTCGAAAATACCGCGAAGAGCTGGGCCACTGAGTTCGATATCCCTTCAGTCCGCTCTGGATGGCTGGTTCGGGAAACCGTGCATCATTCAGCTCCGCAAGGCATGCAGGCCTTCGTGATGAATCTACGCAGGCCCGAGTTCAAGGACAGGAATATCCGCAAGGCGATCATATTGGCATTTGACTTTGGCTGGACGAACCAGAAGATTTTCTATAACCAGTATGTCCGCTCGGAAAGCTTCTTCAGCAATTCTGAACTCGCGTCTTCCGGCATTCCGGAAGGCCTGGAACTGGAAGTGCTGAATGCCTATCGGGATCGTCTGCCGGGCGAGATCTTCGACATGCCATTTCAGCTGCGCGAGACGGACGGTCGAGGATGGCCACGGGAAAATCTGCTCGAGGCACTGGACTTGATTGGCGAGACGGACTATGAAATTGCTGATGGCAAGCTGATCGATCCTCAGGGCCGCCCCGTTCGGATAGAGTTCCTGCTCTACAGCGCTTCCTTTGAACGGATTGTTCTGCCCTACATTGCAAACCTGCGTCGTCTGGGCATTGACATGAGTGTTCGACTGGTCGATCGAAGCCAATACATAAATCGGTTAAGAGCCTTTGATTACGACATGATCGTTTCGGGCTGGGGACAAAGTGAGTCACCGGGCAATGAGCAGAGAAACTACTGGAGCTGTGTGGCCGCAGAGCAGCCGAGCAGCCGAAATCAGTCCGGGCTGTGCGATCCGGTCATTGACGAGTTGATTGATCAATTGGTGGTTGCCGAGGATCGGGAAGAATTGATTGCCATTACCAGAGCCCTGGATCGGGTTCTCCTCTGGCATAATTTTGTCGTGCCCAACTGGCACATTGCAGCCGACCGAATACTGTGGTGGGACAAGTATGATCGGCCGGCCATTCCTCTCAGGCATGGAGTCAATACCAGCCGGTGGTGGCATGATGAAGAAAAAGGTGGACAGCTTGAAGCGGCCTGGGATGAGGGATTGGCTGCGCAGGGTAGCGCATCTCCCGGCCCCGCAGATCGTCCGACAGGCTGGCGTTTGATTCTGTTGATCGGAGTCATAGTGGCGGGATTCATGATCATTCGCAAAACCGTCAGGCAACGCACAAGAGAGGCAGGTTGACATGGGCGCTTATCTTGTACGTCGACTGCTTCTGGTCATTCCGACCCTGTTCTTGATCATGGTGCTGAATTTCGTGTTCATCCAGTTCGCCCCCGGCGGACCGGTCGAGCAGGCCATCGCCAATCTGACCGGAACCGGGCAATCCGAAACTGAACGGATAACCCGGGATGCTTCCGAGAACATTCTCGCAGATCAAGCTGCCGCTACGGGGGGGCAGTACCGAGGATCACAGGGACTCGACCCGGAATTCATCGCGGACCTCGAGAAGCGATTCGGTTTCGATAAGCCGATGCACGAGCGGTTCTGGATCATGATAGGAAACTATCTCCGCTTTGATTTTGGAGACAGCTTTTTTCGCGATACCCCTGTCATTGACTTGGTGCTGGATAAAATGCCGGTATCCATTTCACTCGGCCTGTGGTCAACCTTGCTGATTTATCTGATCAGTGTTCCACTGGGGATTCGCAAAGCAGTCAGGGATGGCAGTCGTTTCGACCTGACAAGCAGCATCCTGCTGACGATCGGAGTTGCAATACCCGGATTTCTGTTCGCGGTTTTGCTGCTGGTGATTTTCGCGGGCGGTGAATATGTGAAATGGTTTCCATTGGGCGGCCTGGCCTCGGAGAACTGGGCATCAATGAGCTGGCCGGAGCGTATCGCCGATTATTTCTGGCATCTGACACTCCCCCTGGTTGCGCTCGTCATCAGCGGTTTTGCGACTCTGGCCATGTTGACCAAAAATTCTTTTCTGGATCAGATTAGCCAGCAATATGTCCTGACAGCGAGAGCCAAGGGGTTGAGCGAGCGACGGGTGATGTACGGCCATGTGTTCCGCAACGCCATGCTAATCGTGATAGCCGGTTTTCCGGCCGCTGTGGTCAGTATTCTGTTTACCGGCGCGATGCTGATCGAGATTATCTTTTCACTGGACGGGCTGGGCTTGCTTGGCTTTGAGGCGGCGCTCGCAAGGGACTATCCGATCATGTTCGGAACCTTGTGGTTCTTTACCCTGCTTGGACTCCTGCTTGGCATTCTCTCCGATCTCGTCTACACATGGGTTGATCCGAGAATCGACTTCGAGAGCAGCGAAAGATGAACACTGCAGCCGCAGCAGCCAATCCAGGAACGACTTCTCCCCTTGATCGTCGATTTCGCTTGAATCCCGTCAACCAGAGAAGATGGGAATTATTCCGGGCCAATCGACGGAGCATATGGTCATTGTGGATATTTCTGATCCTGTTCACTTTCTCGCTGTTCGCTGAACTTATCGCCAATGACCGTCCATTCTTCGTCTGGTATGACGGACAGGCGTACTGGCCCGTTGTTCTCGATTACAAGGAATCAGACTTTGGAGGCCCGTTTCCAACCGAAGCGGTCTATCGAGATCCATGGCTCAAGCAGCATATTGAAGAGAACGGCTTTGCATTTTGGCCATTGATTCCCTATCACCACACCACCGTTGACTGGGATCTCGATCATCCTGCTCCTGCTCCGCCAGATGCTTCGCATTGGCTGGGAACGGATGATCAGGCCCGCGATGTAGTGGCCAGAGTGATTTATGGATTCAGAATATCGGTACTGTTCGGATTTATCCTGACTCTGCTTAGTGCCATAATCGGGGTTGGTGCAGGGGCAATTCAGGGTTATTTCGGGGGCTGGACCGATCTCCTGCTGCAGCGCTTCATGGAAGTTTGGTCCAGCATGCCGACACTGTACATTCTGATTATCCTGGCAAGTGTAGTCGAGCCAAGTTTCTGGTGGCTGCTCGGGCTGCTGCTGCTGTTTTCCTGGATGGGGTTTGTCGGCGTGGTGCGTGCCGAATTTCTGAAAACCCGCAAATTCGAATACGTCCGCGCGGCCCGGGCTTTGGGGGTAGGGGATACCCGCATTATTTTGCGCCATGTGCTGCCCAATGCACTGGTTGCGACAATAACCTTCATGCCGTTCACGCTGGCCGGTTCGGTAACGGTTCTGACGTCTCTGGACTTCCTGGGCTTTGGCTTGCCACCGGGGTCGCCCTCGCTTGGCGAATTGCTGCAGCAGGGAAAATCCAATTTGGGAGCCCCCTGGCTCGGCATTACCGGCTTCATGGTAATCGGAATCATGCTTTCCTTGCTGATCTTCATCGGCGAGGGCGTGCGTGATGCCTTCGATCCCAGAAAGCTTTTTCGATGAACGATTCGGTACTCACTGTCGATAATCTATCGGTCAGCTTCAGACGCACCGAACAGGGCGTGGAGCAGGTCACCGATGTGGTGCAGGAAGTCGGCTTTGAGCTGCACGCCGGGGAGACGCTGGCACTGGTCGGCGAGTCCGGATCCGGCAAATCCTTGACCGCACTCTCGATTCTCCAGCTGCTGCCGTATCCGCATGCCTTCCACCGTACAGGATCGATCCTCTACAAAAGCACCGAACTGGCAGGAGCGGACCAGAAAACGCTGGAGCGAATCCGGGGCAACGATATCTCGATGATTTTTCAGGAGCCGATGACGGCCCTGAATCCACTGCACCTGATCGAGAAGCAGATCGGCGAATCACTGGCACTTCACCAGAACCTGGAGGGCCAGAAGGCCCATGAGGAAATCCTATCGCTTCTTGAAAAGGTCGGCATTGACGACCCGAAAACCCGAACCCGGTCCTATCCGCACCAGCTATCGGGCGGCCAGCGCCAGCGCGTGATGATTGCCATGGCTCTGGCGAACCGTCCGGATATCCTGCTTGCCGATGAACCCACCACAGCTCTCGATGTGACCGTGCAGAGCCGAATCCTGTCCTTGCTCAAGTCACTGCAGGCCAGTGAAAATCTCGGCATACTGCTAATCACCCACGATCTCAACATGGTGCGCAAATTCGCAGACCGTATTATGGTCATGCATAACGGGCGCCTGGTCGAAAAGGGTAAAACTGAAACAGTCTTCGCGCACCCCCAGCATGCCCATACCCGGGAACTGATTGAAGCCGAACCACCGGTCAGGGTGACCCCGGAAGAATCATCAGAATCCATTTTGCTGGGCGAGGATATCAAGGTCTGGTATCCGATCAAACGAGGGCTGTTGAAAAGAACAGTCGGCCATATCAAGGCACTCAATCCGGCCACGCTGGAATTGCAGGCCGGTCGTACCCTGGGAGTGGTTGGAGAATCCGGCTCGGGAAAGACCACCCTTGCTCTCGCATTGCTGCGTCTGATTGATTACGAGGGCCAGATAAAACTCGATGGCCAGCTGCTCGGGAAATCAAGCGGTCCGGCCATGATGCAGATCAGGCGCACCATGCAGGTGGTGTTTCAGGACCCATATGGGTCGCTGTCGCCCCGCATGTCGGTCGCCGATATTGTGAGCGAGGGACTTGATGCGCATAGACTCATGACCGATCCGGCAGATCGGGACCATGAAGTCATTCGCATGCTGGAGCAGGTCGAGATCGACCCTGATGTGCGATTTCGCTATCCCCATGAATTTTCGGGCGGACAGCGCCAGAGAATTGCCATTGCGCGCGCACTGATACTAAAACCTAAAATCCTGTTTCTGGATGAGCCCACCTCAGCGCTGGACCGGACCGTTCAGATTCAGGTGCTCGAACTGCTGGCACGGCTGCAGAAACAGTACGGCATGGCCTATGTCTTTATTTCTCACGACCTTTCGGTTATCCGCGCAATCGCCGATGAAGTGATGGTCATGAAGGCCGGCGATGTTGTCGAGCAGGGCGATGCAGGAGCGCTGTTTGCAAGTCCTCAGCACCCTTATACACAGATGCTTTTTGAAGCCGCTTTTGAAGGGATTTCCACCTCTACAGTTTATTAGTCATTTTTTCCTGAATCGATGCCTTGTCTCGGCTTCCTGTACCCGATGCCGTATCTGTATCGACTGGCGAAAATTTCGAAGCAGGCGTGACTGTCAGCCTGCCTCAGGACGATATCTGTGATGGCTGCTATCCGTTCGGCCGGAACAGCATGACGGAAACTCGATTCCTGGCCGAACGTATCATTCGAATGATGTCGCAAGAGTAAATCACGATGATTTATGACCTGATTTCCTCTTACGCTGTTCAATCAGTGAATATAGGCACATCTGGACTTGAAGTTGGCAAGCCCGCAAATATACTAACTCATGAATGGGAAACCGGACTGGATGTGTTCCGATACCATGAAGCGTTGCGCAGTGCAATCAGTCAAAGCAAGATCATGGACAAGGAAAAAATGAGGGTTACTGCTCGAAAAGAAGCGTGAATTCAGCCTCTGTGCATGATTCAAGGGTGAACTGATTCTATTTTAAGTGCGCATTATGAGTTTCTGGAATGATTTGTGGCCAGGTCATCGAGGGATAGACTGGTATTCCTCCAAACTGAAAAAACGACTTTTTGATGCCGGCAAGCCGGACCTGGCCGAGCTGTGCCGGATGATGATGGACTCGGATGGCGACTTTTCCAGCCTGATCATCGCAGAGCAGATTCTTGCAAGCTATGCGAAGCTGGGCCAGGAGGGCAAGCTCGAGTTCTTCAAGATGCTCGCCGAGGATTACGACCTTGATCCAGAGGTGGTAATCGCACTTGCAAGTGACTATGCAAAGAATCCGGATATTCATACCTTCAAGGCTCTGACAGAGGCCGCCGAACCGAATCGCCAGGAACTGTTCCGCCGTTGCAATCTAACCTCAGATGGCACGAGGCATCTGGTCAGGATGCGTGAAGACCTGCTTGGTTTTCTGGATGCACATCCACAGCTGGAGAGTCTGGACATCGATTTTCACCACCTGTTCACGTCCTGGTTCAATCGCGGATTTCTAGTGCTTCAGCCGGTTAACTGGACTTCGCCAGCACATATTCTGGAGAAAATCATTGCCTATGAAGCAGTGCATGAAATCAAGAGCTGGGATGAATTGCGAAGGCGGCTGGACCCCGTGGACCGTTATTGCTATGCACTTTTTCATCCGGTCATGGAGGATGAACCGTTGGTTTTCGTAGAAGTGGCCTTGACTTCCGAGATGCCGGGGCAAATTCATGAAATCCTTGATCAGGACCGGACACCCTTGCTTCCAAAGCAGGCAACTCACGCTGTGTTCTATTCCATCTCGAATTGCCATCGGGGGCTTAGCGGAGTCTCTTTCGGCAATTTCCTGATCAAGCAGGTCGCTTCCAGCCTTAAATCCAGTTTCCCTTCCCTGCAGTCCTTTGCAACTCTTTCTCCGGCACCCGGCTTCAGGGCCTGGATGGCAAAACAGCCGGATATCCCTTATTCGGAATCGGGCCAGTCCTATAATGGCTCGCAGAAAGACTTGCTGGAGCAGGCCGCGCGCTATTTTCTGGAAGCAAAGCTGCCCAATGGGAAACCCCTGGATTCGGTGGCACGGTTTCACCTCAGGAATGGCGCAAGACTCGAGCGTCTTAATGTGGCAGCAGACTGCTCGCCCAAGGCAATGGAACAGTCCTTGGGGCTGATGGCGAATTATGTATACGATCTCGGCAAGGTAGAGGAAAATCACGAAGATTACATGAAGAACCATCGGGTTATTTGCAGTGCGCAGATTCGCAAGCTGCTGCCGTCCTGAATTCCCTGCAGTGAAAGCGTGATGAACCACTTGATTGATCAATTGCTGACTCCGCATGCCGACCGGGACAGTGTCTTCCTGATTCTGCCGGATGACACGACCGTCGACTACCGAAGATTTACGCAAAGGGTCAATCAGGTGGCTGGCCTCCTGGCTTCACTGGGGGTCGAACCGGGAGAACGGGTGGCCGCCCAGACACCGAAAGTTTGGACAGCTCTCGCCCTGTACCTAGGTACCATAAAGGCGGGTGGAGTATTTGTTCCGCTGAACACGGACTACACTCTGGACGAGGCGAGGTATTTTGTGGAAAACGCCGAGCCGCAAGTGGCTGTGTGCCAGCCCGATGATGCCGAGGGCTTTACCGCCTTGCTGAAATCGCTTGGCTCTAGCAGGGTTGACCGGAGAGTGCTGACCCTGAATTCGGCTGGAGAGGGCAGTCTTCCGGATGCTGCGGATAAATGTCCGACGTGCTATGAATCCGTGCCTAGATCTCCGCAGGATGTTGCCGCCATACTGTATACATCAGGCACTACCGGGCGCTCAAAAGGCGCAATGCTGACTCACGACAATCTCTGGTCAAATGCGAAAGTGCTGAAGGACTGCTGGCAATTTACACAGCAAGACGTGCTGCTGCATGCCTTGCCGATCTTCCATACGCACGGCCTGTTTGTTGCGACCAATGTGCTGGTGCTGAGCGGGGGCAGCATGATCTTCATGCCGAGGTTCCGGGTTGATGAAGCAATCCGGCAACTGCCGAAATCCACGAGCATGATGGGAGTCCCGACATTTTATACGCGCCTATTGGCAGACTCGCGATTCGACCAGGATCTGGTAAGGCACATGCGTATTTTTGTTTCAGGCAGTGCTCCGTTGCTGGCCGAGACCCACAGGACATTCCGGCAACGCACCGGTCATCAAATCGTGGAACGCTACGGACTGACTGAAACCGGCATGAATACATCAAATCCATATCAAGGCGAGTGCCGTGCCGGCATGGTGGGCCTGGCTCTGCCTGGCATTGAAGTCCGTATCGCAGCAGTGGATAGCGGCGAGATCCTTTCCCCGGATAACATCGGTTCCATACAGGTTCGCGGCCCCAATGTGTTTTCGGGCTATTGGCGCATGCCGGAAAAAACAAGCGAGGATTTCACCAAGGACGGATTCTTTGTGACCGGGGATCTAGGCAGGTTGAGCGAAGACCTCTATCTGACCATTGTCGGCAGAAACAAGGATCTGATCATCAGCGGGGGCTACAACGTGTACCCCAAGGAAGTCGAGTTGCTGCTGGATTGCTTGCCCGGTGTTGACGAGTCGGCAGTAATTGGCGTGCCTCATCCAGATTTTGGGGAAGGGGTCATCGCAGTGCTGACTGGAACAGCGCCTCCTGATGAGGAGACCGTGATTGCGGCCATGTCCGAGCATCTGGCTCGATTCAAGCAGCTCAAGCGAATTTTTTATCGAAGCGAATTGCCCCGTAACAGCATGGGAAAAGTGCAGAAAAACCGGCTTCGAAAATGGTACAAGGACGCATTTTTAACGGAAATTGCTGAATGAGCTTCCATGCCGCAACCGCCGACTTTGTGCATGAGCCGATGCTCGCTTGAAGCAGAAGGTCATTCCGGGGCAGGAGCGGTCAATCCTGCCCTGTGTTTGCCAGAATGTTGAGTAATCGCATGAGCGCTGATGCATCTATTTGTACTGCTTCGGCATATATGCTGGCTGCTCCGGCAGCCCCCTCGTGCCTCTAAAATTCCAGGAATAGCTGGATACCGGGTTACGGCGTCCGCATTCCGTGATTTCATGATGCCGGCTCTCCCGCGACCTGTTGTTCCCGGTGGATTGCCTCATCGCACAATCCGTCTACTTCATTTCTGACCCACTGCTCTGGGACAACCTTTTGGCAAGCCTCGGGAAAGGCGTTTTCAGGGTTGAACTAGCTTCGCATTGCACGAGATTTTTCATGTTCAAACATCTTCCTAGGCTCACTGTGATTCATGCAGATATCGGCAGAGCGTCTGATACCCTCTGCATTCATGAACGAATTTCTCCAATTATCGCGAAATCCGCACCTGACCTGATTCAACGCTAGCCAGAGGGTCATATATGCCCATGTCTACCTGCATCTCGCTGTTTGCATCAGTAAGCGGGTTTCTCGAAAAATCTTCATGTTCGCCATGGCTGAACAGCCGCACTGGGGCATATCCATAAAGGCAACTGATCCCCCCATGGATAAGGCGCCGTCAGTTATTTTGCGCGTTTTCCCTGAGGGTTTAAGCCGCGTTGCCCTTGAGAGCGCCCTGTATGGCGGCCAGCGGGCTGTATCCGACCATGAATATGCCCGGTTACAGGCCATTGACGGCGATTGAACGGGTACTGAAAAAGGAGGCAGCCGGAATACTCGAAGAAAACCGGTACGATACGGCAACGACCACAATTTAGCGGGCAAACACTCAATAACCCGCTAAATCGTTTTCATGGAGCGGGTAGCAGCGGGTAGCTACGACAGCTGCAACTATCCGCCAAAGACCCGGCGCACGGTAATTCCGCCGTAGACATTCCGTTCCGGCGCGGGCTCATAGTAACGCGCACCAAAAGCATTGATCCGCACATTGCTGTTGTATTCCTCATCGAACAGATTGTTTACCCCGAAAAATGGCGAAACCTCCCAGCTGCCAATGAATTTTTCAAGGCCGAAGCGCAAGTTGCTCACAGTGTACCCATCCACCTTGGTCCGGTTGGCATTATCGGCATACAGACTGCCAGCCACATTCGCATCCCAGATCGCGTAATAGCCATTATTGCCAAACCAGGATAATCCGAGATGCAGGAAGTGCTCTGGAATGCCCGGAATCTCTTTTCCGTCAAACACAGCGCCGTCTGCGTTGGAGAAGCGCTTAAACTTGAAATCCGACCAGGTCAGGGCAGATGAAAACTCGAATCCATGTCCAAGCTTTGCAGCATAGGCCAGTTCAATCCCCTTGCGGGTGGATTCGCCGGCATTGCGATAGAAGGTGCGCCCTTGCTGGCTCTCCAGTTCATATGGAATCAGTTCATTTTCGACATCAATCGAGAATAAGGCGACCTCGTAGCGATGCCGGCCTGAAAGCGACTTGATGCCCACTTCATAGTTCGTGGATTCCTGTGGCTCCAGCGACTGGTTGAATCCCCCGCCATTGGGATTGGCCAGTTCTGTCGTGGTTGGCGTCTCAAACCCGCTGGAAACATTCGAGTAGAGACGGACGCTTTCGGTCAGTGCAAAACTGAGGCCCACCATGGGACTTGCCTGATCAAAGGAAATGGTTCCCGAATCATCCCCGTTTGAGGACGTAATGTAGCAGTCTGCAACATCGTATTCCACCTCGTCGTAACGAAGGCCCAGGGTCAGTTCAGAACGATCGGTCAGGCTGATTTCATTTTGCAGGAACACGCCAAGGGACGTCACTTCCTCGGTTTGATCCAGCACAAGGTCGCCGGCAATCCCGCCCTCCCGGTTCTGGAATCGAGAACGATCATCGTCCTGCCTATCGAAATCCAGTCCCAACAGAAGACGATTGGGCTTGCCGCCAAGACTGCTTTCCCAGGTATACTGGGCACCAGCACCCCAAACGCTGCGATCGAATCTCACGATGCCATTGCCAGACAATGGAAGGCTGGCAGCAAAATCTCTGTTAATATGATGGACCCGGGCTTGCAGGGAATGTCCTTCAGCCAGCTGAGTACGCAGCATCAAGCCCAAGCGGTTCTGTTTCAGTGCCTCCCCTGTATTGAAGAACAGGTTCCGGTCACGCGCCTGTCTTCGATTTTCTTCCACGCTATCCGCATTGATTCCTCCCGGATCATTGGAAACAGGCTGGTCGGTATGATGCATGGTCGCAACGATCTTTGTGTCTTGTGAAAGGCCGTACTCCAGACGGGTATTGAACTGACGGTTTTCCGCTTCGCTATGGTCACGATATCCATCGGTTTTCATATCGGAAACATTGACCAGATAATTGAAGTCACCCTCCTGGCCGCCAAACTTGAGCTGATGCTTCTGCAGTCCGTATTCACCACTGCTTGACCTTATTTCGGCAAAGGGCTCGGGCGGTCCCCGCTCGCTCTCCACTATGATGGCGCCCCCAGAAGCATTCCCGTACAGCGAGGATGCCGGACCGCGAATCACGGTTATCTGTTCTGCTGAACCGATGTCAATCCCGTCCACGGAACCCTGGCCATCCGGCAGGGTTTCCGGTATGCCGTCGACAATCACCTTGATGCCGCGAATTCCAAAGGCGGCACGAGCGCCAAAACCGCGGATTGAGGGACGCAGATCCTGGGCAAAGTTATACCGGTTCATCAAGAACAGCCCCGGCACGCTGTCGAGGGATTCATCAAGTCCAAGCTGTTCGGCGCCCAGCTGGATATCATCACGGCCAATGCTGGTGACTGCGGATGGTATTTCCTCCAGATTTTTCTCAACCCGGGTGGCGGTCACATCAATCGGTTCCAGCGTGATGACCTGGGCAGATACACTGGTGCAGGCAAGCGAGAATGCCATTCCGAAAAAAAACAGTTTCTTTACCATTGGACTCATTACGTGCCTCGTGCTTTTATTCTTCAGTGAATTTTGAGCGGCTTGATTTTGGATATGCGCAGATCATGCCTGGCAAACTGCACAATTGTCATTCGTCGGGAACCGTCACCGCAATCTCGATTGCGGCATACCAGGCGGCCAGATTCCGAATATCCTCATCGCTAAGGGACTGAGCAATAATGGACATCTGGGAGTGCTGACGCTTGCCAGAGCGATAGGCCTCGAGCTGGATAATCGTGTAGTCTTCTCTTTGCCCGCTAAGATTGGGGACCATGGCGATGGTGGCCAAACCATCAATGCCATGGCATGTCTGGCAGGCGACTTCCGCCTTGAGTCTTCCGGCCTGTATGTCATCCGCCGACGACATCTGGGCCAGCCCAATGCAGAACAGTGCGACAGACAGGCATGGCAGGACTGCCAGGACTGATCGAATCCTCCTTAGTCGCAAATTCCTCATCCCCACCGGAAAAATCACTTCATCAATTGCTCAACTGGCTGATTGCCATCAATCACGAAGCCTTGCGAGATGAAGGAGTGCCAGACAGGATATAAATGGTGGGTGGCGCCGGCATCCACCGGCGCCAATTGGAACTGCGTCAGATTACTCTTCGTAGGAAATACGATATACCGCGCCAACCTTGTCATCAGAAACCAGGATTGACCCATCCACGTATTGCTGCACGTCAACCGGGCGTCCGGAATAGACGCCGTTGGACTGCAGCCATCCTTCGGCAAATGGAATCATTTCCTTTGCATTGCCTTCCTCGTCCAGAAAGGTCACCATGACGCGGGCGCCGCGCGGAACCACGGCATTCCAGGAACCGTGCTGAGCGCTGAAAATGGCCCCCTTGTACTTGTCCGGAAACATGTCGCCCGTGTAGAACATCATGCCTAAGTCAGCCGCATGGGCAATGGTTTCCACTTGTGGCGGAACATAGCGCGCGAGCTTGTCCGCTGGAATTTCCTCATTGGCATACTCGTTGGTGCGCACTTCGCCGCCGCCATAGTGGGGATGACCATACCACATGCCATCTTCTGAAATCTTGTTGAGTTCTCCGGGAGGGGTTTCATCGCCCATGCCATCAACCTGATTGTCGGTAAACCACAGCGTGCCGTCAGCCGGGTTGAAGGCATGGCCTACCGAATTACGGATGCCCGTGGCGATGACCTCGCGATTGCTTCCATCACGGCCCATGCGAAGCATTCCCCCGATTCCGACTCTGTCGTACAGTTCCTGTTTTTCCAGAGGAGATACATTGAAGGGCTGGCCGAGACTCACATAGAGGTTGTTGTCAGGTCCAATGGCACACACTCGGGCGGTATGGTTGTAGGATTCCTCTTCGGGTGGAATCAGGTCTCCTTGAGCCACGATCGGGATTGCCACCGTGTCGGGACTCTCCATGAAAAATTCGGCAGCCGGGAACATCAGGATACGATTGCGTTCAGCCACAAACAGAAAGCCGTCGGGTGAATAGCAGACGCCATTTGGGATGTCGAATCTGACGCTTGGGCTGAATTCCTCAACGGTATCTGCCACATTGTCGAGGTCACGATCTGTGGCTGCCCACACCTTGGTCTTGCGTGTGCCAATCCAGACTGTGCCCTTGTTTCGTCCGACCGCCATATGCCGGGCATCGGGAGCCAGTGCAAACAGCTCTATCTTGAAGCCATCCGGCAACTCAATGGTTTCCAGGATTTGCCTGACATTATCGGCGAAGGCGCCGCCCTGGGCAATCGCCTCGCCAGCTCCAGTGCCAGTGGATTTGAATGCGCCAAGCTTGCTCAGATTGGCATCATCGGATGCAAGGGCATTGGCCCCGGCTAACAGCATGCATGATGCAACAGCCACTGACCCCAAGCAATTCGGGATTGATAGTTTGTTCATTGTGATATTATTCCTAATCTGAAATTGTTAAGAGTTAATCGGGAGAAAGGCTAGGGTTTGAAAAAAAGCAAACCTCTGCTTTTGGTTAAGTATACCTTATGTTCCCGTTGGGAGTTTTCGCCAAGGCGGAGTTTTGCCTGCAGCCATCACGGCGAAATTAAATTCGCCCCGGAGTGTCCGAAATTTCCATTGATCCCGGGGTGGAAAACGCCACAATCCACGTAAACGGAAATGCATGGCTCATGATATTGCTTCCTGCAATGATAAAGCCGTTTTCAAGGTCATCCGCTGGTGACCACGAGACTGTCTTCCAAATCCATGTTCCCGTGCTGAATGAATTTTTACAAGAAGATGGCTTTTGCAGTCTTCTTTGCTGGATGCCTGCAGCCGGTTCAGGTTTGGCATGCGCGAATGGTATAGTGTTGGTAGATCAAGGTAGAATCAAGCTTTCCTGGAAGGATCAGCTCAAGCGGCTGATCTTCAGTCCAGAAATGAGGGAAGACGAATCGGTTTTGCCCAGCACCAAGTCCGCGGTCGCCTGACCCGCACCCGGTCCGATGCCGAAGCCGTGGCCCGAATAGCCGGTCGAGATCACAAGTCCCGGCAATGAACGGTACTCGTCAATCACCGGGAGTTCATCGGGCATTACGTCAATCATGCCGGCCCATGTTCTGGAAACCCTGATGTTCGCCAATTCAGGGAAGGTTGATCCCAGTTTTCCAAGAGTTTCTTCGAGCAAGGCATGATTGGGCTTCGGGTCCAGTACCCGCTCGCACTCAAACGGGCTCCGATGTTCAGTTGATGGCGTTGCTGGCCATGACAGTTCAGTCAGAAATCGACGCGTCATCTGCAGCTTGACGGCTTCCTTCGAATTGCGGTAGATCGGCAAATAGGATCTTGCGTAACGCAGGAAATCCGGGGTAATCGGGCAGTCCGCTTTCCCGGCCGGAGCCACAATGTAGCTGCCATCAGGGCGTCTTCGAAGCCCCATGCCCTGACTCCACAGGGCCGGGCCCAGTACATAGTCGGTGGGCAAGGACTGCATCACGGAAGAGATGACCTTCAACTGGGGCAGCCGAATCCCCAGATGCCTGCAGAAATATCCGCTCCATGCGCCGCCGGCACAGACCACAGAAGGTGCCCGGATATGGCCATGCTCGGTGATCACGCCGGCTACCCGCCCGGCTTCGACATCGACTCCCCGCACCGCGCATTGCTCCAGAATTTGCCCGCCCTCTTTAATGACTAGATCAGCAAGCGCCTGCATCGCCAGATGGGGGTCGGCACTGGCATCGCTGGGCGTAAACAGTGCATCTTTCGTTTGGTTCCGGATGCCCGGAGCAACGGTGCGGAGTTGTTCCGTGCCGAGCATTTTGGTATCGAGATCGAAAGCCCTCGCATGCTCCAGCCATTTTCGATTGGCTTCATGGCGTTTTTCAGTCTCGGACAGGTACAGGGTGCCGTTGACCCGAAACCCGATGTCGCGATCGGCCCTTGCTGACAGCTCATGCCAAAGCTTGAGAGAGCGGATGATCAGGGGGATCTCGGCCGGATGACGTCCCTGTTTCCGGATCAGCCCCCAGTTTCGAGTGGACTGCTCGCAGCCCACCCAGCCTTTCTCGCATACCGCTACGTCAAGTCCGGCGCGCGCCAGATAATAGGCCGTAGAGCAGCCAATGATGCCACCGCCGACAACCACCGCATCAGCAGCCTTGGGCAAGTGGGCACGTATGCTCATGCGCCGTATAGATCTGCGAGACTTTTCATCTGTTTTGCGAGATCGACATCGAGTTGCGTCACACCGCCGCTACTGTGGGTTGTCAAGGCCACCTCGACTGTTTTATAGACATTGGACCACTCGGGGTGATGATCCATCTTCTCGGCAACCAGTGCCGCACTCATCATGAATCCCATGGCCTGAATGAAGTTGTCAAACACAAACTTGCGATGCAGCTTGCTGTCGCGGAATGTCCAATCTCCAGCAGGCAGCCGGTTCAGACTGGCTAAGGCCGTTTCAATTTTCTGTTGATCGATAAGTTCTCTGGACATGTTCTTTTCTCCTCTTTTCATGAGCGTTATGCAAACGGCCGGAAGCTGGCCGAAGCCCAGACTTCGCCGGTCAAAGGGTCATTTTCTATCATACTGCCGATACATTCGGCAATTTCCCGTGGACGGATCTTTCGTCCAAGTCCAATATCCGGTTTCAGGTACTTGTCATAGTACGCCGCATCGACCTGGTCCACCATTTGCGTATCGACGAATCCCGGGTGGACGATTTTGGTCAGCACCCCATGCCGCAGGCCTTCCTTGTTAAGGGTTGCGCAGGCGCCCCGAAGCCCCGACTTCGCAGATGCATAGCTGATTTGCCCGCGATTGCCCCTGGATGATACCGAACCGATCATGATGTTGACGGCCTGCACGCCCATTTCAGGGTTCCACTTGTCAATTCCATCTTGCTGCTGCTTGCCGGCAATTCCGGCGATCGTCTGCATCGACCAGTAAATCGGATGCAGCAAATTCACTTCCATGACCTGGCGAAAGTGCTGGTCACTGTAAAGCTCCATGTCGCCGGAGTGCTTCCCGGCCTGTACAGCCAGTCCATCGCGCAATATGCCTGCTGCAGTAATGCAAATCCCGACCGGTCCAAATTCCGACTCAAGAGTGGCGAAAACGCTTTTTCGGAAATCATTGTCGCAGACATTGCCGCAAAAAGTCTTGATGTCCGGATGGCCTGTGGTATTCTTCAGTGAATCTGCAGCATTTAGACATCGATCGGAAAGGTCGACCAGGCCAATGGCCTGAACCTGCTTGCCGATCAGGTAGCTTGCGACGGATAATCCAATGCCGCCGGTTGCGCCAGTGACAACTGCTATCTTGTTCTTGATATCCATAAAATACTCCGTATCGTAATCGATCTTCAAGAAGTTGATTGACAGACCGAGATGCTCATTCACCCGGATTCCTGCCATAGATGGCAGGAAATGCAATTATCAGTTCTGATATAATCGCGCCTTTCATAATTATCATGTCCGGTATTTGCACTGCGTGACTGGATACTTGTTTTGCAGGGCTACATTGTTTTGCAGTGCCACATTATATTTCAGAAACCAGAGGTTCGTGATGACGGATGAAGACGTCGAAATGACACAGGAAAATGTCAGTTCCAAGCGGCGCCTGCTGACAATTGCCACGGCCGGCTTTGGTCTTGCGGGTGCTACGGGCTTGGCAGTTCCATTTGCAGGAAGCCTATTGCCGAGCGAGAGGGCAAAGGCGGCTGGCGCCCCGGTTGAAGTCGACATCAGCAAACTTGAGCCGGGCCAGCAGGTTACCGTTGAATGGCGCGGCAAGCCAGTCTGGATTATCCAGCGTACTCCGGAGGTGCTTGAGCAGCTGCCCGGCATGGTCGATCGGCTGATTGACCCTGATTCCAACAGCAACCAGCAACCCGAATATGCACAAAATCCCACCCGTTCCATTCGCGAAGACATTCTGGTGCTAGTGGGCATCTGTACACACCTTGGCTGCTCGCCGCAGTACCATCCCGAAATTGGCAGTGTGACCTTCGACGACGATTGGCGGGGCGGTTTCCTGTGTGTCTGTCATGGTTCGAAGTTTGACCTTGCGGGACGGGTTTATGCCGGCGTTCCGGCACCCACCAATCTGGAAGTGCCGCCACACCGCTATCTTGACGATGGCCGCATTCTGATCGGGTCAGACCAGGGGGCCGCATGAAAGCCTTGATGCAATGGGTCGATGCCCGGTTCCCGGTCGGCAATGTCGTTCGGGAACACATTACCGAATACTACGCGCCCAAGAATTTCAATTTCTGGTATTTCTTCGGCAGCTTGGCCACGCTGGTTCTGATGCTGCAGATTGTGACCGGCATTCTGCTGGCCATGAATTACAAGCCGGATGCTGAACTCGCGTTCGCGTCCGTCGAATACATCATGCGGGATGTGTGGGGCGGCTGGTTTGTGCGCTACATGCATTCGACCGGAGCATCGATGTTTTTCGTGGTCATCTACCTGCACATGTTCAGGGCCCTGTTGTACGGGTCGTACCGCAATCCGCGCGAACTGATCTGGATTATCGGCATGGTCATCTACATGGCAATGATGGTCACCGCGTTTCTGGGCTATTTGCTGCCCTGGGGGCAGATGTCCTACTGGGGTGCTCAGGTTATCGTGAACCTGTTTGAGACCCTGCCGATCATCGGCGGGCCGCTTTCCGAATGGATACGCGGTGACTATGTCATTTCGGATATCACCCTGAACCGGTTCTATGCCCTGCATTACCTGGTGCCGTTTATTCTGGCCGGACTGGTATTTCTGCACTTGGTGGCGCTGCACAAGGCGGGTTCGAACAATCCGGATGGCATCGAAATCAAGAAGGGGCCGAAAGGCAATCGCTGGAGCGAGAGCGCCCCCAAGGATGGCATTCCCTTCCATCCCTACTATACGGTCAAGGACTTGCTCGGGGCTGTCGTGTTCATGGCGATCTTTCTGGCCATTGTATTCTTCATGCCGGAAATGTTCGGTTTCTTCATTGAGAAGCCCAACTTCGAACCGGCCAATCCGCTGAAGACCCCGGAGCATATTGCTCCAGTCTGGTATTTCACGCCCTATTACGCCATATTGAGGGCGATCCCGAGTTTTGCCGGAACACAGGTATGGGGAGTGCTGGCGATGTTTATCTCGATTGCACTGTTTTTCGTACTGCCCTGGCTGGACCGCAGTCCGGTGCGTTCGGTTCGCTACAAGGGCCCAACCACCCGTCTGGCTCTCGGGCTGTTTGTGGTTACCTTCCTGGTGCTCGGCTGGCTGGGGATTCAGGCGCCGACCACCAACCTCACCATCATGTCGCAGTTCTTTACTTTGCTGTACATGCTGTTTTTCCTGCTCTTTCCATGCTTCAGCTCGGCAGGGCAGCCACTGCCCCTGTTTGCAAAGGGGCTGCTTGCGATATCGGTGCTATCGGTTCTTGCGACCATTGTCTACTGGTGGTTTCTGTGGAGCGGCGGACCCAGTTTCACGCACAAGATCAGTTATACCGTGCTCTCGGTCCTGGTGCTGTTCATGCTGGGCATCAAGCCTCTGATCATGCCAGAGCCGGCCAAGCCACTCCCGGAGAGGCTGACCCAATGAAGTACCGTCTTTTATTGTTGATTATCGGTTTTCTGGCTCCTGCTTCCGTGCCTGCGGCAGGCGGTTATGACATCAGGCTGGATCATTACGACTACGGCATCAAGGACAGGATTTCCCTGCAGAACGGTGCACGACTGTTTGTCAACTACTGCCTGTCGTGCCACAGTGCGCATTTCATGCGCTACAACCGCATGGCTGAAGATCTTGGCATTCCTGAACAGGTGGTCCGGGAGAACATGATTTTCGATGATCGCAAGATCGCCGATCCCATGACCACTACACTGGCAAAAGAGGATGGAGAAGCATGGTTCGGCATTGCGCCTCCCGACCTGACGCTGATTGGCAAATTGCGTGACCCCGACTGGCTGTACACCTTCTTGCGCTCCTTTTACAAGGATGACTCAACGGTCAGCGGATGGAATAACTCGGTGTTTCCCAATGTAGCGATGCCGCATGTGATGTGGACCAAGCAGGGTATCCAGAAACCGGTTTACACCACGTCGGTCGATGATGCCGGCTATGAGACCCGGAAAATCACGGGTTTTGAGCTGGTTCGCGAGGGCACGCTGACCCAGGAAGAGTTCGACCATGCGATGGAGGACTTGACCAATTTTCTGTACTACATGGCTGAGCCGAGCAGGGCTGACCGTATCCGCTGGGGTGTCTGGACGATGTTTTTCCTGCTCATTTTCGCCGTGTTGACGTGGTTTCTGAAAAGGGAGTATTGGCGCGATGTCCATTGAGAGCCGCCAAATGGATGACAATCAGGATATCTCCGAACTGGATCGAAGGTCGTCAATGACCTTGTTGTCCGACCCGGCCGATATATTCAGTCACTGCTGCCGATCGGCGCTCTACGAAAAGGACATTGAGCTCAAGGTTGAGTATGTGTCCGAAGATGAAGATGCAGAGAGAATCAGCACGCACAATCCATTTCTTGAACTTCCGGTTCTGATTGACCGGGAAATCTCCTTGTACAACATGTCCGTGATTACGGAATATCTGGATGAGCGATATCCCTATCCGCCTCTGATGCCGGTTGATCCGGTGATTCGCGCCAAGGCCCGATTGCTGATTTACCGCATGACCCGAGACTGGCTGAATCCGCTGCATAGAATGGGTACAGGAATGTTGCGGACACTGCCGGACTCGCTCAAGAAAAGCCTGCTTGCCGGATTTATCTCCATGGCGCAAATCGTTCAGGACCAGGACTATTTTCTGGGTCCCGAATATTCGCTGGTCGATGCCTACATGGGTCCCTTGCTATGGCGCTTGCCGAACATGGATATTCAGCTGCCCGCCTCGGCAAGCCCGATTCTCAGGTATTCCCAGAATATCTTCAAGCGGGAGTCTTTTCAGCTCAGTCTGAGCGAAGTCGAAAGAGCGATGCGTTAATTGAGTGTTCCGGGTGGGTCATATGGGTATCGGGGTCAACGAGAATTTCAGCAGCGAATATCCGGTGGGCACAAAGCCCTACATCATTCGTGCGATCAATGATTGGCTGACAGACAACCAGCATACCCCGCAGATTCTGGTCAATACCGGCTATGAAGGGGTGGTTGTGCCGAGCCAGTACATTCAGAACAGTCGGATTATTCTGAATATTCATCCCCGTTCAGTGGATCAGCTGGTCATCGGCAACCGCGAAATTGTCTTTGCGGCACGTTTTTCCGGCAAGTCTTTCCAGGTGGTCATCCCGGTCGCTGCGGTGATGGCGATTTACGGGCGGGAAAACGGCCAGGGCGTGGTGTTTAACGAGGAACCCCAACCCCAGCCAATGGCCGATCATCAGGATCAGGCAAACGGAAAGCATGCCGAAGGCGGGGAGACTCGGGAAACTCTCTCAACCAAAGCCCCGTACTTGAAGTTGGTCAAATAATCATCCCGTTGACTGGGCTGTTCAGTCACCGGGCTTAATACTCTGGAGGTTTTGTCAAGATGGAGCAATACCATGGCACCACGATATTATCGGTGCGCAAGGACAAGCAAGTCGTGCTTGGCGGCGATGGTCAGGTTTCTCTGGGCAACACGGTCATGAAAGGCAATGCGCACAAGGTGCGTCGGTTGTACCGTGATCGTGTGCTGGCTGGGTTTGCCGGCGGAACCGCGGATGCATTTACCCTGTTTGAGCGATTCGAGGCCAAACTCGAGAAACATCAGGGCGGGCTGGTCCGATCGGCGGTTGAACTGGCCAAGGACTGGCGTACAGATCGGCTGCTCAGACGGCTGGAGGCGCTGCTTGCGGTTGCCGATGATGAAGCGTCGCTGATTATTTCCGGCAATGGAGACGTGATTGAGCCAGAGCAGGGGGTGATGGCGATCGGGTCGGGTGGAGACTATGCCAAGGCGGCCGCGGTCGCACTCATGGAGAATACCGGACTCGATGCTGAGCAAGTTGTCAGGGCCGGTCTTGATATCGCATCGAGAATCTGCATCTACACCAACAGCAATGTGACTGTCGAGGTTCTGGGCGATCCGGAATCTTCATCTTGAACCGCATGGATACAGACTGCAATGACTGAAATGACCCCCAGGGAAATTGTCGAGGAACTTGACAAGCACATTGTTGCCCAGAAGGATGCCAAGCGAGCGGTGGCGATCGCGCTTCGAAACCGCTGGCGGCGCATGCAGCTCGATGAAGCAGTGCGTCGTGAAATAACGCCCAAGAACATTCTGATGATCGGGCCAACCGGAGTGGGCAAGACCGAAATCGCACGACGTCTCGCGCGCCTTGCAAACGCACCTTTTATCAAGGTTGAGGCTACCAAGTTCACGGAAGTCGGGTATGTGGGGCGTGAGGTTGATTCGATCATAAGGGATTTGATGGACATGTCGATCAAGATGACCCGGGAACAGGCGATGGACAAGGTCATGTCGATTGCTGAAGAGGAGGCAGAAGAGCGAGTGCTGGATGCGCTGGTTCCCCCGGGACGCAAAGGCGATACGGGAAGTGACAGCGCGGCGCGGCAGCATTTCCGGAAGAAGCTGCGCGAGGGAACGCTTGATGACGAGGAGATTGAGATCGAGGTCAACAATCCGAGTCTCGGAGTAGAGATCATGGCTCCACCCGGCATGGAAGAAATGACCAGTCAGCTGCAGGGATTGTTCCAGAATCTTTCTGGACAGAAAACCTCAATGCGCAAGATGCGGGTCAGTGAGGCACTCAAGATCATGACCGAGACCGAGGCTTCCAACTTGATCAATGACGAGGATATCAAGGCGCTGGCGCTTGAGAAAGTAGAGCAGCACGGCATCGTGTTTCTTGACGAAATTGACAAGATAGTCGGTCGGTCAAGCGAAGGGCATCGGGGCGTGGACGTATCGAGGGAAGGTGTGCAACGGGACTTGCTGCCCCTGGTCGAAGGCTCTACCGTTTCAACCAAGTATGGAATGATCAAGACCGATCATATCCTGTTCATAGCCTCGGGCGCCTTCCAGCTGTCCAAGCCGTCAGACTTGATTCCTGAATTGCAGGGCCGCTTGCCGATCCGGGTTGAACTTCGCGCCTTGGCTATCGATGACTTTGTACGCATCTTGACTGAACCGGATGTGTCTCTGACCGAGCAGTATACTGCGCTCATGAATACGGAAGGCGTTGAACTGGTGTTTGCTGAAGATGCGATAAAGCGGGTTGCAGAGATTGCCTGGCAGGTCAATGAACAGACTGAAAACATCGGAGCACGCAGGCTGCACACGGTCATGGAGCGCTTGCTGGAAGTCATTTCATTTGAGGCTGCGGACAGTTTTGGTCAGAAAGTCGAGATTGATGTTGAGTACGTGGACCGTTACTTGAGCGAGTTGGCCGAAGACCAGGATCTGTCTCGCTATATTTTGTGAATGGCGCTGCAACAACATCATGGCTGCGGTTTACCGGTTGTTGCTGATTGAACCGTGCAGCGTTCTGCCATCCTTGTGCAAGTGCTATGCGTACCGGCGGTAGTGTTCGTACTTCCCCAAAACAAAATCATCCTGAGCGCAATTTGGCGATTTGGGGGTCATGCCTATATGAAATTCATTAACAATCACTCTGTCAGCAATATTTCCATGAAACATGACCCAACAGGCATCCTTCAAAAATCCGAGGGGCGGTAGATGCCGGTTACCTGCCGCGATAGCCATCGCATGTGCGGCGGCGGTACTGTTGCCGTCAGCGCTCCCGGCTACGTCCCGGGACGACACGACCACTGGAATGATCAACGGCGACTAGGCCATGCAGGCTCCGGCCCGCTTCTGCATGCACAATCCGAACGGCTTCACGACGGTCTGCATCCCGGTCTGCGGATGAAGTTCTGGACCGGATTCATCCCAGACGTTAAATCGTAATCCCGGGCCCATGGAAAGCCCTGTGAGCGCATTTTGAAGGGCTATTCATACCCGATCAGCTGAAATCCCCCGGGCAGGCTCCCCCCGATAGAGCGGTTCTCCAAGAATGCAAAGGGCTGTGAAGACTGAACGGGAGCGGCCAGTGGGAAACAAGAGGAGGCTTTCGGGCATCTCTTTCGGGAATATGTGAAAGAAATGCCCCGCTTCAAAACAGGAGCGGGCGCAAACAGGGTCTATAGGAGGTACTGGGCTGATGGCGCCAGCAGGCAAAGCCATTACGCATTCAGAAGTGGGCCGATGT
>JAPOSW010000026.1 GCA_026709505.1 Gammaproteobacteria bacterium | reverse complement strand
GTGCCCCAATGAAGGCATCAAAAGCAACCATTTTAATGAAATCACGACGTAATTGATCCGCTTGATTATTAAAAACTCCATCAAGGAAATTCATAACATTTGAAAGAGAATAGAACCGTTTTTCCTCGGGCTTTTCATCCAATTGAAATGCTGTTTCCACGTCATCCGTCGTGGCATCAAAAAATTTCCTAATTACCACCAATCATAAGTGGGTTTTGTGATACAGCAGGATAGATATAAACATTTGATTAAAAAGGAGCATACTATGATGTGCAATCCTGTCCAGTTCCAGAAAGGCCTCAGCCTCAACGAATTTCTCGAACGCTGCGGAGCGAGGACAAATGCCATCTCGCCCCGAGTAACGCCGCCTATGCCAGAAAACCTCCTGAAACATGACTTATGATTGGTGGTAATTAGGAACCTTTTTGGATTGATTGCAAAAACCGGCTTTTTCGATTCTCATTCTGGGCAAGGGAAATTTTCAGGGGTTAAAATAAGTCATATTTCATATCATTGCATATGAACGCAAGACCCTCAGTATGTGGTCAACCACATTCGCCCCATGATGGTTCAATTCATAAAGTTTCTGGTTCGGAAAATGACAATTTTCCCGATCGAGTGTTTCGTTGTGTTCACTCTTTCCAGTTTTATCATTCTTCTTGCAAGCGAAGCCTGGAATCCTCTGGCTGAAATTGTTCATGTCCCAGAACCCGAGCCACCAGCTGTCAAACATCGTCCGCCGGAGCGAATAGTTCGACATGACATTGACGATGCCCTGATTGAATACGATATCCCCCAGTACCATATTCAGCATCTGATCGAGCAGGCAAACAGCAGAGCAAGTGAAGATCATGCCAGCAACATGGCGACCCAAACAGAGGTTCTTTATCAGGAAATAGAGGAGGCATTATCTGAAGGCCAGATGGTTCGACTTGGGCTGCTACTCTGTATTTTGGGACACAAGGCCATTCAAGCCCAGCAAATGCATACTGCGGAAGTCTACCTTCAAGAATCAATGAGCGTTTTTCAGAGCGAGAATTATGAGCCCGGCATTGCTTATGTGAATCTCCAGCTTGGGTATCTATATGTACGCAATCGTGTTATCGCCATGACTGCAGGACGCGCCTACGATGATCTGCAAATTGGCCGCTGGTATTTGGTCAACAATGAGCCGGATATCGCTCTTGGATTTATCCTCAACTCAATCGAACGCAACAACTCCATCTATCGCTTTGCATCTGTAGCAAGTGCCCACTATTCGCTCATCGAACTTTATTCGGTTGAAAACAAGGTTAATGAGGCACGTACCTCGTTGATTGAGTCTTTGCGAATGTTTGCTTCATCCGGTCGAGTCCTGCAGGCAATTGATATTCTGGAGAATTATGCGGATTCACTCATCGATGCCGATGCAATTGAGAACCTTCGAAACGATCTCAACCACAGAAATACAATGTTTGAGCTGCAACTTCAGCAAGTGGGAAGGGCCCGCGATTACCAACGCCTGTATCTATACTATCAGGCTCAAAGCGAGGTCTCTCGAGCGTGGAAATTCCGATCCCTGGCCAACAGCTATCTGAAGCAAGTCCCCGAACGCGTAATGTTTTACCGACAGCCGGGAGTCTTGAGCCTGCTTTACGAGTCCAATCAGGATGCAGATTTTGCAAGAGAGCACCTGAGGAGAGCTCATCTGCAGCTTGCCCGGCTTGAAATGCCAGAGCTGTCCAGTATGGTCACGAAGATGATTCGCTCAATTCCTTGAGCCTATTAGAGCACATAGCCAATCTACGCTAGGCCATGCCGTCAATACGCAATCTCGAGATCCGGCCTGACTTTCTTCAACTCCTTCCGGAATTGACCAATGATCGAGTCAAGCGCTTGCCGACTGGTTGATTCAAATCTCATGGTTATCGAAGGTGTGGTATTCGATGCCCTCACCAACCCAAACCCATCTTCAAAGTCCACCCTAAGACCATCGATGAAAGAGACCTCGGCATTCTCAAAAACCGCTGACTGAACAAGTGCTTCGACAATTTTGAAAGGCTCCCCCTCATTCAGGCTTATTTTCAATTCCGGAGTGTTTACGGTATCGGGGATGGCGGAAAAGACCTGACTGGGTGGTTCAGCTTTCTCGCTCAGCAGTTCACACATCCTGGCTGCTGCGTAAATTCCGTCATCAAGCCCACCCCAACGGTCATTGAAAAAAATGTGTCCGCTCATCTCCCCTGCTAAAGGTGCACCGGATTCCTTGATCTTTTCCTTCATGAATGAATGACCGGTTTTCCACATAATGGGTTCTCCGCCAGCTGCTGCGATCGATCTGGCCAGTATCTGGGAACATTTGACATCAAAGACAATCTGGGAACCCGGGTTTTGCGCAAGAACCGCATCCGAAAACAAAACCATTTGCCGGTCTGGCCATATGATCTGCCCCGTTGGAGAAACAATGCCTAAACGGTCTCCATCACCGTCAAAAGCAAAACCAAGGTCAGCCTCCGATTCACGCACTGCATTGATCAAGTCATCGAGATTTTCAGGGACACTTGGATCGGGATGATGATTCGGAAAATCTCCATCAACCTCACAGTAGAGCTCGACCACTTCCAGATCCATGCTTCTGAATAATTCAGGGGCTATGGAACCGGCTACACCATTGCCACAGTCGATAACTACCTTGAAGGTTTTCTGGAGCTGGATATCCCCCAGAATCGAGGCAATATAGTCGGATCGGATATCCATTCTCGAGTATTGTCCCTGCCCGCTCGAAAAATTCCTGGCCAAGGCCTGATCCTTTATTTTTTGGATTCTTTCTCCGGCAAGCGTGTCCCTCTTGATCATCATCTTGATGCCGTTGTACTGGGATGGATTGTGGCTACCGGTGACCTGAAAGCCTGTGCCGCCCGAAATCCGAGATGCGGCATGGTAGAGAGTGGGCGTTGGCACCATGCCTACATCAATCACATTACAACCAGTCGATATAAGACCTTCGCATAGCGCTTCAGCGAAATCCTGGCTAGATTTTCGGCCATCTCGACCAATAGCGGCTATCTGGCTTCCGAGCATCCGCATTTCTGTGCCAAGCGCACCACCAATTAAACGGACGATATCGGCATTCAAAGTCTTGTCAACCACTCCACGAATATCGTAGGCCCTGAATATTTCATGATGTATAGTCATGCGTCCTTGAACCAGGCATTATGGAAGCTATCTGGGTAAATTGACAAACATGCTGGATGCCAATGACATGGCTGACCTACATTCCTAGCATGCGTTCAGCATAAAATCAAAAAAATCGACAGTCTTGGCTTGCCTGCTTTGCGGGCTTCGGACCATGGTCTTTGATATGTTGTCAGGCATGAGGCAAATTAAATTGTCGCACTCTCAATTCGGCATGAAAACGCTGTCATGGGATTTTCACAGGTTGATCATGGAATGACCGGGAAATTGTGGATTCCCTGAAGAATTCGGGTAGTCTTGACTTCCACTCGTTCATGAGGACGAGCTCGCAATGAACGGTATCACCGTCATTCTGCAGCATTTCAAGTTCCCCAACAGGCTTGACATTTTGCCAAGTAAAGTTTTCCGATAGGAAAGCAAGCAGCTGGCGTTTATAGTCGGTGTCCATATTGTTGTCGAGTTGATCACCCTTGGTTTCCAGAATCATGATCCGATTCGTATTATCCTGCTGACCGACAGCGAAGATGAAGTCTGGATAGACCTTGGCCTTCTTCCATCCCTGAATGCCATACTGACGACGGGCGACATTCCGATGCCACCAGATCAATGCTGATTCGCCGTCAAGGTAGACGGCGATTTCGCGCTCATCGTTGTTGAATTCATTCTCATAGACGGGAGAGAAAAGACTTTTCTGGAGCAGACTACCCGTTCTGCCGACTATTTGACGAGAGTCTTCAGGTTCCATGGTTTCCACCGCCATCGGCATCTCCCAGTTATCGCCGTCAATGTGCAAGCGAAACTGGATGCAACCAGCCTCAACATCCTGCTTGAAGATGTTTTCGGCAATGTCGTTGCGATACGTGTCCAGGTCCTTGCGCAGTTCCTCCGTGATTAACCTGGCAAGCCTTCCCAGCTTAACATCGTTGAATCCATGCTCCTTGAGAGCGGTAATCAGACGTCCGACGATTTCCCTTCCTATAAAGGGATTAGGTACGATATCCAGAATCATGCGCACCGCATGGGCAGGGTCGAAAGCAAGCATTTCATCATTAACACCAACATATTCCGTGGAAAGATGTTCAGGTTCAGTACTGTGTCGGCGTAACCAGATGCGTTGAAGCTGGCCTTCCGTAGCCTGGGCATTGCCGGGAATTCTACCGGCAACGTTTTCAGGGGAGAAACCCTGCCAGTCTATGCGTGACAGAACATCAGTTTCGTAGTCCAGTTCACGCACTCCTTTTCCATCTGCAAGCATGACCAGTGGTAGGTAAATCTGTTTTAATTGAAACTCCGGGCGGCGTTTGTTTTTTCTTGCTATCGAGAGGTTACCCGGTTGAAACTCGTCGTTCTCTGATACCTGAAGGACTAGGTCGCCAAGCCCATCCTGTTCCAACCCTCTCTTTATTGCTTCAACGACCCTGGCCGTTTCAGCATGATGGGTAAAGACATGACATTCATCGAGAACGTCAATGTCTGTCTTCAAGGCATGCGGTTGACGCAGGATTCTGCCTACCAGCTGTGTCAGTGCCTGCAGGTTGGAGCTCGCCGCTAGGGAACATAATATATACGCAAATGGACAGTCCCAGCCCTCCTGAAGGGCCTGTTTCGTGATGATGGCACGAACCCGGTTCGTCGGTGACATCAAATCCTGCTTTTCAGGCTGACGAAGATCATTCTGTTCGGCTGTCTTTACAGCGATCTCCCCCTCATCGAAGCCTAGCATGAGCAGAAAGTTCCTCACATCCTCTGCGTGTATATGGCCGCTGTCCCGTTGATCACTTCCTGTGCGTTCAACCTGGATAAGCATGATTGGCCGGATATGTCGGTTGGTATTAGCCGCAAGGTGCATCGAAGCCGAATTTAGTTCATTCAGCTTGTCGAGTGCTGTGTTGAGGGTCGTCCGCCAATCAACCCCTTGCCTAGAATCAAGGTTCAATGGCATCTTGATCATTCCTTCACGATCAAGCTCCTTGCCTGTAACCTCAACCAGAACATTTGCATAGCGGCCTTCTCTTGGATTCATTCCGCCCCGAGACCGCACATCTTTCGGAGTCGCTGTCAGTTCCAGTACAAGGCATGGGTTGAATCCGTATAATGTAGTGTATGCCAGATCGGAAATTGCCCTGTGTCCCTCGTCCATGACCACGACAGGTCGGATCACTCGAAGAGCATTACCAAGAGAATCTTTAACCATCGGAAAGAGGTCATTGTATCCATCGAGATTCGGGGCATTCTGAAAAACTTCGCCATGTGCCTGCTGATCACCTTCTGGCGGAAAGAACCCGTGCACGTCACCTCGAGCCTGGAACATCTTCAGGGTTTCCTTGGTCTGACGGTTTGCGGACTGCAGCATCAGGAGCATGATGCAGAGGTGCGTATCTACATCCCGGGCATCGAGCCGGTCTGACTTCTCCATGATTCGGACACGTCCAGCAGCAGCCCGGTCAAGTGCCTGCCTGTAGGGATGTTGCCGATCACGCAGATTCTTGAGGGTTTGGGTATAGATTGCTTCGCTGGGAACAATCCAAAGCACGAAACCGGTGTTGCTGCCAAGATATTTCCCCATGATCTTGGAGACGCCTAAAACGGCAAGCCAAGTCTTGCCACCTCCAGTCGGCACTTTCAGCACAATGTTCGGCACGGATCTCTTGCAGCCATCGTGACGAGATGAATACGGCATGTGGGAGCGAGAGGCTGGCAACAGCCCATCCGCCTTGATTGATGCCCAGGCATCAGCGGCAAAGTCACGCGGCATCATTGCATTGGCCAGATGTGGATTCGCCGCAGCTAATTTTTCAATTTCATCTGCGGTCGACTTCTTAGCCCTCAAATTATCCAGGTAGGTGCTGATTGCGGCCAGAACACGCTCCTGATATTCCAATTGACGGAACATCACCCTCAACCCCGATCAAGGCGATAAAGACTAAACGGCAACGGGAGGAACTCGATCGGCAGATTTTGCTCAGCGAGCAATTTCTGGCTAACATAACGCGCCGGTGCGAAGACCAGATGCTTCATGTCCTCATCGAAAGCTGCAATGGTTTTTGCCCGAGTCAGCGTCAAGGCTGCGTCTGGTGACTTTAGCCATTCCAGGTCCGGTTTGTAGATCAGCCATACATGCTGTCCTTCAGCTTCTCCAATATAAAAGTCTGCTTCCCGCAGATGATTTGAGTCGAGTACTCTGCTTGTTGCCATCTGAAACAGAACCGCCCCAAGGCTTGTGTAAGGGGGCAGACCCTCTCCCTGTAATATCCTGTCCAGCTCTACAGGTTCACCAAGAGTGCAGTAAGCAAAGGCTCCACCCAAGCCCTCCGCTCGTTCTTCCACGGGTGTCTCGCCAGTGACGATCAATTCTCCGTCCTTGATTGTTTTATTGATGGTTTCACACTCTTTAGCATGAAGGTTCTCAATTCCCTGAACGGACTCGATCAATTTGTGTGCATTCAGTAGCTTCGACCAGGTGATTTTCTCACGCAGCAGCTCGGTACGTTGAGTTCCTGAGTAGCTGTATCCATCAATTACACGACGGACACGCTCAGCTATAAGTTCGTCAGCATAATTCTCCATCTCTACGAGAATAAATCGACGATTACCCCCGTCATTCTTATTTGCCTCAAGCACCGCATGAGCAGTAGTACCTGAACCAGCGAAAGAATCCAAAAACAGCGCATCGTTCCGATTGACAAGCGAAATTATCTTTTTAATGAGACTTACTGGCTTCGGGTTATCGAATACAGCTGATCCAAATATCTCCTTTATTTTGGCACTGCCATCGTCGGACGAACCCACCTTGGACCAATCCCATACGTCAACAGGAACCATGTTTCCGGCTTCAGAAAGGTACAGTTTGAGTCGAGGATATTCAGCTTTCCCGTCAATGCCCCACCAAAGACGTGACTCTTGGACATGCCTCCTATGCTCTTCAACCGAGTACTTCCATGCATGAGTAGGATGCTCTACTGTCATTTTGTCGAAAGGCCTTTCAATCGCATAAGACAGGTTTTTCCGTTGTTCCCTGGTTGCAGGGTTTACGTATGACGACGTTATCCATGGGCCTCGTGGATCTTCATCCAGGTTTCGATACCCCGCATCGGCTTCGTTACTTCGAGGTTCCTTTAGTGATTTCACATGGTCACTTCTTCGATATGCAATGAGATAATCCTTCATTGAATAGAATAGATTGGCGTTGTTCGATCTCGTATAGCGCTTAACCCATGATACTGTTGCCAAAAAGCATTCGGATCCAAATATTTCGTCCAGAATTGCACGCGCATTGTGTATTTCATTGTCATCTAAAGCCATGAAAAACAAGCCAGTATCACCTAGTAATTCGTGGAGCAATCGAAGTCGTGGCCACATCATTGCACACCACTTGTCATGTCGAAGTCCATCCTCAATCCCGACAGGATTGGAGTCCAGCCATTCTCGAATCATGGGTGCGTTCACGTTATCGTTGTAGCACCAATTTTCGTTTCCGGTGTTGTAAGGCGGGTCAATGAAAATGCAGTCGACCTTACCCGCATAATGTGGAAGAAGGGATTTCAGGGCGTGAAGGTTGTCACCATGAATGATGAGATTGCCATCAAGGGTGGTCTCGCCGATACCCTTTTCTGCATGTGTGATGAGTGGACGAAATGGAACTGCCAGATGATGGTTGTATACGAACTCCTTGCCTTTGAAACTCAGTTCAGTCATGAAGTCTTCTCCAGAACTTTCTCTTGGAATAAATGGATCGGGTCACAATACTTGATCGGTGATAAGGCATTGGCAACTTGCTTGGGCAGATGACATTTATGTTTTTTCTTAACTGAGATTTTATACTGCAATATGTGATATCGGTAAGATTAACCATATATCTTGAACGGATAAAACCTTCAATTTGAGTCAAATGTTCAGTATGTCGATACTTGTGTCTCCAGATAGCTCCTGAGCTTATAACCTTTCATCAGGACACTGTTGACTCGGGGATTACCCGGATGAATGCCTGCCGTGCCGGAATATTCGCCGCTCAGGCCGGTTTCCAGGTCCGGCAGTCCGGACTTTTGCCCGCCATGCCCCGGATGGCATTGGCGGAAATTGCCGGGCTTGTGCCGAAAATCCGGAAAAAGTGCCGGGATGGTGGCATGTTGCCCCCGTACCGGTATTTTGTTGTGGAAGAAATGCCCGAAAATCGCGATAGTGGGATCGAAAACCTTCCGGAGCCAACAGTGTCCATATTAAAGGCTTATAACTGGGTGGCATCGAACAGAAGATCAATAGATACCCGGGATGATTCGGTACTTCACCATTTTCCTGTACTTGGCCCAATTCTCAGGTCCATACTTCTCGGCACAGTGCCTGTCATCATCAACCTGGCGGAACAGCATCATTGAAATAATGAATACGGTATACGTCCAGGACCAAAAATTGCCCGGATATCCAAACATGAATACTACCGCTATCGCGAGCATCATCTCGCCCATGTAACTGAAATGGCGCGCGACACGCCAAAAGCCGCTGCAGAGAATCTTGCGCTCGCCCGCATCAATGAATTCCGGTTCAATGATGCCCAAGAACTTGCGTTCCGGCCAACGCTTGAAGGTGTATTTCTGCAGACTGGTCAAGCGAGAAATACTCCAGCCGATGATGAACAAGCCTGTCGTGCCGAATAGCCAGAAAACTGTCCACCCGTGGGTGATGCCAAAGTCAGTAGGCAATACAGGGCTCCATTTCCCATTTGCGGTCGACAACTCATGCCAGTGGAAATCAGGGTGCGGCAGTGCCGCCATGCCCCATAGAGGCATTGTGAATATCCACCCGTAGATTACCAGTCCGCCCCAGAACAGCTTGAAACCCAACCCCTCATGAATCAGGTCAAAGGTATACAACATGGCCCGCTCGAAAATAAAATAATCGAGTATGTAGAGACTGAACAATGCCGAAAAGATAAATACTCCCGGGTTTGATGCATAGCCAAATTCCTGATAATGCCAAACTGAGGCGGACAGCGCATTCAGAGAGAGCATGCTGCCACCCACGACATACAGGTACATCTTGACGTCAAAGCGCTTGTTGAATAGGGATTTTTCACGAACACGACCTGTCCAGAAATCCATAATTGGGGTGCTGTCTTCACGTTTTGGCTGTGTATAGATTGCCAAAATCATGAAAATGATTGAAAAAACGCTTCCGCCTGCTACCGCATAAATTGTGGATCGGTAAAACCAATCACGGGGGATACCGAATAATTCGAGCACCCAGATGACCCAAAGAACCAGGAACACCAAAAGCCCATTCAAATGATACTGGCGAGGCTGTCCAGTATCAGGATCTACAACGTATCCCGTAACTTTCCTCGCAGGCAGAGTGATTTGCAAGAGGAAGACCAGCGCAAACACGCCAAGCGGAGTAAAGAAGCCGGCAATCGCTTCCGTGGTGGAAAGTTCAAAGAAATGAGAAATCCCTAACCACTCAGCCATGATTGCAGAATCCCCCCAATGTCGTCATGCCCATACCTGTCGCTTGCGGAAATATGGTAATGGCTTGGGTTTTCAATCTGAAATGGCAAGCCCTTCCCTGCAAGCAGGTTGAAGAAGTCAATTGACTCTGTGAATTGCGCGCTTGTCGACAGCCAATGCAGCCTCGTGAATCGCCTCAGACAGAGATGGATGCGCATGAATGGTTCGCGCCAAATCCTCGGAGCTCGCCTGATATTCCATCGCCAATACACATTCATTAATCAGCTCGGATACATGCGGACCAACCATGTGCACGCCCAGCAGCCGGTCCGTCCTGGCATCTGCAATCATTTTGATAAAGCCGTTTGGTTCTTCCATTGCTCTGGCACGGCCCGTAGCAGCAAAAGGAAAAGAGCCAACCCGAATGTCATGCCCTGCGTCCTGCAGCTGTTTTTCTGTCAGGCCAACCCACGCGATCTCGGGTGATGTGTAGATGACCCATGGGACGATGTTAAGATTTACATGTGGCTTGCCACCGGCTATTCGCTCTGCGACTGCCATGCCCTCCTCTGAACTTTTATGCGCCAGCATGGGACCCCGGACTGCATCTCCAATCGCCCAGACATTCGGAACATTGGTTCGGCATTCATCATCAACCTGAATGAAACCGCGATCATCAACACCAACCCCGCTATCCGCGGATACCACTCCCTCCGTTGCAGGCCGTCGACCAATCGCGACGACCACTCTGTCAACGTCAATGGATGACTCTTTTTCCTTTTCGGTGTAATGAATAGCCAATCCGGTCCTGGATTTGGATAATTTATTGACCTGCGCACCCAGATGGATGTTCATGCCCTGCTTGGCAAATTGTCGTTTCGCCTCTGCAGCGACCTGATGGTCTGCCAGAGCAAGAAAATCATCCAATGCTTCCAGCAAGGTGACCTCGGAACCGAGTCGGTTCCAGACACTGCCGAGTTCAAGCCCGATTACCCCGGCACCAATTATTCCCAGCCGCTTCGGAACCTTCTCAAAATTCAGCGCACCGGTGGAGTCCACCACAAATTCATGATCAAAGGGGATAGTTGGCAGATGAGACGGCATTGATCCCGGAGCAAGGATAATGTGACGGGCCAGCAACGTTCGGCTAATCTTCCCGTTTTTATCGAGCACATTGACGGTATTGTCCATGGTCAATCTGCCAAAGCCATGAATCGAGATGACGTTGTTGGCCTTGAACAGTTGCGCAATGCCGGATGTCAATCCTTCAACAATTGACTCCTTTCTTTTTTGCATGGTTGGCACATCAACCGATGCCTTGGTGGTCTTGATGCCATGAGCTGGAAAGGAGTGAATCAGTTTGTGGTACTGCTCCGTGGATTCCAGCAGGGCCTTGGATGGAATGCATCCAACATTGAGGCAGGTACCGCCCAGTGCGGGTTCTTCCTTGTGGTTGACCTGGTTGTCAATACAAGCGGTATTCAGGCCCAGCTGTGCACAGCGAATAGCAGCCACATAACCGCCGGGTCCAGCACCGACTACCAGAACGTCAAAACTGTCTGTCATAATTTCGTCTAGGGGTCAACAATCGAGAAGCAGTCTTGCCGGATCTTCGATCATATCCTTGATCGTAACCAGGAACTGAACGGCTTCCTTTCCATCAACAATCCGGTGATCGTAGGACAATGCCAGATACATCATCGGCCGCGCCTGAACTTCGCCATCAATGACCATTGGCCTCTCCTGGATTTTGTGCATGCCCAGAATGGCGCTCTGTGGAGGATTCACGATCGGAGTGGACAGCAATGAACCAAAAACCCCGCCATTGGTAATCGTGAATGTTCCGCCAGACAGCTCGTCCATGGTTATTTTTCCATCGCGAGCCCGAACCCCAAAGTCATTAATCTGCTTCTCGATGTCTGAATTGCTCATGGATTCGCAGTTTCGAAGAACCGGCACCACCAGGCCGCGCGGCGATGCGACCGCAATTCCAATATCCTGATACAGATGACGGACGATGTCGGTTCCGTCGATGTAGGCGTTAACCAGTGGAAAGCGTTTCAAGGCAACCACGCTTGCCCGAACGAAAAACGACATGAAACCCAGCCTTATTCCATGCTCTTTCTCAAACGGGTCCTTGTACCTGGATCTCAACCCCATGACCGCCTTCATGTCGACTTCATTGAACGTTGTCAGCAAAGCAGCGCCTTGTTGCGATTGAATCAGGCGATTGGCGATGGTCTGGCGCAGCCGACTCATCGGCTCTCGAATTTCCTCCCTGTCTCCTTGGGGCGCAGGCCGGTTCAATGCCTGGGAAGTGCTCGCCGGGGTTGAAGCTCCAGCAGATGGCTTCTCTGTCCCGGGATCGCTCGCTACCGGTTTGCTGCCAGCCGATGAATACTCAAGAGCATCCTGTTTAGTAATCAGTCCATCCTTCCCGGTACCCGCTATTCTGGTGGCATCCAGGCCCTGTTCATCAACGATGCGCCGGGCGGCGGGGCTCAGGCGAACGTCATCAGTTCCGGCTGAGGACTCCTGAACCGGGGACGGTACTTCAACTGCTTTACTTTCAGTGGCTTCGGGTTCTACAGAGCCCGGGGCGAGCTTTGCAAGCACCTGTTCGGCATTGACTGTGGCACCTGCTTGTTCAACGATTTCCGAGAGGATGCCGTCTTCCGGCGCCGGCACCTCAAGAACCACCTTGTCGGTCTCCACCTCAACCAGAATTTCGTCACGCATTACGGGCTCGCCGGCTGACTTGTGCCAGTCTAGCAAAAGCGCATCCGATACCGACTCTGGCAAAATCGGTACTTTGATTTCAATCATGCTGGATCTCTCATGAAATTAAGTTACTGAGTGTATTCCTATTCAAATACCGGAAACTACAGGTCTTCAAGAGAGAGAACTCTATTGACAATATCCTGCTGCTGCTGGATGTGAAGCTGATAGTACCCTACAGCCGGTGATGCAGACTCATCCCGTCCGACATATTTCAATCTCTGTTTCTGTTTTAGAAGTCTGGTCAGCGAATAGTAGATTTGATACCATGAACCCTGGTTTTTCGGTTCTTCCTGACACCAGAAAATTTCTTCAGCCTGTTTGTATTGCTGCATTTTCTGCAACAGTTCCCGATCAGGGAATGGATAGAGCTGTTCAAGTCTCAGTACGGCGATATTATTGATCTTCTTCAGACGACGCTGCTCCAGTATGTCGTAATAAACCTTTCCGCTGCAAATCACGACGCGATGGACCTTTGCGGAATCCATCTTGTCGATCTCGCCAATCACCGGCTGAAAACCACCCTTGACAAGATCGTTCTTGGTTGACACGGAAAGCTTGTGCCTGAGCAAGCTCTTCGGAGTCATCACTATCAGCGGGCGGCGAAAGTTCCGCAGCATCTGTCTTCTCAAGAGATGGAACATCTGGGCAGGCGTGGTCGGATTGCAGACCTGAATATTGTTATTCGCGCATAACTGCAGAAAGCGCTCAAGCCTGGCAGATGAGTGTTCCGGCCCTTGGCCCTCCATGCCATGGGGAAGGTACATGACAAGGCTGCAAATACGTCCCCATTTAGACTGGCCGCTCGAGATGAACTGGTCGATCACAACCTGTGCACCGTTGACAAAGTCACCGAACTGACCTTCCCAGATGACCAGAGCATTCGGCTCGGTAGTGGCATATCCATATTCAAAACCCAGCACAGCCTCTTCTGACAGCAGGGAATTAATGACAAGGAAGTTGCTCGGATTGTCGGCAATGTTGTGCTGCATAGGAATATGCGTTCTTGCCAGTTTCTGGTCATGCAAGGTCGCATCAGGCAGTTTCTGGTCATGCAAGGTTGCATGGCGATGCGAAAAAGTACCGCGCCCTGCGTCCTGACCGGACAGCCTGACCAGGTAGCCCTGATCAATAAGGGTTGCATAAGCCAGCATTTCAGCGCAACCCCAGTCAAACGGCCTGCTCCCTTTGGCCATTGCAATCCGGTCCTGGAGAATCGATTGAACCTTCGGGTGGACCGTGAAGCCATCGGGCGTTCTGGAGAGAATCTCGGCTAATTCACCTAGCCGCCTGGCCACAACCTGGGTACTGGCTTCCTCGCGCCATTCTCCACCCAGATAGGGATCCCAGTTGATGGTCACCAGCGCCTTGTTCGGGTCAATAACCTGACCAGCGACCACCTTTCCCTTGTCAAGACGGTCACGGTAGGCCCTGATCATGTCCTGCACGCCTTTTTCAGTGACCACCCGCTGATCAATCAGGGTTTTCGCATAGATTTCCCTAGGGGTCCTGTGCTTGCGAATGGTGCTGTACATGATCGGCTGGGTGATGCTTGGCTCATCCGCCTCATTGTGGCCATGGCGTCGATAGCAAACCAGATCCAGAACCACGTCCTGCCTGAATTTCATGCGATATTCCAACGCCAAGCGGGTCGCATACATTACGGCATCGGGGTCATCGCCGTTCACGTGAAAGATTGGTGCCTGCACAAGCTTTGCGACTTCAGTGCAATACAGAGTGGAACGGGCGTCCAGGGCATTCGTGGTAAAGCCAATTTGGTTATTGATGATAATATGAACGGTTCCACCGGTTGAATACCCGCGCGTTTGCGCCATGTTCAATGTCTCCATGACAACGCCCTGACCAGCGAAGGAAGCATCTCCATGGACGAGGATGGGCACTACCTTGCTTCTTTCGGTGTCATGCCTGCGCTCCTGCCTGGCCCGCACCGAACCCTGAACCACCGGATTAATGATTTCAAGATGCGATGGGTTGAACGAAAGAGCGACATGAACATTACCTGCCGGTGTTTTGATGTCGGAAGAAAAGCCCTGATGGTATTTGACGTCACCGGTACTGGTCTCATCGTCTTCAAAATCGTATTTCCCCTCGAACTCGCTGAACAGCTCTTTCGGGGATTTGCCGAGTATATTGACCAAAACATTCAGTCGACCACGGTGTGCCATGCCAATGACCACTTCTTTCACTCCCTTGGCGCCGAACTGCTGCACCAGATCGGCAACCATGGGAATCAGGGAGTCACCGCCTTCCAGAGAAAACCGTTTTTGTCCTACGTATTTGGTATGCAGGTATTTTTCAAGTCCTTCGGCGGCAACTAGCCGCTCAAGGGTTTTGAGCCGGTCATCGGCATCGCAGAAATTTTCTGGAAATACTGACTCAACTCGTCTACAGAGCCATAGACGTTTTTCTCTGGAATTGATGTGGTTGATTTCATAGCCAATCGATCCGCAATATACTTTCTGCAGGAACGACAGGATATCACGAAGGGCCATTCTGCCACCGGGTCCCATGCCGCCAACATCAAAATCGCTGTCGAGATCCGCCTCATTCAAATCGAATTCCGATAGGTCAAGCTCTGTCGCTTCGCCCCTGGGCATGACTCCAATCGGGTCAATATCGGCTCTTAGATGCCCCTGCATGCGGTAGGTCATGATAAGCCGGGCTACTCGTTCCTGCTTGTGCTCGGCTGTCTCCAGCCAGGTTTTTGAACCCCCCAGCTTGATATCGTGTGGAACTACGGCCGGAAGCGATGCAAAAACGGAACGCCAGTGGGATACTGACTCCTCTGAAGGGACTGCCCCTTCTGTTTTCATGGTTTCCGCATACAGCGACTCGAGATAGTGCATGTTTCCGCCGCTCAGAAAACCCAAGTCGGACAGATTGCCATTACCATTATGCTTCATTTGTCAGAACTCCACTATGTCTGAGGTCAATTGCATTACTATTATTGCTATAGGCGAAGTATACCGAATTGGACTTGCATATCCCAATTCAAATTGCATCAAGCCAGAATTGAAGCATCAAAAAAATCACCACTTGGGTAGACTGCTTAATAGTTGCGAAATCCAATCTGGCTATGTCCCCATCAGAAAACTCTTACATCATGACTTTCATGATCTGGTTCATGCATCTCGTTAAATTATTTCCAAGTCGCTTGCTAAATGTGTGCTGATAAATCATCCCCGATATCTCTATCGGAGTTCGCTCAATCATCCTTCTACTGTTTCCAAGGCTCACCCGGAAGAAGCGAAATCAGCTGCTTCGACACTATCCGTGCAGCTTCTGCCAATCGCCACTCGAACCCAATTCTGATTAGTGGACTCATATCGGCATTGAACTGAGCATTATCGACCTTCTCCGCAAGGTTCTGTTCGAACATTGCACGGGACACTGGATTCCCTTCGCGGTTCATGTATTCTCTGAATGCGGCAACAATCTGTCTCGGATTACTTCTCTCATCCCTTAGCCCTACCAATAGATCAAAAAGATCTCGACCCTTGCGGCGTTGATAGAGTGCTCGCATCTTGGTTGCAAGCAGTTCATCGAGTTCGAACGTTTTGATTTCGGAATGTCCGGAATACCACCTCGACTCGACTGAGAACAGCCGTTTGGTGAAATTCAGCAACGAAAAATGCTCACGAGTGTTGATCTCAACCTTGACACGCAACCGGATCGCTGGAATGTCTTCGGACAGAAACCGGTATCCGAACGTCACCCTTCCCTGTGACTGCTTCCATTGTGCCTCTCCAAGCCAAGGGTCGAGCGCATTCCGCAACGCATCCATCATTGGGCCAGCTGGCCCGGGCTCTATCTGAACCAGATCGATATCCTCGGAATACCGCGCTGGTGGAGTCAGATATAGTTTGTGGAGTGCCGTGCCGCCACGGAAAGCGAGAGATCCAGCGAGAACAGGGGCGGAAAATATCTCGACCAAAGCCCGGCTGATAACCAAATCCTGCTCTACCTGGAAGTTTTCGCTCCAAGGCGCTTGCGTCCGCCACTCGGTGATGTAATCCAGAGGGATCATATATCCGTCTCAATGCTGGCATTCACGAACAACCGCCAATCTTTCGACCTAAGCGCCCTCGTGGCATCTATGCCAGGGAGTAACTTCGTGTAGTTTTGTGCATATCGCTGCACATGCTTCTTGAGCAGTACCGCTCTGTCACCTGCTCCAACATGCTCCAAGAGATAACCCAGACGCTGCGCCCAAAGTATCGATGCCGCACTCGAAGCCTCTACGAGACGCTCTGGGTCTATCTCCTCGCTTAGTTCAATGAGCATGTCTGCCACCCGGTCCACCCCTCCAGCCCGATGCATATATCCAACGAGATCGATCACTGTCGCTTCCACGGTCGATACAAGAACGGTCCCACGCGGGTTGTTGAACCTCTCGACCGGCACTTCATTGATATTTCTGCGTGCAACAAAGACTACCCGGATGGCGCCGCATACTATCATGGGCCGATTCTTCTCCATGACCACCTGATATTCCTGAGGGCGATGATGGGCGGCGCCGTGATATTGCGCTGCCGAAAGCAGGCCCGCATAGTATCGAACTCCCCAGTATTCCATTAGTAACGGTATAAACTGGTCCGCCGGCAGGCAACCGAGTCGTCTGTACTCCGGTGGCACGATCACGTAGAACCCCCGCGCCGGACTGGCGATCTCTCCTTTAGCTGCAAGTCGGCTCAATGTTTGGCGTACAGCCGCATCGGAGACTCCAAGAACCGAGCGAAATTCGGACGAAGTGAAATGATGTCTGCCCACGGCGACCAGATCGGCGATGACATTGCGGGCTTGAGGCATTTTCCTATATTACAACCACAAAGTATTATTATTCAGGATTATATCAAAGTAAAATAATATTTTCAGCCGCCCTTCATAACCAGACTTTCTCCCTAATCCATAAATAGAAAGGGGCTTATATACTTAAGTCACAAATTTCTTGATTTGCATCCTGCAATCAACAACATAAACAATATTCGCACATGGATAGTGATTGAAGCATAACATCCTGATTCTTTAAAATTAATTTCATTTCTTGTGACTTAAGTATATAAGCCCCAATAGAAAACATGAGAGTACCCCAGGACCTTGTATAGCGTGATTTTCGAGAGGCCAGCAGAATCACCCAATGGGTGATTTCAGGCCGAGGACTGAAACCCAAGGTACATACAGCTTTGCGCCCAATGCCCAGCACTCTATTTAAGGTTAGGGTTTCTGTGAATTCACTCTCACTTCGCTTGGATGGGCACATTTCGATCACGCAACACTTATAATCTGGAGAGTCATTGATTCGAGTATTTCGATGAATCAGAACAGTTTCAAAGAGCGTTACAGTCGCCAAATACGGTTGCCTCAAATTGGCATGGAGGGACAAGAGCGACTGCGTGACTCTTCGGTTCTTGTTATCGGAATGGGCGGTCTAGGCTCACCAGTCGGCCTGTATCTGGCGGCAGCGGGAATCGGGTCGATGCGTATCGCAGATTTTGACCATATCGATGAATCCAATCTTCAACGTCAGGTAATTCACGAGCACGCGAATATCGGACAACATAAAGCCGAGTCTGCAGCAAACCGGCTACGTGCAATCAATCCGGATATTCAGGTGAAAACTCTTGATTACGTACTCGATTACGAAGACTTCATGGAGCAAGCTCAGGATGTCTCCCTGATCGTGGATTGCTCGGACAATTTTCCAACCCGCTTCGAGTTGAATGACGTCTCAAGACAAACGAAAACGCCGCTTGTCTCTGGTGCGGCGATACGCTGGGAGGGACAAGTCACTTCTTTTGACCCTCGAAATTCTCAAAGCCCCTGCTATCAGTGTCTTTATCCTGACCGAAATCTCGAAAGCGCAACCTGTGAGATGGAGGGGGTCGTTGCTCCTCTGGTAGGCATTATCGGCAGCATGCAAGCTATGGAAGCGATGAATGTACTTCTCGGAAGTCCGGCCTTATGCGGAGTGGTCTGGTTGTTCGATGGCAAAACTATGGACTGGCAACATATGAAGTTAAGCCGGAATCCCGGCTGTCCCTGTTGCGGATCATAATTCTACGCTTGATCCATAAGCCCTGCCCGCTTGATTTTAACCTCTTGTACTATTCGGCAAATCTTTGATTCACTGGTGCCTTGGTTAGTCATCCTGCAGTGACATTTGATTCTCAATCAAATCCAGCATTGAAGCAACATTCGGGTGTATTTCGCCAGGTTTCATTATGCCCGCGATCTGATGGAAATCTGATTCGCTGAAATTGATTCCTGACTCTGAGAGCATGTTCTGAACTTCTGCTTTGCCTTTTGCCTGGTCCAGGACATTGGGCTCAAAAGGGCTTTCCAGTAGCGTGCTTGGCCAGTTTTTCTCCATGTATATCCGTGCCCTTTCCTCCTTTTCCGCTCCAAATGATTTTGATACAAAACGCAATAATGACTGTCGATGAAGAAGATAGTTTTCAATTTCATAACGGCTCCAATAAGCAAGTTTCATGCCTCTAGGCATGCGTTTACCTTCTTGAATGATCAGCTCTCCCGATTGACGACTCCGCGGCAAGCCTTGACTGCTATTCGGGTCACGCACCTCCAGCGCATTCAAGTTCGGCACCAGAACCTTCAAGGACTTAAAATGCTTCTTTGCAAAATTCTTGCGATCACGCTTTTCCGCTACCGGAACCCAGAACCCTCCGTTAAGATATTTCAAGGCGGGGTGATCCAGAGTTTTTGCCCATTCCAGCAAAATATCCAAATCAGATTTTCCCTCCAGGTACAGGACAGAGTAACTAGTTTGCGCAAAAACAATCTGCTCTGCAGGAATTTTCAGCAACGTATCAGCTTCCGCTTTTGTAATCGGATTTAGGCTCCCCTTTGATATGACAAACAGCTTGTTCCCGTTTTCACGGGCTGCCATGTCAATCAGTCTTCCCGAGTGAGTTGCAATCAATGCCTGACAGCTGCTTTCTCGGCAGTGTTCTTTGATGAGGGCATATATCCTTTCCTTGAGAAGTGCATGCAGGTGGGCATCAGGTTCATCAATAAGAAACAGCTTTGCATCGGAATGCAGGAGTGCAGATTGTAGCAACAGTATCTGCAGGAAACCTGCCGCCCCGTTAACCAGATCATACCAATGATCGATCTCCAAGTGCTTGTAACGAACCATTATGGGATCATCACCGCTGGGTTTGGAAAGCTCAAATCCAAAAAAAGACTTGACGGTAAACTGCAGCTTTTCCCATTTTTCACTGTCACTACTCACCACTTTAATAATGTTCCTGAGAACTATTCCGCCCTTGCTGTGCGCCAGTCTTTTCTCAATCACGGATTGAGTATATTCCGGCTCTCTGATATCCAGCCAAGACAGAGACGGGATATAGAGTGCCTTCAACGGAGATTCGGCATAGGTTTTGAGGTGGTTTTCAGACAACTCTGCAAGCGGCTGAATTCGGACGATAGAAGCATCCTGATAATGCAGGCTGAAACCAATACTCCAGTCCTTGGCGGACACGCTGATGGAAATCGGCTTGCGAGTGTCTTTGTTGTGCCACAATTCATCGGAAATAGATGGGGGCAGAGTTCCGGAGTCGACAATATCCACTTCTGCACTATGAAATTCTCCATTTTTCTTGCGTGTTAAATCAGTGGTATGCCGCAACCAGAGTTCTCCTAGCTCAGACCATGTCGACAAACTCTGGAGAAGCGTTGTCTTGCCTGAGTTGTTTGGTCCGCAGATGACGCCACAATCCGGAAGAGTGAATTCCAGAAGATCAAATTTCTTGAAGTGACTGATAGAGACCTTATGAATCATTTTTCCTGGAAAATGGATTGCGATTGCAAGAAAAATCTACTTGGCCAATAGGAATTCATAGTTCGCAGTTACTGATGGACGTTTTCAATGCTCCGAGTGGCTGGCGGCTAATATTTTGTTTTCTAATAGTCCGAAACTTAGCCCATGCCTGAGATATATTCAAATAAAGCAACAATCACTTAACCATTTTTCCCTTAATAAGCAACAACCCGAAAGAAACTACATGAACCCCAAGGCCATCAAGAGGAAAACGCTTGTGAGATCAAGAATACAAAGAGCATATGCCAAGCTTGTGCGGTCATAGCGGCCTGCAAATTTTTTTCTGTATCGAATTCCGATTTGCAGAATCAGGGGAATCGCTATTCATGCTTTCTGCCAGAACCCGGAAAAGCCCTTCTACAAAACTACCGAATGAACGGGTAATCAGGAGTATTGCCAAGCACCACCTACTCAGCAATATTAGAATAGCCATTTTCAAGCTTGAAAATGGCATCCCCCATAACGAAATCGGGAATTGGACCTGAATTAGATAACGTCGAAGTCTTGCATTGAACCTATCAGAACCAGGTTCTGCCTACCATCAGGAAATGAGGCTGTGGCACTGATGTCACGTCATGCTTTTTGCCCGTGAGAAAAAGCGCTCACGGGCAAAATTGAAATTGAAGGTAAACTCAATTCAAACTTAAGCTAACCAAACAAATTCGGGCCATTCGTTCCCCCCCACTTGACCCAGGGGTAATTGCGGTATGCCCATTACATTTGACGCAATACCATCATTAATATTGGAAAAGGCGGGAATAACCATACCACTTCCGTTGTGAATCAGTTCCTGCATCTCGCAATACATGGCTTCCCGTTTTACCGGATCCGTTTCAGACAAAGACAATGTAAGAAGCTCACCCATCCTTTCGTTGTTCCAGTATGTATCATTCCATTCTGCACCGGGAGCAAACTGAATTGCGATCTGCGAATTTGCTGTTGGACGCATGTTCCATGTGACCACATTCAAGGGGGCACTCATCCAAACGGCACCCCAGTAACCATCCGTAGGTACCTTTTTCACCTTCAGGTCAAACCCGATCTTGGCAGCATTGGCTTGAGCCAGCAAACACATATCCTCAATTCCCGACTGAACAGGCGCCACATGAAGCTCTGCAGATGAGTATCCCGACTTCTCGAAGTGGAACTTCGCCTTGTCCGGATCAAACTCTCGTTGAGGTAAAGCTTCACAAAAATCGCCGCCATGTGCAAACGTAATTGGATGGTCATTGCCCACTGAACCCTTGCCTCGGAGAATCTTTTTCACAATTCGTTCGCGATCCTGAATATATTGCATGCCTTTGACGAAATCATCGTTAGATCCGGGCTCGCCATTTTTTAAGCAGCATATACCAAGTTGCAACGCTGCGGGAATTGACAGAAGATCGACTCCTCCGGTTTCTTCGACTTGCTTGAATGATTTGGGATCGACAATTGCAATGATTTGAACATCACCGGCTAACAGGGCATTGACGCGAGCTGCTGGATCCGTTATTGCTGTAATCTCAATGCTGTCAAGATTTGCGCCATCTCGCCAGTAATCGGGATTTCTTCGGTGAACCGACTTGATTCCCGGCTCAAAGGATTCCTGAACGAAGGGGCCGGTTCCGATACCATCTCCGGTAGTTCCATTCTTGACAATTTTTGATTGAAACAGGCCCATCAAAATCGGCAGGTCCGAATTCGGAGAATTCATCTCTACCTTTACCTCATGGCTGTTGACTTTTTTCCATTCCTTGATCGATGCGAGCACCGACTTGATGGTAGACGTTGAGTCCTCGACCAAATGGCGATTCATGGTATACACGACATCATCAGCTGTAAAGGGAGTTCCATCGTGGAAAGTTACGCCCTTGCGAAGCTGGAATGTCCACTCGGTCGCATTTGAATTCGATGCCCACTCCGTAGCAAGTTCTGGTTGAGGAACAATACCCTCTCCCAGCTGACACAAGCCATTGTATGTAGCACGACCCCTGGTGTAATCGATGGTCGACGTGAATTGCTGGGGAAACAGTTTATCATCCGGGCCATGAAGGTTTGATGCAAAGCGGATTGAACCGCCTTTCTTTGGGGTCATCGCCATGGCTTGACCGCCGGTACTCAACAGGTTTTGAGCAGTTGCCAACGATACACCGGTAACCGCCATGAGCTTGAGGACATGGCGTCTTGAGTATCCGGACTTGACCGCATCTTCTACCAGCGACCTGTCTTTCTCGGATAGTTCAGAATAATCAAGTTCTCCCCTAATTTTCTGTGGCTCTATAGTTTTTTTCATGAATTGTTTCCTCTTATGTCCATAAATAAATGAGTATGCATGATACCAAAATTGACTGCATATTTCCATTCGACATTTGAGTTCAAAAGTCGAAAAAATATTTTCAATATAGACAATATATTACAACCACTATTTAGAATATTTCTAAATTAAAACCAAGCTGGTCTAATAGAATTCAGTTGTCAGCAGCGCAATATTTTCAACCTTCACAAGGTCAACCATCATTCTTCATCGTCGTCATCCAGAATACGATGTGCGGGCGAGTCCAGATCATCAAACTGTCCGGTCAGGACTGCCCAGACCGCGCCACCCACAATCAAGACGACCAGTAGCAGGGACAATGGAATCATGAGATACAGAATATCCATGCGGGCAATCAGCTCCTGATTTCTGTCCGATGACGAGATTTCAGTCGACCCATTCTCAGCGCGTTGCCGCTCACAATCAATGAACTCGTGGACATACCGATAGCCGCAAGCCAAGGCGGTATCAATCCAAACATCGCACATGGAATCGCCAGAAGATTGTAGCCAAGCGCCCATGACATATTCTGGCGAATGGTTCTGCGAGTCCGCCACGCAACCTCAATGACCTCCAGAATCTCAGTCAGCCGACCATTCAGCAAAACCGCATCCGAGTTCAGGCGAGTCAAGTCAGATGCCTCTCCCATGGCAATTGAAACATTGGCAAGTGCCGCCATCGGCGCATCGTTGATTCCGTCACCGACCACGATTATCCGTCTTTCGCTATCGATTCGCTGACGAACAAAGTCAAGCTTCTCCTCGGGGGACATCTCCGCATGATAATTGTCAATTCCAGTCTCTTTCGCCACTCGCGCAACCGCATCGCTGCTGTCTCCAGACAGCATAACCAAATCCAGACCCCTGTTCTTCAGTTCCTGAATGACCCCTCCGGCGCCATCTCGCAACGTATCGCCAAGCTCGAACCTTGCAACCGCCTGCCTGCCATAGGCCAGATAACACACACTGTTGCCTGTTCCAGGTTTCTTGCCCAGCAAGCCATCGGGACAAGATACCAGGGACCCAATCATTCGAGAAGATCCTATCGCAACCTCCTCTCCTAGATATGAACCAATGATTCCTGAACCGGTTTTGGAAACTAGATCCTCGATTTCAAGATATTCAAAGCCTTCATGCTTCTCGGCTGCATCCCGAAAAGCCTTGGCAAACGGGTGGTGTGAATGCTGATCGAGCGAGGCCGCAAGCGACAGCACCTGCAATTCTTCCCATCCCTCAAGCACCTCAACAGACTTCAACTCGAACATGCCCATGGTCAAGGTGCCAGTCTTGTCAAACACTACCTGGTCAAGAGTGCATATATTTTCCAGAAATTCACTTTTCATGGTAACGATTCCCTGTCGCGATAGCCTGCCCATCGCCGCAACGAAAGCCGTGGGCGTTGCCAGGGAAAGAGCACAGGGACAAGCCACCACCAATGTCGAGATCACTACAGCCAGCCAGAAAGTGGGATCAATCACCCACCATGCAGCGCCTGAAATAAATGCCAGGACAAGCACGCCGGCAATGAAATAAGACGCCACCCGGTCCGCCATCAGGGCAGTTTGAGACTTGCCGACTTGGGCAGTTTCAGCCAAACGCATGATTCGGTTGACCGCAAAACCCGAAGCAGATGAGGTGGCCAGAATATTGACAGGGGACTCAAGATTGACACTGCCCGCTACAACTTGACTGCCCCCAGTCTTCATGACCGGGCGGCTCTCTCCAGTCAAAAGCGATTCATCAACCGTAGTCTGGCCCTTTGCAATAGCGCCATCTGCAGGGATGATCTCACCGGGCTGGACAAGGATATGGTCACCGATTTCTATTTCACGAACATCAACTTTAACCGTCTGGCCATCAACCAGACGCATCGCACTCTCAGGGATGGATTTTTCTACATTGAGGACAGTTCCCAGGCTGCGTCTTCTCGCTGACAACTCAAGAAAACGCGCACACAGCAACAACAGCACGAACATTGCGATAGATTCATAGTAAACCTGCCCGGGATTGCCCATTGTTGCCCATGCGCTCCCGAAAAATGCCACTATCAAAGCCAGGGAAACCGGAACATCCATGCCTGCCTGTCGATTTTTCACATTATTCCACGCCTGCTGAAAGAAGGGTCTTGCACTGAACAGCATAATCGGAATGGTCAACAGCAATGCCACGTGCTCAAGCATGGTTCTCAAGGACTCGTTCATGCCATAGGCTTCGCCAAAATACAGTGCTGTCGCAATCATCATGACCTGCATGCCCAGTGCTGCGGCAACCATTATCCTGAGTAGCGCCTGACGGCGCTCTGATTCGATTTTCACCTCCTGCTGCCTAGGCTCATAGGGCCATGATGGATAACCCATTCCCTTGAGTTTGCTGATGATGTCCTCCAAAGCCAGAATCTTGTGGCTGAAGCTGACGGTAGCGCGATGACTGATTGAATTGACTGAAACCGTATTCAACCCTGGCAACGTCAGCAGTTCGGACTCTATTTTTCGAATACAGCCGCCGCAGGTAATCCCCGATACAATGAGTACGACCTGTGTTTTGCTGCCGTCCTGCCTTTCAAGATAGCGCTCAGCCAAAGCCGGCGAGAGCTCGACAGGGACTTCGATTGCAGAACCTTGTGGATTTTGGCTGTTCAAGACAAATTGCCTGAAATTTTCGTTTAGTTTGCTTCGGGTTTAATATTACAATATCATCAAGAAACAAATTCACTGCAAACCGTATTCGCCATAAGAGGCTAAACCGGACGATGTTCAAACACGTTATTGCTATCTTCAGCAAACCCGAAGAGGTTTGGCGGGCACTGCGATCTGAGGAGTTATCGGTTGCCAGCCTATACATTCAGGTCATTGTCCCTCTATCCTTTATTCCGCCTGTAGCAGGATACTATGGCACCACGCATCACGGTTGGCAAGTCGGCAACAGCCCGGCGATCAAGCTTACATCGGATAGTGCACTGCCGATCTCGATCATGTACTTCATAGCTCTGCTGGCTGCATTTTATATTATCGCCCAGTTGATTCACTGGATGTCTTCCACTTACGGAGAACGCCAGCCTTTCGCCCGTTGTCTGGCACTCGCGATATTTTCAGCGATACCCCTGCTGCTCTCAGGCATTGCGCAGATTTACCCAGAACTATGGATAAACCTGCTAATCGGCTTGATTGGAATGACCTATGCGGTGTATCTGCTCTACCGAGGAGTGCCGATTATCATGGATATCTCTGACCAGCAGGGCTTCCTGTTCGCCAGCGCAGTGCTGGCGGCTAGCCTGGTATCGCTGGTGGCAACACTTGCGGCTTCTGTCATACTCTGGGATTTCGGAATTGGACCCGCATTCACTTATTAAACTACCATGAACGAAACAGTCGAATACAACGACAAGGTGGTTCAGCAGTTTGCCATCATGACCGTGGTCTGGGGAATTGTTGGCATGCTGGTCGGGGTAGTCATCGCGGCGCAGCTTGCCTGGCCTGCCCTGAACTTCGATATTGCATGGCTTACATTTGGGCGGTTGCGGCCCCTGCACACGAATGCGGTAATTTTTGCTTTTGGTGGCTGTGCGCTGTTTGCAACTTCCTATTATGTGGTCCAGAGAACTTGCGGCGTCCGGCTTTTCTCTGACTTTCTGGCTTCATTAACCTTCTGGGGCTGGCAAACCGTGATCGTGCTGGCTGCAATCACGCTGCCACTGGGGATCACTACTAGCAAGGAATATGCCGAGCTGGAATGGCCCATTGATATTCTGATCACGATTATCTGGGTCTCTTATGCCGTTGTCTTCTTCGGCACCATCCTGAAAAGGAAAATCCCGCATATTTACGTTGCCAACTGGTTTTTCGCCGGTTTCATCCTTGCCGTGGCAGTTCTTCATGTCATGAACAGTGCCGCCATGCCGGTCACACTGTTCAAATCGTACTCGGCTTATGCCGGCGTTCAGGATGCCATGGTGCAGTGGTGGTATGGGCACAATGCAGTCGGTTTCTTCCTGACTGCCGGGTTTTTGGGAATCATGTACTACTTCATTCCCAAACAGGCTAATCGACCGGTGTATTCCTATCGCTTGTCCGTAGTGCACTTCTGGGCCTTGGTGTTTACCTACATCTGGGCCGGACCGCACCATCTCCATTACACCGCCCTTCCCGACTGGGCCCAGTCATTGGGCATGGTTTTCTCGCTGATTCTTCTGGCGCCTTCCTGGGGCGGCATGGTCAACGGCATCATGACCCTTTCCGGTGCCTGGGAAAAACTGAGGTCGGATCCCATCCTCAAGTTCCTAGTGGTTTCCGTATCGTTCTACGGGATGTCGACCTTTGAAGGGCCAATGATGTCAATCAAGACCGTGAATGCCCTTTCGCATTACACCGACTGGACGATCGGGCATGTTCACTCCGGCGCTCTGGGGTGGGTTGGATTCATCTCAATCGGAGCAATGTACTACTTGATCCCGCGACTGGCAGGACGCGAGCTTTACAGCATTCGACTGGCCAACGTGCATTTTCTGGTTGCCACCATCGGCATCGTTCTCTATATCACCGCGATGTGGGTATCCGGGATCATGCAGGGATTGATGTGGAGAGCGGTAAATCCTGATGGAACCCTGACCTACAGCTTTATCGAGAGCGTACAGGCGATGCATCCTTTCTATATCATTCGCTTTATGGGGGGATTGCTTTATCTCGGGGGCATGTTGCTGATGGCCTACAACCTTGCCAGAACAATCTACTCGCCTGCACCAGCGCCTCAGCCCCGGGCACAGGCAGCAACGGGCTGAATCAATGGGACTTCAGCAAAAAGCGGAAAAGAATATCGGGATCCTCGTTGTCCTGACCCTGCTGACCATCAGCGTTGGCGGGCTGATCCAGATTGTTCCGCTGTATTTTCAGACCACGACCACGGAACCAGTCACCGGTCTGGAACCCTACTCCCCGCTTGAACTAACCGGCCGGGATATCTATATCCGGGAAGGCTGCTACAACTGCCACTCCCAGATGATTCGCCCATTTCGCGCTGAAACGGAACGCTATGGTCATTATTCGGTCGCCGGCGAATACGTCTACGATCGACCGTTTCAGTGGGGATCCAAGCGAACCGGCCCTGACCTAGCCCGGGTGGGTGGACGCTACAGCGATGAATGGCATCGGATACACCTGATAAACCCAAGGCTGGTCGTTCCTGAGTCTATTATGCCGGGGTATCCATGGCTTGAAGACAAGCCCTTGTCCACCTTCACCATTCAGCGCAAACTCCGGGCTCTGCAAGCACTGGGAGTTCCCTACAGCGACGAAGACATACAAAATGCGGCTGATGAACTTGAAGGCAAAACCGAGATGGATGCCATGATTGTCTATCTTCAGCGGTTGGGCACGGCATTTCAGGAGTCTCAATAATGGAAACCTTCCATACCATCTGGACCGCCTTGCTAATGATTCTTTTTATTCTCATTTTCTTCAGGGCATGGAGCCGCAAGCGGGTTCAGGAATATGACGAAGCGTCCCATATCCCTCTCAAGGACGATGACTTGACCAGCGGCAGTAGCAAAGATGGCTGACTTCACAAGCGGATTCTGGCACTGGTTTATCGCCATAGGAACAGTACTCAGCATTCTTGCTCTGTTTCCACTGATATTCATGAATCGCGGGCACAAGCCAGAGGGCGATCCTGAAACCTCTGGCCATGTGTGGGACGAAGATCTCACCGAATACAACAACCCTCTTCCCTCCTGGTGGCTGAACCTGTTCATCATCACGCTGGTTTTTGCCTTGGTGTATCTGACTTTATATCCCGGCCTAGGATCGTTCCAGGGCTTGCTGGGCTGGTCTTCAAAAGGACAGTACCAGGAAGAAATTGGCTTTGCCAAGGAACGGTTTGATCCCATATTCGAACAATATGCGTCGCTGTCACCTTCCGACTTGATAGCAAATGCCGATGCCATGCGAACCGGCAAGCGGCTGTTCCTGAATAATTGCGCCCAGTGCCATGGATCTGATGCCTATGGCGCTTCCGGCTTCCCCAATCTCGTCGATAATGACTGGCAGTGGGGGTCCGAGCATGAACAGATCTATCAAACAATCATCAATGGACGAATTGCCGCGATGCCCCCGTGGGAAACTCCGCTCGGAGGTCCGGATGGCGTCCGAGATGTCACTCATTATGTGCTCAACCTGAGCGGACAGGAGCACAATGCAGAATTTGCCAGTGCTGGAAAGGCAAAATACGATCAGCTCTGCGCCGCTTGCCATCAGCCCAATGGTTCGGGCAATGTCCTGCTTGGCGCTCCGAACATTGCCGACAATATCTGGCTGTATGGCGGCTCCTACGATGATATATACCATTCAATAGCGATTGGGCGAAATGGAGTTATGCCAGCCTTCAACAACCTGCTTGGGGAAGACCGCGTGTACCTTCTCTCAGCCTATGTGCAGAGTCTAGGCGAGCAAAATCAATAACCCTGTCGATCCGCCCTTTTCGACGTTCCAATGAGTGAAACGCCTCAATCGGATCCATCGCAAGATTCATCGGTAGAGCAATCGCTTTACGAACACCGCCAGCGAATCTACCCCAGACAGGTGCGAGGTCTTTTCGCATCCTTGCGGCTGACTGGCGTGATCGTTCTGATGGGGGTTTTCTATGGCCTGGCCTGGTTCCAGCATGATACTGGTGAAAGTGTTCGCCAGGCGGTTCTGTGGAACCTTCCGGACCGCAAGTTCCATATTTTCGCCTTGACATTCTGGCCTCAGGACTTGATTTACCTGACTGCTCTGTTGATTGTTGCGGCTCTTTCCTTGTTTTTCTTCACCGCAATTGCCGGGCGACTATGGTGTGGCTACGCTTGTCCGCAAACCGTCTGGACTGAAGTTTTTCTGTGGATCGAGAGAAAGGTTGAAGGCAATCGCTCTCAGCAAATGAAACTGGCAAACGCCCCGTGGACAGCGGAAAAGATCACTAAGCGATCAGTCAAGCATGGACTATGGATCATTCTTTCGCTATGGACTGGAATGACCTTTGTTGGCTACTTCACTCCGATTCGGGAATTGTTTTACCGCCTTGGCGAGTTTCAGCTTGGAGGATGGGAAACATTCTGGGTTCTGTTCTATGGCTTTGCGACCTATGGCAATGCGGGATGGCTTCGTGAACAGTTATGCATATACATGTGTCCCTATGCCCGGTTCCAAGGTGCGATGTTCGATCGCGATACCCTGATTATCTCTTATGACAGGAAGCGAGGTGACCCGCGTGGTTCTCGCAGCAAATCAGCGAACCCAGCCAGTCTTGGATTGGGCGACTGCATCAACTGCACCATGTGTGTTCAGGTATGCCCCACCGGCATTGATATCCGTGATGGACTGCAAAACGAATGCATTGGCTGTGCGGCATGTATCGACACCTGTGACGATGTCATGGACAAAATGGGCTATCCCAAGGGACTGATCCGGTATACCACTGAAAATGCCATGGAGGGAGCGGGTGCCCGAATCCTGAGACCCCGCATTATTGTTTACGGAGTGGCATTGATCGTGTTGCTGTCGGCATCCATTTTCGGGATCAGTCAACGCCCGGTAATGGCGCTTGATGTGATTCGCGATCGCAATGTGCTGTATCGGGATTTGGGCGATAATATTGAAAACGTGTTTATCCTCAAAATCATGAACAAGACCGAGATATCGCAACAATACCTGCTCGATGTCAACAGCAACTTGCCGCTTACCCTGCTGGTCAAAGAGCCCGTAATGAGCGTAGCCGCCGGGCAAGTGCAGGAAGTGGTGGTTCGCACTCAGTTGCCCAAAGACCGCATGCCCGGGGAAGGTTTCGAGTTTGATTTCCAGCTTCAGTCCTATGCCAATCCAGATCAGGCAGTGACGCATGAATCCCGCTTTGTGGGTCCGAGAAAATGATTGAATCCAGTTCAGGCAGTCCATGGAAGATCCCTGCAGTATGGCTGGTTGTCGGCATACCGGCTTCTGCAGTGATTGTTGGAGCGATTGTTCTGACCCTGTCGATCATCAGTTATGATGGGCTAGTTGTCGACGACTACTACAAGAAGGGAATGGGCATCAATCAATCCATTGAAAGGACTGCCCGAGCGAAGGAACTGGGCATAGAAGCGGCAATTAAGTTTTTCGACAATGCCTTGATCGAAATTCAGTTATCCTCCAATTCGGATTACGTCCTGCCGGAGAATCTGACGGTATCGTTTCGTCACGCAACCCGATCCGGTGCCGATCAAGCCGTGTCAGCGAGCAGATTCGAAAATGCGGTTTATCATGTGCATCTGCCTCCGCTGCTCCCTGGCAAGTGGCATGTTGAGATTGCTGGCGATGGCTGGAAGATCAATCAGACTGTTCAGCGCTAAGTCAGTTGCCTTCTCTTCCTCTGCAACAGGACACTTGCATAGATTTCGATGCGGCTTTTATGTTGCAGCAAGCTTCTGGCAGGAAAGACTCTGGGCATCAAGGCAAAAAGGTACCTAATTACCACTAATCATAAGCCGAGTTTCAGGAGTTTTTCCGGCATGGGCGG
>JAPOSW010000116.1 GCA_026709505.1 Gammaproteobacteria bacterium | reverse complement strand
CCGTGCCCAGCATTCCCCAGGGCTCTCCGTCTCCACGGGAAGCAAAATTGCAGACAACGCCAATCTCCTCTGCCGCAATCATGATCGGTCGGCTTGGACTGCTTTTCGAAACGTGTTCAACCGCATGCTCGATGGCTCGGGCAACTTCCCCCGCTTCACCGAGTCGGGTGACGGGGGAATTCAGGGTCACGCACTTCACTCCCACTTCTTCCATCCCGCTGGAGGACTGTATTCTGCGAGTTGCGACGAGCAGCATTTCCTCCATCCCCGTGTCTGCCGAGAAGGCATCCTCTCCCAGCGCCTGCCCAGAGGCCACACAGACCGCAACGATATCCTCAAATTCAAGCTCGATCATTCTTCTTGTTACCGCCCATGAATCGGCAAAAGCCGCGGTCATCGGCAACACAAAGCCAATCCTCCCTCCCGGCTTGACCTTCTCCCTGGCCAGGACAAGAAAGGAAGCGGCCATTCCAGCTTTTGCATTGCAGGGCTTGCCTCCTGTTAGCTGTCTCCAGCGCTTCTGGCAGGCAGTTCGTTCCCGGTCCGACAGTCCTGTAATGTCAAATGCGCTTTGACCGCCCCGTGTCCTTGAATAGGGAGGATTCATCAAAATCCAGTCAATACTGCTGTCGTCAATCAGGACAGAGTAATCCCTGCTCGAACCGTCACCGTGAGAATGACCGCCCGCAACCCGCCCCATCATGTCCTCCTGATTTGGACGGTGAAAGTATTCAAGTGAACCCGTGGCACTTTTCTCGCCCCCAACATTCATCCAGCCAATCCGGGTTTCGCCATAAGGCTCGCCCATCCCTATCGCCGCTAGGGACGAAGAGGTAAGGTGCGCCGCAATCGGACTTATGTCCGTTCCGATCACCCCTGACTCCATTGCCCCGCGATGCAGCCGGGAAACACTCCGGATGCTTCCTCCGTTCACTTCATGGAAAGCCTGGATTCTCCTGTATCCAGCTCTCAGCAGCGTTCCAGTGCCACAAGCCAGATCCGCCATGCAGCGATCTGAAAAAATTGTCCCATCCGACCATTGACCGGACGGCAAATCCCTGCCACGGATCGTCAGGCTGGCCAGTAATTCGGCAGTCGCCGCCTGCGTGTAGAAGGCCGCTGCCTGCTTCCGGTCTTCACTGAGCTTCGGGAAGAGCTCGGCACCGACATTAATATGCAGTCCCAATCCCGCCATCTCGATTTTCTGCACGGCACTGACCAGATGTTTCAGTGCCTGGCCAGTCGACTGCAGGTCGGAGTTTCCGACCATCTCGAGAACCTCGATGGCCGGATCGAAAATCGCTCTCCAGTTCTGCTTCTGTATTTTTCTCCATACCTCAACCTGTTGGGTGTGCAGCGGCAGGGGTGCCGAACTGAAATCCAGGGCGGGAGCGTGCTCGACATCCTGCATGTGCAACCGCTGCTGAATCAGCAATGCATTCAGCCACAGCACCATTGCCGTCTTCAGGCTCATCAGAACCGATCCCCGTTTGATCAATTCATCGATTTTTTGGTGCGTTGACTGCGGAAGGGATTCAAGGCAGCAACTTGCCTGGTCAACCAAGTCTGCCACTTGCGCGGCCACACGCTCGATGTCCTCTTTCGGCAGTATTGCCGAAGACAGAAGAGAGGCCATGTCTTGCACGCTTCCCTGGATAAAGCCCCGGTCAGGCCATCGGCGGATTCCTTCCCCGGTCTTGTGGTATAGCGCATAGCCTATACAGGCCTCTCCTGTCAGCTCTTCCTTCGGGGATGCAGCAGACTGAAACAATTCCGGGATATGTACGGAAAGCGCTGTCCTGATCTCGGAAAAACCATTCGCAGCCGACAGGCCCAGCCTTGACCGCGCGTCCTGATCGGCATCGGATGCACTGAACGAGCATTCGATGACCACGGGAGGAAACCGCGGCTCGACAATCAGGATATCCGGACGTTTCCCAGCATTCTCCCTTCCTGACAGAACCCCTGTCTGCTCTGCATTTACGGGAGAGGGCGTGACCTTATACCGCACACGCGTTTCTCTCAGAACATCGCGCAGCGCAAAATTAAACTCTTCTTCCCGGTTACGGCCGACTTCTGTTGACATGGCTCTTGTTCCAACAAGGATGGACTGGGTTCAACTCGAATACCGTCTACAGCTGCAGTCTTGCGAAAATGACCGTTTCGGGGACATTAAATTCACTCGGTGGCAATCCTAGGCCAGGGCTTATCTTCTGCAAGAAGAACATCACTTGGATAACTGAGCCAACGATGTCCTGTATTGAGGTAAAGAACCTTCAGAAACGCACACCATATACTGTAGAGACAAAGTTGAGATATGCTTCTGGCACATTTTGATTTGACAAAGGAATTTCTGAATGTCGAAAATACGCCACGGATGCAGACTCAATATCGAAGAGTAGATTAGCGATTTTAATCCGTACTACGTCAGATGTCGGTTTAATGGTTATTTGTGAATCGGGTAAAACATCCGTCTTCAAGCGATAGCAATCTAGCTTCCGGAGAACTAACTCTCGAACCAGAAAATCTGACGTTATGTCTCTCTGATTTGTTGCCAAGAGCATTGGCACTGTTGTCCATTCTCCCCAAACGGGCTTAAATCGTCTCTTTCTAGCGCCATCTGTGCTTTTGTTGCCAATTCCAAGTCAAGGTATCTACAAGAAATGTCATCATCTTCCTTTTCGACTCTGGTTTTGTGGCAAGATCAAGTGCCTTAGAATTAGAGACGTTGCCTGATTCTATCAAGAATTCAGTTTTCGCAAGCATCTCAAGTTGCAAACTTTGATCTTCAATCGCTGGACAAAGCCATTGGCTGTATCGAACATCCACACCCCTTTTCTTGTTTAATCTCAATGCACGAAATGGCGAAGCGAGCGAAATGCGGTACGAGAACAGAATTCAGATCATGCATTGAATGGCCTTCTGATGAGAAAATACGAAAAAAAGATAAACTCAAACCCGGATTGTACAATAGCCTCTTTTTGGCGTGCATCAAAATAGAAGCTCCTAGCCGACAGTTAAACTTCCCCAATTCCAATCCTGAAATAGTGGAATGGAAAACATTCGACTATTTTCAATCTGCTTGTCAACTACCTTGAATGCTTCAAACTGAGCCACTACGTTTATTGCGCTCCAGTGCTCTCAACCTTCTCGCCTCAGTTGGAGTGACCTGAAGCGGTCTGTAAATCTCTACCCTGTCCTGGTCAGACACTCGATATTCAAGCACCTGTTTTTGTCCATGTACACCGACTTCATAGCCCTGGCTAGCGAGTTCAGGGTATTCGATCAGAATTCCGGATCGTTTGATCGCCTGGGAAATCGTTGTCCCAAAGGGACATTCAAGCGCAATGACCGTCTGTTTGTCAGGCAGTGCGTAAACGACTTCAATCCGAATTGTTTCACTTGTCACTGCCATACAGTTCATCCGCCCTTCTGCAGAAGGACTTGACCATTGATTCACAGATTCCTAAAAACAGCGGAGTCATGAGCTTTTCAATGAAACCTCCGGAAACCTCAAAATCAAGGTTCAGCGATACTTTGCAGGAATGATCATCGATTACCGTAAATCGCCACTCTCCGGATAGTTCCCGAAATGGCCCGTCAATCAGCTCCATCGAGATCAAGTTGTATTTTGTCAGGGTATTGCGGGTCGTGAATGACTTGCGAAGCCCCTTGAATGCAATGGATACAAATGCCGTAACAGTCGAATCGGTACGCTCAATCTCACCCGACCCTCCGCACCATGGCAGAAAATCCTGATAGCGGTCCACATCATCGACCAGTTCAAACATGGCCTTTTGAGGGTATGGTACGATTTGGGATTGGTTTATTTTGTGCATTGGATCATTGATCCCTGTCCCTAACACTGTATTAAAACAACATCAATCGTTCTGCGAAAAATCAGACCTCATATTCAACAAGCTCGCAAACCGACCGACTCAAATTAATGTAAACCATTACCCTGCATTCCGCAATACTCTGTATGATTCGCCACTCATCAAGAACCGTTGTCAAGCGACTGCCAACAACCGAAAGATTCGAGACCGCATTGTGTAGCCCAACCCGACCATGAACAACAAAAAAAATGCCGATACCAGCTTGATCGCGGTTAACAGGAAGGCGCGGTTCAACTACGCTATCGAGGAAGAGTTCGAGGCGGGCATTGCTCTTGAAGGCTGGGAAGTCAAAAGCCTTCGGGCTAACCGCGCTCAATTGTCAGAAAGCTATGTGACCATCTTCAAGGGGGAGGTATTGCTGGTTGGCGCGCATATCTCTCCCATGACTTCGGCAAGCACGCACATTGACCCCAACCCGACCCGGCCTCGAAAATTATTGCTACATGCAAAGGAGATCAGCAAGTTGATCGGGTTAACGGAACGGGCCGGCTATACGATCGTGCCGCTCAAGCTGTATTGGGTTCGAGGTCGGGCGAAACTGAAAATCGCGCTTGCCAAGGGGAAAAAGCAGCATGACAAGCGCCAGACCATCAAGCAAAGGGAATGGGACCGGCAGAAGCGCAGAATCCTGAAACAATCCTAGTTCCAGCATTTCGAATTACTGGCAATCTTGAAATTTTTATTTCAAAAACGCATATAAACGGGTATAATTGACCTTATGAATTTTGGGGGTGATTGGCTTCGACGCTGATTGCGAAACTCCGGGAGCATG
>JAPOSW010000071.1 GCA_026709505.1 Gammaproteobacteria bacterium | reverse complement strand
CTCGCGGATCGACAGGCCTCTGGACATCAGAACCTTGATCTGGCATCGTTCATCGCAGGCCAGCTGGCGGCAGCTCTTGCACATGACAGTTCTCCGTTATGCTTGACATGGAGATTGTCATCCGCCCGCTGGCCGTTTGCAACACGCCGCCACCCCACGGGGTGTTGCACTTCAGAGTGGAATTGGGGGTGGTTTAATGTCCGTTTCAAGCAGTTGAAGCGTTCGATTCTCAAGGGTATCGCAATGCGTGCCTTCATCAATCCAGGAACGCAATAAGTCTTTGTCATCGACAGAAATAAGGGAAAGTACTGGAGCCAGCTCGATGCTTTCCCTCCAACTCAAAAAATGCTTTTGAAAGGACTGCAAGCGACTGTCTGTCTTCCCTTGAATTTACCAGACGCAGCATAGCATGCAGCATCCTGAGGGGTGCGCTTTTGAACTCTGTCTTACGATCTGCAAAATAAACAGGAATTCCAGCTTCTCCAAGTTTGTCGCCAGCCAGACCCAGTAGCTTTTTCGTACGGGCAAGAACAGCGCAGTTTACCCGCTCTTCTGTATTCTTTTTTGATATGTCTTGTGCAACCCATTCGGCTTCTTCTTGAACAGAGTCAAAACAAATTATTCGCACATCGCCATTTTTACCCTCATTGACCGCTTTCGATGGCTTTTTTCCAGACGAGCGGTTCAGATTCCTCTCGATTAGCGCATTGGCCAGCTATATGACCAGTGGAGGGCAACGGTAATTTTCTGGGAGTTGCAATTCACTGGCCCCGAAATCGTCCCGCAATGCTTTGATCCTTTTTGGATTTGCACCGTTCCATTGGTAAATGACCTGATCGTCATCTGCCACAACAAAAAGCGAGGATGGGTCAGACTGGGCTATTAGCGAGAGAATCCTGTATTGTGAATGGTTGGTATCCTGAAACTCGTCGACGATAATATGCTTGAAAACCCTGCGTACATGCTTTACCAGAAATGGAAATTTATTCAGCAGATACAGTGATTCAGCGATCAGACTCGGAAAATCCAGCGAATTGTTTAGACGCAGGGCATCTCGATAGGCAGTATAAACACGAGCCAAGGGGGCAGCATTCGCCACGTTTGCCTGCTCAAGGAACATTTCCACCTTGTCTGTTGGGACGCATAGCTCAAGAAGATGTGTAACGGCTGGCAGAATCCTTGCAGCCCTAATATGACCGGGAAGAGTATAGGTCAAGTTCTTCCGGAGTTGCCCAAGCACGTCATCCAGTAACGCTTTGCGATCTGCATCGTTAGAAAGAATCTGAAAATCTGGGCGGAAATCGAGATGATTGACATGTTGCCGGAGTAACTCAACCGCATAGGAGTGAAAGGTTGTGAGACGCACCCGACCAAGCTCGCCCGGCATTAGTTCTTCGACTCTACCACGCATCTCGGCTGCGGCCTTGTTTGTGAAGGTGAGAGCCAGAACCCTGAAATGCTGGCCTTCGGACTGCTCTAGAATCCGGGCAATCCGATAAGTCAAAACGCGCGTTTTTCCAGCACCAGGTCCTGCCAAGACAAGTAAGGATCCATTGTCCCACAGTACTGCTTCTCGCTGGTTTTCGTTTAGAGAGGTTAAATCGATCATCACTCACCACCTTCAGCCAGCTGAACAACACGACGAATAACTCCCCAGATTGTTTGTGGGATGGTGCTTGCCCCTTGTTTCAATACCTTTTTTTCAAGTTTATGGGCAAAGGCTGGCTTTCCGCCTGCTATTTCATTTGAAGCTCTAATCAGCGATTTTACCTTTTCATTATCGTCGGCCATTTCAGCTGCTATTTGACTCCTTCTAGACTCAGGCAAAGTGCCTTGGATAAATTCATCGTAGTTGTTGTACCAAAATTCATGCTCGATATCGCGATGTTATAAAGCCTTTGCCCTATCTTCAGTTTTTTCTACGTTTCAATTCAACTATGAAGTGCAACACCCCTTAGGGTGCAGGGTGCTGTTGCTGCAAACGATCAGCAGGCGGATGACAATCTCTGTATCAATCAACAATGTAGAATTGTCATGTCAAGCGACTGCCGCCAGCCGGCCTGCGACGAACAATGCCAGATCAAGACTGACTGTCAAAGCTTCTGCAGCTCGCATAGCACAATATCAAGCGTATAGTCTTTCGGCATTGTCATGCCCAAGTCAAGCCAGTGGATAACGTTGTAGTATCTCTCTTCCTTCTTCATATAGCTCTGCAAGAGCACCGTAATTTTTGACTTTGGCAGCAATTGCAGACACCTCAATGCGACTGCTCTTCGAACATCCTGGTTATCCACATGCATAAGTTCCAATGTTATCTCATCACTCAGTTGCATGAACGCTTTATCACTGACCACCTTAACCACGCTATACAACAGTTCATGTGACCGTAGTTTCTCAAGCAAGTCAACAAATCGAGTGCGCCCAATTTGCGCCAAGGCTTCGGCCATTGCTAACTGAATATCCACATTAGCGGCATTTCCGCCCAATGAAGCCAATCCGGCTGGCGCGTCTTCAAATTTATCCCACAGCTTTAATATCCGCTCGACATCATTCCAGTCGCCAAATCGGGCTAAAAATCCATACACTCCAACACCCACCTTAACTTCCTGCAATTCAACCGCCTCTCGAATCAGACCAAGATCCTCTCTTTTCATCTGCAATGCGAGTATGTCCAAAGCTTCCTGCATATGTATATTGCAGGCATGTTCTTTACGTGCTCGAAAATTCATCACAATATCTCTTGTCCAGGGAGAAGGCGGGATTGCAAGTTTCATCACTCGCTTTTCAAAACGACCCTGAAATCGATCCCTTATCAAGTCTCTCAACAAACCCCCAGTCTGATCAGGAAATGATTTACAAGCCATCAGTAACGCATCCGCCTCAAGAGGATCGCTGTTCTCCTCTTCTATCCTCAACAACTCTTCCAAAGTGTTTCTTTCCAAACAATGACGCCAATAATCTTCAAGTTTTGAAGTGTCATTCGGAATAAGATTGCCAAGACCTCTTCCTTTCATTACCAATGCTTGCTTTGCTTGTTGTTCCGAAACCGGTTTTCCTTTATCAACCAGTGTCTTTAAGGCCTCAAGACGCACCTCAACTGAAAGGTCTCTACTTAGGCCCATCGCCAAATTTTCACTGAGAGCATCACGCCAGACAAGCTCCTTGACACTCAAAATCCTGAGGTAGTCGGCTTTTTGCTTAACCAGTTTTTCAAGAACCTCTGGAGCTTGATTCTTGATTGCATCTTGCAATACGGCTTGCAGCTCGATAGAAATTTCACTGGGGTCAAGTTCAAGCAACTCTCGAAATCCTTCATTCTCAGACTGTCTGAATCTGATGCATACGATAATGCATTTCAACATTGCAGATTGCTGTCCGTAAAGCTCTTCACTAATCTGCTGCAACACTGGTATGTCACATTCATCAGCACACCTGCTTAAGTATGATTCAGCAGCGTTGAGCAGAACATAACTTCGATTTAATTCCAGCCATTTCCTGATCAGAACACCTCGATCAATGGTTTTAGGCGGGCGATAATCGAAGATACTGGCAAGGTTTAGTGCGTAACTGACTACGATATCACTTGCCAAGCCCACTGAACAAATTATCTGCTGAATGAATTTCTCAGCTGTTTTTGGATCGCCATCGGTCCAATGCCACAATGGGAAACTCTGGTTTTCTATATTTTCGAACCCATCGAAAAAAAGAGTTGACCTTTCATCAGGTGATAGATCAAGGCTAGACCGGAAGAAATAAAGCAAATTTGCATCGTGAACCCCGATATTGACATCATCATTGCCCAGCCCATCTAAGCCTAATGAAATCAATCTTAGTCGAGCCACCTCAATATTGCTCAGACCATGAATTGTGCCGCTCTTGTTTCGCATGACGTTCAAGAAGTCGCGAATAGTTTCAGAAAAGAAGTATTGCTCTGTATCGATTGTCTCCATCTTTACGGGTTCGACCTTTTCCAGTGCTTGATTGCCTGATGTTGATTTCCTCCCGCCGGAGTTTTGTCTAGATCTATTCCAGCCGATCTCGATTAGTGCATCTTCAATCTTAACCTTGAAGTCGTCTAAGCCGTCGAACTCCTTATAAAGAGGTTGGCGTCTTTCACGGACTTGATTTTGAAAATCCAGTACTTTGCGTAAACTCTCTCCGGGATCACGCATTTTATCCTCAGGAATCTTTCTAAAGAAAAGCATGATATCCAGCATCCTCTCTCCTCCATGTAGATTCTGTGCTAGCTCGTACTCTTCCTCAAATCCAGATGTATATTCAGACTTGATGTCTTCCTCTGGATAGGGCGGTGATCCCCAATAATCGGCTAAAAGTCCAAAAAAGTAATCGCATCTTTCAAGATTCCGGTTTATGATTTCCTGAGCCCGTTGATTGCCTCCAACTGCGTCCTCCCATCCCAAAGCTTCAAATCGTAGCAGCCAGCGATGACTGTTACGCCGGTTGATGTGATCAATAGCTTCCCTAATCGCTTCACGTTCCTTTTCGAGACCGCTTGGAGATGCTAAAAATATTCGAATTATGGTATGGTTTTCACTCATTTTTAAATTTCCTCGGCTCCGCCAGGGGGTTGCACTTCAGATTGGAACTGGGGCTGAAAAATAACATGCCTTACTGTATAATAATCTTACCTAATTACCACTAATCATAAGCCGAGTTTCAGGAGTTTTTCCGGCATGGGCGG
>JAPOSW010000113.1 GCA_026709505.1 Gammaproteobacteria bacterium | reverse complement strand
AACCGCTTCCCCCGCAAGGCGCTGGGCTGCCGTACGCCGTTCGAGGTCTTTCACGCAGTCCTGCTCTCGACCTGATCCCCTGGCCGGGCTGGTCCTGCGCCGCGTCCGCAATGGCGGGTGCTGGATACGCACGCCTGCAGGGCCTGCAGCCGGGCCTTGCATGGCCGGATTGCGTCGTCTACAATGCCGAAAAGTCGAGATTGACGCCGCTTCGGCGTTGAACAAATGCTTCGCGCCCACGGTTTTCCCCTGTCTGTCCATGAAGGCGCAGCCTTCATGGACAGACAGGGGGCAGTGTTGCACTTCGGACTTGAACTGGGGAAGCTCCTCAAGCGTTGCGGCGATTAGTAAGGTATTCTGCCCGGATAGACGGGTTGTTACCAAGTCCTGTCTATCCGGACTTCTAAATTTGAATTGCCTCAATCATTTTCTGTAGGGCATATAGGATTTCTGATGCGAATAAGAAACATATCTTTAAAGGATTACAAGCGTTTTACCGAACTCCGTATCACAGAAATACCACAAACTTCAAAGCTGGTAGTTCTTGTTGGACCGAATGGTTGCGGCAAGTCATCGGTATTTGATTCTTTTCTTTTGAAATCCAGATCGGCAATTGCCAACTATCAACTTTCACCCGATCTGGAACAGTATTACGAGAAAGTTACACAGGCTAGAAACCTTCATGATGTTTCTCAGCGAGTAGACATTGAATTTCATGATACACATGATATTGATCTAAAAGTTGCATTCCAAGTGCGGTCAGCGTATAGAAATGAGGCTGATTTTCAGATCAAACAATTACGGGCTTCAACACAGGACCAGGAGGGCCCAAGACTTACTCGAATTATTGATATTGACTCGGCTGTTTCTAAGAATTATTCACAACTGGCGGGCAAGGGATTGCAGGACCTGTTTTATTCATCTCAAGGTAAAACAACATTCGAAGACTATCGGAGGGATGCGTTAGGAGAATTGCATGATGCGATGCGTATGATTTTTACGGACCCTGAGCTACTGTTACAGGATTTTGGGGCAATGAAGTCCGGTTCATTCCGGTTTTCGAAAGGAGCCGCAAGCGATTTTCACTATAAGAACCTATCGGGTGGAGAAAAAGCCGCTTTCGACCTCCTTCTCGATGTGTTCATAAGACGTCATGAATTTGGAGATGCTGTGTATTGTATTGATGAACCCGAACTGCATGTGGCAACCAGCCTTCAAAGTCGGTTAGTTACAGCTCTTCTTGATCTGCTTCCGGATACAGCCCAATTATGGATCGCCACACATTCTATTGGAATTGCTAGGGAAGCTTATCGAATGAAGATGGAGGATTCCGATGCCATTGCATTTTTAGACTTTTCGAATCAAAATTTCGATGCACCTGTTACGATAAAACCATGCAATCCAAATCGAACCTTTTGGATGAATTTTTACAAGATTGCGCTTGACGACCTATCTTCCTTAGTGGCTCCTCAACGCATCATTATTTGTGAGGGTTGTGCGGAGAAGCATGTAAATGGTTTCGATGCCAAATGCTACATTAAACTTTTCGCTGATGAATTCCCAGAGACATTATTCTTGTCACGTGGAGGATCTGGAGAGGTGATTCAATCTGATCACTTGATAGAGATTCTGGGTGCCATTTCAAAGGGGACTAAAGTGATTAAACTAGTTGATCGAGATGACATGGCCGAAGATGAGAGGAGACAAAAAATTGATGCTGGGGTTCGAGTATTACGACGGAGAGAGCTTGAGGAATATCTTTATGATTCTGAAGTGATAAGAACATTTCTCTTATCAAAAGAATACAGTGACAATATTATTGATCAGGTCCTTATAGCTCGAAGAGAACTATTGAAGAATCAGGCGGGGCCAGAGAACATTAAGGATGTGTCGAGAGGCCTGTTTGAAGAGATCCGAAAAATTACAAGGTTATCGAACCTCGGCAGTAACCGATCACAATTCGCGTTCGAGTATTTGGTGCCAGCTCTCCGCAATACGCCGGACGTGTTTAATGAACTGCGGCAAGATGTATTCGATGAGTGATGAATTCTTTCCATAGATCTAGTGCTCATTTTCACTCCCCAATTCCAGTCCGAAGTACAACATTGCCCCCCTGTCTGTCCATGAAGGCGTAGTCTCATGGACAGACAGGGGGGAAACCGGGTTTCCGAAGCGCTCGCCCGGACCCGAAACGGTGACAATCCCGACTTTCCGGCATCATAATCCGCGCCGTGAGGCAGAGCAGGGCCTGCCGCAGGCTTTGCGGGCGAACGCCTCCGCAGCCCGCTCGCCGCAGGCACATCGCCGGGTTGTCTTCAGAGCCGGTCAGGACAGGGACAGCCCCTCGTGGAAGACCTCGTGCGGCGTGTGATAGTCCAGCACCTTGCGGGGGCGGTGGTTCAGCCGGTCCTCGGCCTGACGCACCTGCTCCGCAGTGACCTCCCGGCATCCGGCAAGCTCCTTGCCGGCCAGCAGTTCCAGAATCGTGTCCAGCTCCCAGTCGCCGGTCCGGCTCTTCTCTATCACTGAGAGACGCTCGGCAATGTCCATCCGGCCGGAATGTGGCCCCGCCAGTTCGGCTTCTTCCCCAGCCCCTGGAGACACTGGTACAGCTCGCCGCCCGCCTTGCGGTCCGCCTTCACTTGCCGGCAGATTCACTCCCGGCCCGCCGTCTCCTCGCCCAGACGCTTCAGGCAATCCTCGATCTGCTCCGGACTCCAGGCGGTCTAGGATGTCCTGGTTCGGTAGTCCGTCGATCAGGTCCTGCATGACGGTCCTGCCGTTCCTGCCGAACACGTCGCTCAGGATACCGCCGATGCGGGTGCCTTAGCGGTCCAGCACCTTCTGCGCCCGGTTGCGGTAGCGCGTGCGGTCCTTGACGATCTGGCGGCGGCAGCGGCTCCAGCGACCGCATCTGCCGGAACAACGGGGATGCCACCAGTGAACCCCGGCCCAGGCTGAACTGGCAGATGCGGGCCAGCCAGCGGCTGTCCTCGATGTCGGTCTTGCGCCCGCGCAGCTGCCTACATGCTGTGCATGACAGGGTTCCACGTCGATGCCGGCCTGCTCCAGCGCGTCCCACGGGGCCTGCCAGTAGATGCCGGTCGCCTCCATGCCTGCAATGCCCACCTCCCGGGAGCACCGCCATTCGACCAGCTCCGCCAGGCCGCTGGGCATGGACAATGTGAAGGTCATCGTTGTCATGGTTTCTCCCCTGAATGTCCGGGGGCTGGAATCCGGAAGCGGGAAAGCGGATGGAAAGGGCACATGCATCGAAACACGATGCAGCCGGCTTGCCTTTCGTTCATGGTTCGGAAGAGCCGGAGACTTTGCGGAACTCGGACCGTCTGCCCGGGTCAGTTTACATACGGGGACGAAGTCTCGACTTCTCCGCCATGAGAAAATGAGACCATGCTCCCGCCTCCGGGTTCATCCTGCCAGACCCGGTCAATAGAAAACAGGAACTTTTACTGCATGGCAGGCGGGGTGATTGGAACGCTCAATAATGACCGTTTATAAAGCAGTATGTTATGGACAATGATAAAAAAACACCCTCCAACCCTCCAGAATTAGAATTGCTGAACACTATTGCAATCATTATGAAAAATGCGGATAATAACTTGGGTTGCCAAGAATTTGCATAAGGGAGAAACTGAATGTCCGAGAGACCATTTCCTATTCCAGCCGCCTTAAGCACAGCGGTCATGATGGTAATTGCCGTGATTTCAGCAATTGTTGTGTTCATGTGGCATTTTATGGCCCAAGCCAACGACCTGAAGCTTGAGCAACAGAACGTGCGGGAATTTGCGGCTCAAGTCGCTGTTCGGGTCAATGAAAATACCATGGAGCTAGATAATCTTGCCCAACAGGTTATGCACAATAACAACAAGATGGATGATCTGGTAAAGGAATTCGATTCCCTTGAATCCAGCGTCCTGTTGCTTGTATGTAAAAACGATCCAGAATTAGAAGTTTGCGGATCACAGGCTGAATCAAAGTTCTAAAAACGTTTACACGTATCACTTCAGGATTAACACTGGAACGATTTACGATAGGTCAACATCTTTTTCCTCCGTCAGTTCATGGTGTTGGCAATCTTCTGTGGGGATTAATGACTGGCTTTCTCTTTACTACAGCTATATAACCTTTCTCGGTTGACAATTCGGCCACGAGTTTATCAATCCATTTGCGAGTATACAGGTAATCTTTGTGAGGCTTGTCGAATATGCAGTACTTCGATGTGGTTTTTTCAGGATTACTTGAACCGCTTGGCGGGCGAACCTTGAAATATTTCCATGCACTGGTATGTGTAGCCATATTGAATTTGAACGGTGACCTTTGGGCCAATTCACTCACTACTTGACTAGGCTTGTACAATTCAAGATTCGCAACTGGTACATGTTTTTCTTCCCCAATTCAACTCTGAAGTGCAACACCCTGGGGGTCGGCAGCGTGTTGCAGACGGCCAGCAGGCGGACGACAATCTCCATGTCCTGTTAACAACCATGGAGAACCGTCATGTGCAAGAGCTGCCGCCAGCTGGCCTGCGATGAACGATGCCAGATCAAGGCCCTGATGTCCAGAGGCGACTCGATTCGGGAGATCGCCAGGGAGCTGGGCCGGAGTCCGGCCACGATCAGCCGCGAGATCGCCCGCCACAGCCGTGCTTCGGGCGTTCCCCGCAAGATGACGCTGGAGAAGTGGCAGCAGGCC
>JAPOSW010000078.1 GCA_026709505.1 Gammaproteobacteria bacterium | reverse complement strand
ATTGACGACTGATTGCACCGTGGCTCGAAATAGTTGCTGATTTGCGTGGTATCTTCCTTCGGCTTTGGCTCGAGGCACGACGCACACGACAATGGGATCGATGGTCAGAAATTGGGGAAAATTTGGTAGATCTATCTGTAAAACCTCTCGCAATGCTTGTTCCGCATCGCGCAGCTTGATCAGATTCTTTTTCGAAAAATCATTATATGTATTCTTTAGATCGTTGAGATAGTTCGGATTACCCGGCTTACCCATGCGTGTGTACCGAACATGATAATAGGCGTCTGTATGCTTGGATAAATAATCATTGGTGGATATTTGAAAATAATTCATGACACTTCACACGCAAGGGCACCTCTATTAATTCAACCCAATGGTATAATGCGAGGCACTGATTATCAACTACTCTGCATAAGCAAAAAATGACGACTACATCAATATAATCAATCAGTTATAAGAAATAATCAGGTTTTCAGGGACGACTACATAGCAAAATCAAGTAGCCGTCAAGTAAGATTATTCAATTTTATCAGTGGCTTAGGAAAAACATGTTCTGGATAATCAAGTGCCAGGCAAGTAAAATGCGTAATTTGCCAGAGCAATCAGTCGCCAAAACAATTTTTTTGCCTTATACCTCTCAGTTTTCCCTCTGACTGACAGCTCTAACCTCATACTGAAAATGGAAAAAGTCTCCGTAATCATACCGTGCTACAACTCATCGTCGTATGTGACCAAGGCTGTTGAGTCTGCGTTGAATCAGACTTATGGTAATTTGGAGGTCATTGTTGTAGATGATGCCTCAACAGATGATACATGTGACGTTGTACGAAAAATAGCCGACCCGCGCGTTACGCTGATACAGCGTACTGAAAATGGGAGTTGTGGCGCTGCCCGGAATTCAGCCATACCCCTTGTAACCGGCCGATATATTGCCTTTCTTGATTCAGATGATTGTTGGTTGCCAGATAAGATTTCAGTCCAAATTAAACAGATGCAGGATTCATCAGCAAGTTTTTCGTGTACGAACTACATCGCGGTGAGATTAAACAGGCAGATGTTGGTAAAAATGCCTGAAGAAATTAATTACCAATGTTTACTTAAAGGAAACGTTATTCATGTTTCAACGGTAGTGTATGACAGCATGAAACTTGGGAAAATTTACATGCCTGAACTGCGTATGGCGGAAGATTTTGCTACTTGGCTGAATCTGCTAAAGGTATGCGAAACAGCGCTCGTTATCCGTGAGCCATTGGCGTATTGCGCAAGGCGAAAAGACCAGCTTTCTGCCAGGTTGGTAGCCATCAAATATTTCACTTATAAGGTATATCGGGAAACACAGGGCTTGTCAGTTGTTACCTCACTTTATTATTTGCTCAGGTCTCTACCAAAAGGGTTGTGGAAACGACTGAGTAGAAACTACATTTAGCCAGCCGTCACTTATATACACTGAGAAGTAAAGACATTGAAGCGAGATAATCCGGTCAACTTTTTGGTTATTGGCTCTGCGAAATCCGGCACTTCGACATTGTTCGTCAGTTTGAAAATGCACCCGGATATTTTTATTCCCCGGCAAAAAGAATGTCGTTATTTTTCCTGCATGCCAGGTAATTTCGTCGGGCCCGAGCCCATTGCTGCTAACAGAGTAATCCGGTCTCTTGATGAGTATCGAAACCTCTTCAGGGACGCAAAACCGGGTCAGCTTTGTGGCGATGTTTCGCCTGAGTATCTGTATTATCATCAAAAGGCAGTACCTAAGATTCTTGCAGAAACCAGCGCTCGGATACCGATCATTATTCTGCTACGAAACCCGATAGACCGGGCTTATTCCAACTACTTGATGAAGGTGCGGGATAGACAGGAACGGTTAACCTTTGAGGAGGCGTTGGCTGCCGAATCGGAGCGTCTGGCCGCGCATTGGGCTTGGGGATGGGGCTATGTAAGCTGCGGGTTATATGCCGAACAGGTCAAGGCATACCTGGACAATTTTGAACGGGTTTTAATTCTCTTGTTCGAAGAAGACATTGTTTCCGGTCAGGCAACCGGTAAGGTACTGAACTTTCTGAACCTTGAACCCATGCAGGCAGCTACGGACAAGGTTCATGCAAACGTTTCCGGCTATCCACAAAACCGTATCCTGCACCGCCTGATGACCGATGAACTGGTCGTTAGAAAAGTCAAGAACTTGATCAAAGCTACGCCACTTTATGCCCGTTCAAAGCAGGCTTACCAGAAGATGATGGTGGCAAATCTGAGAAAAGAGGCAATGTCTACGCAGATACGACAGATGCTAAAGGAAAGGTTTCAGGACGATGTTGCACTCCTGAAGGAGTATACCGGACTGCCGGTGCGGAAATTCTGGAGGGATTTTCAGTGAGATTGGACCTTCTTTCTAAAGCGGAGTAGAAGTTTCGATCCGGAATCATTGTGCAAAACTTCCAAGCCTCTATCATATCAAGCAACTACGAAACAACCTTGATGAACGTTTCTGTATTAATTTTACCCCAGGCGTAAAGGCGTGCCAACGCTTCATAATCGCGGTGAAGGAATCGCATCAGGTTTTTGCGGGCTTTCGACGATAGAGTGGGGGGGGGGGGGGGGACCTCGCATCCCGCTGTTTTCATGTATTTGATATTCGTTGTGAATCCCAAATACTTTCGCTATATCCTGATTTAACGTTTCCTGCATTAGTACCGCCTGTATTTGGTCGGGTCGGCAACGGTCCAGAAGAGCCGTAAGATAGAAACTGATATCCATGCGAATATGACCGATCGTTCGTATGGCCCTAATTGCATCAGGTTTTTCTATCCCGTCATTATCATACAGCGCTTCGCTCAATACATTGATGCTGCCGTATTGTGTCAAGGCCTCGAATTCCCCGGGGTCACTGTAACGTTGCTCTCCAGTAACCACCACCAGCTTGTAGCGCCAGTTAAATGCCGAAATGACCCGTTCAAGGGGGTTTCTTGCAAGGATGATATACCTCATGTTCTTCTGGAAGACTGGTTGTCGGACATGAAAAATACGGAATCTGTCTGTAAGGCCCGCTTCTCGCAATGCTGCTTTCAGCGAACCCCCACCACACTTGCCGATATGGATCAGTGACGTTTGCGTATGGCTTTTACGCCTTATTCTGAGCACCTGACAATGCCTCCTAATTTACCAACCATCTTTGAGTTTCGGTTGGTAGCCGACCAAAATCAGTGCTGTAGAGCGAATCAAGGACAGTGCCTGATATATTTTCAGGGACAGATACTCGGTGGTTCAACTTGTGCACGTTCAAAAATTTATTTCTTACAATAAAATCAGCCTGTGCCGTTACTGGTTTCAGGAGGCCTGTAAGTTGCAAAAAGTGCGGGCCGGCTGCACTTATTTTTGGAGTTAAGGCCCATAGACGACGGAATTCGTCTTCGTTCTCAAGCAAAATCCCGAAAAGGTAGTGGAACCAGAAGTAGTCCCCGCGTCGGGGATTTTCAGAGCTTGGGAGCAACAGGTTTCCGTTTTTCAGGTGTGGCAGGAAGCAATTCTTGTAAAGACTGAAAGTTGCATCGAGCAGCCAACTTTTCTGCCTTGTTTTATACCATCTAACGTGTTGGGCATATACCAAAGCCTTTGTGAATAACCGGCGTATTCTGGAATACCAGAGATTGACTGCGGGGCACTGCTTGCTCACTCCTGGAACCCAAGGATTAAATGAGCATTCAGAGCTAGAAGCATGTTGCGAGTCAGCAAGTGTCCGGACCAATAACTCACATACAGCAGTATACCAAAAATCAACTATGCGGCATTCTTTACTTGCTGCCAGGAACCAACTGCTGATAGGGCGACCCGGCCCTGGTTTTTCATAAGCGAAGAAACCGCTCGGCCTGCATATAGTTTCAATCCAGTCGTCCAAAGGCCGCGCGCACCAGAGTGTGGCATCTGCCCAGACACCACCGTACTTCTTGAGCAAGCATATTCTGATTACGTCCGAAAGTGCTGGGAGTGGCAGGTTCAGAGCTTTCACAGCCGGTGGAAGTTTGACTTTCTGTGACACAGAGGCCGAATCCAGAAAGAAGATATCCCAGGCCGGGTTGTGCCGTTGCCAGGTTGCGGCGCAGCGTTTGACGATGTCCGGAGCATTAGCCCAGCCTTGGTCCCAGTACATGAATAGTATTTTAGGTATTTGGTTATTGTCGCCAGGCTCTTGTGTTGAAACATGATGAAGAGTTTTCGGGGTGATACGTTTTCCGGTTCCGGTGGTTGGTAAATAAGCGCGACCCTGTAAGGATTCATACAGTTCAATGTCGTGGCGATACAATTCTGTAATCCGTTTTCGGTATTTCTCCGAGATATTTTTTTCAACTTCGGAAGTATTGACGGATTTCATTCTGTGAGGGATGGCCTTGATATGAATACCGTATTTTTCCAATATGCTTCCAGCTTCAGAGACGGAGTTAAAATTTATCAGCAAGTCCAAATCAATTTTGCCACGGTTATAAATGAACCCGGTTTGTGGCATAAGGTGACGCTCGCTACCTTCATCGAATCTTGGGGCATCAAAGGCGTGCTCGGCACTTAACAGCCCGTCATACGGCCAGTCCAGATTTGAGTTGTTTTCCAGGAAGGGGAGAATTTTGTCGAACCAGTTTTCGAAGTCCCTGGCCAAAATCTGGGGAGAGGGTTGACGTGAGTAGTTAAAACGGTACTTTTTCCAACCGTATGCAGAAATGATTCGTGCAACCGGATGTCGGATAACAGCGAAGCGCAGCTTGACCTGAGTTAAGCAGT
>JAPOSW010000127.1 GCA_026709505.1 Gammaproteobacteria bacterium | reverse complement strand
CAACCCCCTCAGAGAACTCACGAACAACGCCACTGCTACCTATTCGGGATATTTCTCCGGTAGATACCTGATTGACGATGGCGTGAGGCCAAGATATGCAACCCACCGGCACCACCTGTGGGGCGAGCTGGAGCTGGTCGCAGATTTCAGTGACCTCACGATTTCCGGAGAAGTGGATAATCTGTGGCTACGGTCTCCCGAGGGTTATGACGATGAAGGGAATCGACTGCCATTACGGGACTTTGAGCAACTGCCGGATTCAACGTCAATCGTCATCAACCGCGGAGACATTGCCGCGGGACGATACGTTACGACCTGGCAGGGAGTGGATACGAATGCCGCCAATCCGTCCGTCACCAGTGCCGCGGGTTTCCGGGGGAGCCTGGCGGGGGATTTCTACGGCCCCAATGCGGAGGAAACGGCGGGCGTGTTCAACGGAAGTCGAACGAATGCCGACGGAACGGATTACGTCTTCGGCGTGTTCGGTGCACAGACGGCACCGCTGCAGCAGTAAGAACCAATACCGGACACTTCAGCCGGCCCTGCCTCGGCAGGCCCTCGATGCGATGCCACATCGCATCGGTCAGCCTGCGGGGAACGCCCGAGGCCTCGCGGCGGCAGGCACTGGCCTTGTCCTGAGCCTGCTGGTGACGGTAGCCGCAGCCTCCCTGGTTGCGGGCGGTCTCGCGGACTGAGACCCCCCCCCCAGACAACAGGGTCCTGATCCGGCATAGTTCATCGCAGACTTAGCCCCGGAGCAAGATGCGGCCCGGGTCCAGACTGTGGAATACAAGATCATGCCGGGCCGACATCCGGGATCCCGGCCAATCCGGGTTGTCGACTCCTGCCCGTCGGATGGGTATGAATCGAGCCGGATGTGACGCCTTGCCAACGCCACACGCAGCACACTGGGTCTGGGCCAGCCGGTCATGCTGAAAAAATGCGGCCGCCATCAGTTAAGCGAGGGCAGTAAATCCATGATTCTTCGCCTGACGGGCAAGATAGAGACGACGGCGGACGGCGGCTACGTAGCATCCTTCAGCCCCCATGATAGCCCGTTCAACTGCGGCCCGTCCACCTGGCCGAGCAGGGCGCACTAGGCCGCCGGTCACCCGCCGTATTCGGAGTGGTGCGACATTTCCGTCCGGTGGTCCGTCATTCCATAGCTAATAAGATGCGGGGAGCATCCTGCATCCGATGCCCGGATCAGCAGGGGGAGGTTCAGAGTCCACCCTCTGCATTCCGGTTCTGCAACCCTCAAACTGAGACATGACCCGATTTCCAGCCGAGGTGCACTGCACTCACAATGCAATCCTGTTCAGTCGATTTTTCCTGATCTCACAGTCAATGAGCGCAAGTCCTTCCCGATGTTACGCCCATCAGCCACAATGCAGTTAACCGGATAACCCGGTCAATGGATTTAGACCCCATATTCGAACAGCTAGAAGCCTGCTGACTCGAAAACTCGGCATGCATGCAGTCGGTGACACGGCTTCATCAAGCAAGCCTCAGTCTGTCAATACGACAGCATCGGATTCGAATGCGTATATTTGCACCAAATCTCCTGCGAGGATCGGGTTGCGAGGCGATACCTTGAGAATCAACTCCTGATCCATCTCGGTGCCGCAACGCACATGGCACTGCCTGTGGGTACCCTGGAAGACGACTTCCGTAACCTTGGCTTCTCCCAGATTGATCACGCCTTCTGACGAATGACCGGATCCTGTCCTGATCTGCTCTGGTCGCCAGACAATATGCACCGATGTCCCCGTTGGCAATTTACATGGAACGTCAAAGATGCCATAGGGGCTGACAACACTCGCGCGACCCTCCTGCTGTGACTTGATGCTTGCCTCGATCATGTTGCTGTCCCCCATGAAAGTGGCGGTAAAGCGATTTGATGGACGAAGGTAGATGCGCTCGGGAGGACCATGGTCCACAATCTGGCCATGGTTGATCAGGGCAATATTGTCGGCCATGCTCATCGCTTCATCCTGATCATGGGTAACGTGTACAAAAGTGGTATTCAGGCTCTTTTGCAAATGTACAAGCTCTTCCTGCATTTGATGTCTTATCTTCAAATCCAGAGCGCCCAGCGGTTCATCAAGCAGCAACACCGCAGGTTCAACGGCGATCGCTCTCGCCAGAGCGACGCGCTGACGCTGGCCGCCGGATAACTGGTGAATGCCCCGGTCACCAAACCCCTTCAGGCCCACCTTGTCGAGCGATTCTTCCACCCGTCTGGAACGCTCACGCCTGGAAACCCTGCGCATTGTCAAGCCAAAACCAACATTGTCCTGAACACTCATATGCGGAAAGAGCGCATAATCCTGAAAGACAGTGACCGTGGGTCGGGATGCGGGGAGCATATCGGTGATATCTTCCTCTCCAATATAGATTTTCCCGGAAGAAGGTTCGGTAAATCCACCCATCATCGAAAGCAGGGTTGTCTTGCCACTTCCAGATGGCCCCAAAAGGACTAGAAATTCCCCCTGTTCAACAGTTAAGTCAACATTCTCGACCGCCGTAATCTCGCCATAGTAACGACAGATTTTCTCCAGTCTCAAGCGTTCTTCACTCATGCTTTTTTCCGTGCCCCCACCATCATGACAATCCCGGCAGCACCGACGACAGTAAAGGAAATGGCAAATACGAGCGTACCCGCGGCATTAACCTCCGGTGTTAGTCCGGCACGCAACATCTCGAAAATAATCACCGGCAGCGTAACTTCGAAACGGCTGAGTAAAAACGCGATGATAAACTCATCCCATGACAAGGTAGTAGCCAGGCAAAAGGCCGCAAAAAGGGATGGTTTCATGATGGGCGCAATAACCTTCGCCAGCGTCTGCAAGTCGCTGGCTCCGAGATCGCGTGCAGCACGATCAATGCTACTGAGATGATCGCCAAACTGTGAATATATGATCGCGAAGCAAAGGGGGAGATTAATCACCACATGACCAATCCCTACCGCAAAAAGCGACTTCGAAATACCCATGATGTTCAGGGTAACCAGTAGCCCAATGCCAATGATCAAGTACGACACGGTCAGGGGGGCCATTAGAACAAATTGAATTCCATTGGCAAATCGAGGATTTCGATAAGCCAGACTGTAGGCCGCCAGAAAGCCGAGCACTGTACACACCAGCGAGGAAACTATGGCAACGACTACCGAATTAATCAGCGAATCAATCAGGCGCTCATTCTCGAACATCTTCCGGTACCACTCAAGACTTGGGCCATTGAAAGGCGGTACCGGGAGTACTCCGTCCTGAAAGGAAAAGAGAACCAGAATCACGACCGGAAGATAAATGAACGCCAATGCCATCGCCAGATAGACATAAGCTGGCGAATTCCGGAATCTTCCCACCCTCATACTCTTTCCATCTTCATGTGCTTTGCGGAAATCGCATAGACAAGGACCACCACCGCCATCAATGTCACGGCCATCACCGAAGCCATCGGAAAATTCGCGGCCCGGGATATCTGCAGCATGATTGCCTGAGGAATCAGAATATCGGTCCCCCCACCAAGAATCTGTGGAGTGATGTAATCACCAATGGCAATAACGAATGAAATGAAGGCTCCAACAACAATGCCCGGCACGCTCAATGGTAGCGTAACTCGAAAGAAGATTCGTACGGGTCCCGCCCCCAGATCCGCAGCAGCCTTCCAGTATGAAGACTTGATTTGAACCAGATTCGCATAGATCGTCAGCGTGATCAGCATGGTAAAGAAGTGCACAAACCCCAGTACCGTCGCACCTTGACCGTATGCCATTTCCAGAGGCTGATCAATCAAGCCTATGCCCTTGAGGAATACATTCAGAATCCCGTTTTCCGAAATGACCAGCAACCAGCTGTAGGAACGCACAACATAGGCAGTCCAGAAGGGCATGACCGCAACTAAAAGCAGAATTCCCTGAATCCGTTTTGGAACCTTGAAAGCAAGAATGTAGGCAAGCGGATACGCAAGTAGAATACTGATAACAGTCGTCAGTACAGTGACTTCAATGGAATTGGTTAGTGAGTCAATCAGGTAGTCGCTGCCAAAGAACTTGACATAGTTCGCTACATCCCAGGTTGCAGAGAGCCTCCCGTAAACACGTTGCCAGAAACTGATCGCCAGCATAACAGCCAGCGGGAAAATGAAGAAGCAGATGGTGAACCACAATGCTGGATGGAATGCCCATCTTGTGTAGTCGATATGCAGGGGCTTAAGTGATTTGCTCTCCTTGGCCATATCTCAACATGCCGACAGCAATTTTTGAACAAGCGGCACCGAACGTCCTTCTTCCCTGAAGCCACGTTCGGTATCGTCTCGGCATTGCTATCGATTACTTTTGCAGGAATTCTGTCCAGATGTCCAGCATTTTCGCATCAATTTCCGGACGACTGATCGTTGAAGGTACCGACCGTGCAAGATATCCGGGCTGTTCATCCCAGCGCAATATTTCGCGCTCGGCATCGGACAATTGGGTCGTTGAATTAGCCGGCATTGCCCAGTAGCATTCCGAAGTTGCCAGTCTGCTCTGGCCTTCCGGGCTGACAACGTATTTGACGAACTCAAGGGCCAAATCCTTGTTTTTTGAATCCTTGAAAATGCTGAGTCCCTGAATCCACATCAAGCCGCCTTCCTCAAAAATATTCCAGTCAAGGCTCGGAAGCGTGGGCATCAAGCCTGAAACTACAAACTCTGCGGCATTCAGGATAATGTCAACATCGCCATTCACCAGGGCATTTTGCACGCTGACAATGTCGCCCACCATCTTGATATTGGGTTTCATCTCGAGAAGTCTCTTGCGGATCTCCTCCAGGTCGTCAGCCGTTATGTTGTCCGGAGATATGCCCATCGAGATTGCAACTAGCTGCATGGTGGGGAAATAGTAATCGTACACTGCTACACGGCCCTTGTATTTGGGATTCCACATTACTTCGGCAGTTTTCATATCCTCAGGATCAACCTTGTCCTTGTTGTAGGCAACTCCGTAATAGCCGAATTTCTCTGGAATCGTATAGCGTTTTCCGTCCAGGTAATTGAATGGTGCTTCCGTGAGTTGCGGGAACAGGTCACTCATTGGCAGTGTCGACGCATCATAAGGCTCAAGCAGGCCCAGGCCTGCCACAGTGGGTGCATCAGGTGCATCGACAACCAGTACATCCCAGTCCCCGGGAGCCGATTGTTCGATGATTGACAGCGCAGCACCCGTGCCCTCATAGGTCTTGATGTTCACCTTGACATTGTGCATTTCTTCAAAAGGCTTGAGTAGCTTGTCATCGGCGTGATCGCACCAGACCAGTGCGTTCAGCTCCTGGGCGGAAACGGTCAGCGTAATCACGGGCAGAAGCGATACAAAGCTGACAGTCAGAATAGTTTTTCGGATAACTGTTGAGAGAATATTCATAATGCCTCCATCAATATTCAAAAGTGATTTCTGGATTTCCGTTTCAATATTTCCATCCGGGCCGGCGAAGCGATTCATCAAGTGTTTCGCCTTTGAGTTTAGCAATTTCAGCCATGATCCGAAGAACGACACAAACTGCGGTGCGCGATGTCGAACCGCTGACGTCGAACATCGGGCACAGCTCCGTGACGTCAAATACGCTCACGCTCTTTTCTTTGCTGATTCGCGAGGCAACCCGCATGATTTCCCGCGATTCGAGACCTCCCGGTTCAGTCGCCGTCACCCCCGGTGCCGCCGAAGAATCCAGAACATTGAAATTGAAACTCAGATATTGTCCGTCGGTGTTGTCCCACACGCTTGAAACCGCTTCATCAATCACCGGGTCGACCCCGCGTTCCAGAACCTCATGCATCGGGTGGAATCGCAAACCGCGTTGTTTTACAAGATCAACATGATCTTTCGGGTTGAACGAATTCCTTGCTCCAATATGCGCAGTGTTGCGCATATCCAGGTTTTTCAACTCTGTTATGCGTGCCATGGTACAGGTGCTTACGTTACGCTCCCCAGCCCAGCTGTCGGCCATGTCCAGATGGGCGCCAAGATGCATGTAGCCCATTTTCTTGTCTTCGCCAAGATAGTCAGACAGCGCTCTCGTTGCAGGAATCGAAACAGAACGGTCGCCCCCGCACAAAATAGGCGTCTTCCCTGCCTTGAGTGCCTTGAGCACTGCATCATAAATTCGTTCCCGGGCAACATCCGGGCTGACGCGCGGCATCGAAACATCACCGCAATCAATAACCGAACCGTGCAGATCAACATTGAATTCAAACCAAAACGGGAAGTAATCCAGCGAAGCGACTCGAAACTCGCGCGGTCCGTCTTCGCAACCCGGCTTGCCGACATTGCCCTCATCGAAGGGAACGCCAATGAAAACGTAGGGGGCATCGGTACTGGATAGCTCTTCGTCGTCAAGAGACATGAATTTCGAGCGCAGGAAGGAAATCTGGCCCGGTGTTCTGTAGTTATCTGCTTTCTCTCCTCCAAGCGGAGAGAACAGATGGTTATATGCCTTTACTGGATTCATGCGTAAAATTCTTTCTGTGCTTACAGTGATGTCAAATCGTGTGTTTGGCTCATGGAGCCTGGTTGTTTTCGCGCAGGGTCTTTGCGCGACTGCCAAGATAGTGATAAACCAGATTGCATGCCAGTTTCGCACTCATCTTGCTGATGTCGAAAACTGGCGACAGTTCAGCGAGTTCAAGAACATCAACACCGTATCGTCCCGCTAGCCTGGCAAATGCAAGTGCTTCGCGGGCAGTGAGCCCATAGCTTTCAGGGCAACTCGTGCCCGGCATGCAGCTGCAATCTATTGAATCAGTATCCCATGACAGATAGACCGCCTCCGTACCATTCCAGGCACGCTCCATGATATCTCGTCCGCAAGCTTCAACCCCACGCTCGACAACTTCCGACATGGGATAAATCGGCATGCCATTATCCACCCAGAAATCCATCCAGTCCTTGGGATTGAGTCCGTTTCTTGAACCCATGTGAGCCATGTTCTCCGGATGAACGTTAGCCAGCTTGAACGTCTCTGTAGGCCCGGATGCGTTGGTAATTTCGATGCCAGCCCAATCGACGGCAGCATCCAGATGGCAATCGACATGCAAATAGCCCATCCTTCCTTGCGGACTGTGTCGTCCCAGATGCTGGGAAAGCGCCCGGGCACCGGGTATGGGCACGGAGTGGTCCCCTCCAACCAGAATCACCTTTGCCCCTCCCTCCAGACACTCCGTCACATAGTCGCAAATATACTGCTGGGATAAGGCATTGTTTCCCGGAACGATCGGAACATCTCCGCAATCGACCACGTTGAAGTAGGTCAAAAGGTCAACATCGTATTCGAACATGTAGGAAAAGTACTGGGCAGACGCTTCACGAATTCCATGAGGACCGCTTGATGTGCCCGTCCGCACGATGGTCCCAAGGTCCCAGGGCGCACCGAGAAAGCAGATTTTGGCACTGCGCTTCCTGACTTCATTCCGGTCTGGAGGACAGTAGGGTGCTCCCATGAAGGTCAATATGCCTTCCGCCTTGAACGGGCCATTGTGCTTGCTGGGTGATCTCGTATGAGCATCTGCTTCTGTCTCGCGGTGCGGACCCTGATGCTGATGCGGAACAAGCGACCATGGATTGTTGCTATCTTGACTGGTCTGCATTTCTACCCGCTGGCCAAAAAACCAATCTTATCATCACTTGGAGTGCTTTGCCTTGAATTCGCAATCTCGTCACCCAGCTCGATCGAAACCAGCTGCATCTCTCGCCCGGTCACGATGTTCGGGGTAGGCATGCCGCATTCCGAACATCGAAAGCTGTAGCGGCCCGAAGGCTGTTTCACTTCGTCGCAGCAACTGCAGAACACGGTCAGTGGAATTTCCTCGATGGAAAGTTCGGCACTCTCGCATGCAGTGCCTCTCGACACCGACTCGAAGCAGAACGCAAGAGCACGAGTCATTGCCGACATTACGCCTAACCGCAGATTTACTCGCTTAACATAAATCGCGTTGTGCTCGCTCGCATACTCATCAACCATCTCAACAAGACTACGTGCCAATGCCAATTCATGCATAACTTGTGATCTCAGGTTGCCTCTCGCCTTGCGCTAGATGGTCATGGCGAGAGGCATGAACGCCCGATAACAGCCATTGTGCCCACTCATCCAGTCCAGTAGATGATTCCGCCGATAACTGAATCACCCTGAGATCCCGGTTCACTCGATGCGCATACTCGACAGCCTGATCAACATTAAACTTCACGTAGGGCAGCAAGTCTACCTTGCTTACAATCATGAGGTCGGCAACAGCAAACATGTCGGGGTACTTGATTGGCTTGTCTTCCCCCTCGGTAACCGACAATATGACAACCTTGCTTGATTCCCCCAAGTCAAAAGCGGCGGGGCAGACAAGATTCCCCACGTTCTCGATCATGGTCAGTCCACCAGACTTGAAATCGACATGCTCTATTGCATGGCCAATCATGTGAGCATCCAGATGGCAGCCTTGGCCGGTATTGATTTGCACTGCATGAACGCCCGTCTCGCGAATACGTTCCGCATCATTGGCGGTCTCCTGATCACCTTCGATGACCACAATGGGCACTGTCTGCCGTAACTCTTCGATGGTTTTTATCAAGAGGCTGGTCTTACCGGCACCAGGGCTTGACAGCAAGTTCACGGTGAACTGTCCATGGCCCTGCAGAAACCGTCTGTTTGCACTGGCAAAAGCGCTGTTCTTGTCAAGAATATCGCGCTCAATGCTGATGATCCGATCCTGACCCAGATCGCAAACCGATTTCCGAGCATCATTACGACCAAAGTGAAAATGCTGATGATCCGACTGAGACCGATGATGCAAATGGTCATGTTGATGATTATGAGAATGGCCATGACTATTGGTTTCAGACCCACATCCACATACGGTACACATAGCTTATTTCACGTCTTCATTTGCAACTTTGTTTGAAAAAATTTGCCAGCCCATCTGCCTGCAGATCACGAATATCCCGTATATGACACCTTGATCCTCAGTATAGGCAATTGGGTTAACTTCTAATGCATGTTTTTATTATTGTATTGAACTATGCTGAACCCTTGCATTATACAAGAACTGGTACGATCATGGTTTATCCTTTCATGAAATATCTTCAATTCTGGTCGTGGCCTACCGATCTCCGAATCTAGGCAGGCTGTTTGATAAATACAACCTGCACAATGAGATATACCCGCCTCAAGTCAAGCAGGAATTTTTGCGGCATTCAGGCTTACAGACAGCACATTGCAAACTTCCTTGCGATCAAGATCGTCTGACCCATCTTCATTGAGAATGAACCGGGGCAGGTATTTTCGAAAGCAGTGATTGTCAGTTCACGATTGCTGCATCGTGATGCACATGTCTCTGGCTCGAAATTGTCTCTCATCAAGCAGTCATGCTTGTCCTGGAAATTGCCGCCTCCCGATTGACATGACATGGATGGGACATTTTAAAGCCCATGTCCATTTATTGACAGCAACCCTGTTCTTAACCCTCTGACAAGGCGAACTTACTCTTTTTTATTAGCCGTTTCCTGCCCGAATTCCAGGGTTTGCCTTCTACTTGTGCGTGACCGGGTGGTGTCCGGCAGTCACAAGTTCGGCTAACGGGGTCCATCTGGATGTCATTTTGCCCTGATTTCCGGCTACGGGGAATGCTGGCACGCGCGTATGCCCGGTACCCATCGGACACCATCAAAAATCAGCGGTACAGGGCAGTTGCCTGACTCAGGCAGCCAGCGACAGTGGCAAATACCCGGGTGGCGAATGTCTTCTGGTCCGGGGTTTCGACCACTACGATGGCAGACTTGTCATTTTCCGGAATCGTCAGCCGAGAGTTGATGTAGACATGGAGATTGTCATCCGCCTGCCGACCGTTTGCAACACGATACCGCTCAACAGGGTGTTGCACTTCATAGTGGAATGGGGGATGCTAAACATAAAATTGCCCTGTCACCCTCTATAGGCGAAAACATGCCATCAAGACGGTGTGATATACTTCCGTTTCTTTTCAGCCCACTCCACCTCAGGATTCCCAAAAATCACAGACGCGCTACATGCCATCTTTTATTTCAATCGAGAACCTGTCAAAGGTTTATCAAAACGGGCATATTGCACTCAATGGGGTCGATTTGGATATCGAGGAAGGTGAGCTGATCGCCCTGCTTGGGCCCAACGGAGCCGGAAAAACCACCTTGATCAGCATAATCTGCGGTCTGGTTCGTCCCAGTTCCGGAAGTGTTACGGTAGATGGCCATGATATTATTCGCGATTATCGGCATACCCGCAAACTGATTGGCCTGGTTCCTCAGGAATTGCCGATTGAACCGTTCGAATCAGTCTTCAAGACCGTCAACTTCAGTCGTGGGTTGTTTGGGAAAACCCCGAATCCAAAATATATTGACCAACTGCTCTCTGACCTTAGTCTGACGGATAAAAAATATTCACAAATCAAGGCACTCTCGGGCGGCATGAAACGACGCCTTCTGATTGCAAAAGCGCTTTCGCACGAACCTCGCATCCTGTTTCTTGACGAACCGACCGCAGGGGTTGACGTCAACCTGCGCAAGGAAACCTGGGATCTCATCCATCGACTCAGGGAAAGCGGGGTGACCATCATTCTCACCACCCATTATATTGAAGAAGCAGAAGAGATGGCCGACCGGGTAGCCGTGATCAACAATGGCTCTATCATCGTAGTTGAAAGGAAAACCGAGCTAATGCAGAAAATGGGCAAAAAGCAGATGTTCCTGGAACTGCAACAGCCAATGACCCAAATTCCCGAGGAACTTGGCGACTACGATCTGTATACTCAGGAAGATGGAACGATATTGGTGTACAACTATGAAACAACCAGAAAACGGACCGGCATCACGTCCCTGCTTAAGGATCTCTCGTCAATGCAGATCGGTTTCAGGGACTTGAGGACCGAACAAAGCTCTCTGGAAGATATATTCATAGACCTTGTCGACGAGCGCGTCGAAGTCTTGAAGCATGCAGAGTCAAAATACGCATCCACCGGCTAGGAAGTAGACCGAGATATGAATATTCCGGGCATCAAGGCCATTTTCACGCACGAAATGGACCGTGCGAGACGCACAATCTTTCAGAGTCTGGTCTCTCCGGTCATTTCCACATCCTTGTACTTTATAGTTTTCGGATCAGCAATCGGTTCCCGAATCACCGAAATTGATGGGGTATCGTATGGCTCCTTCATCGTTCCCGGCCTGATCATGCTGACCTTGATGACCCAAAGCGTGACCTATGCATCATTTGGCATTTTTTTTCCGCGCTTTACCGGTACCACCTATGAAATACTTTCTGCCCCGATCTCCCATCTCGAAATTGTAATCGGCTATGTTGGGGCGGCAGTAACCAAGTCACTGATTGTCGGGCTGGTGATTCTGGCAACCTCGGGGCTGTTCGTGGATATCTATATTGCTCATGTGGGATGGATGCTGCTATTCTTGCTGCTAACCGCTTTCACCTTCAGCCTGTTCGGATTCTTGATTGGCATCTGGGCCGAGAATTTCGAGCGGTTGCAGATCATACCGCTACTCATCGTCACCCCGTTGGTCTTTTTGGGGGGCAGCTTCTATTCGGTCAGCATGCTCCCGGAATTCTGGCAAAAAGTCACCTATTTCAATCCTGTCTTGTACCTCGTCAGCGGGTTTCGATGGAGCTTCTACGAGATATCCGACGTCAGCGTCATGATCAGCCTTGGCATGATCGGAACTTTTCTGTTGATTTGCATCTCCATCACGTGGTGGATTTTCAAAACCGGCTACAAGCTCAAGGAGTAGTTCCAGCGAATCGAACTATCGCGAGAATCGCCAGGCCGTAAAGTTGCCGCACAGGGCCAGAGGGATAAACCCGGCAAAGACCCAGAATGCGACTGTCTGGATTCGGTCTGCGGGCAAGCCGGCATCCAGGCCCAGCGAGTTTGCCATCAGTCCGCAAAGCGCGGCTCCCAAGGCAAAGCCCAGCTGCTGGGCTATCGGCAGCAGGGAAGATGCTCGGTCTTTCTCCTCTTTCGGCGAGGCCCCCTGAATTCGCTTGATGATGAAGCCCCACATCATGCCGAATCCGCCAGTTGAGAGCATTGCAGAGACAGCAATCAGCCAGACTGGGCCGTATGGAAAGACCATCGCGCAAGCCACCAGTCCGATCAAGACGAAGGCACTCCCGAAACGGATCAGCAGATGCTCGTATTTCGAGGGTGTACTTGAGAAAGTCAATGCCGTGATCCCCCATGCCAGAGACTCCAGCATCAGAATCAAGCCTGCCGTGAAGGGCGTCATGCCATGCAGCTCGATCAGGATGAATGGTCCATAAGCGGTCAATGACATAACGCTCAGGCAAAGCAGCAGAATGGTCATGATGCCGCTGGTAAGCCGATGCCGAAGATCAGCGAGGCTGCGGGGGAACATGCGGTCATTCTCGGAATGGGCATCCCGATAGACAAAAACAGCAATACAGGCAAATCCACTGATCATCAGCATGGGCGAGTATGTGGCGTGGAATTTGACTCCTGCTGCCGATATCATCAGTATGGCCATGGCCAGCAAGCCAAGACGTATGACTGGCAGCCTCGCTGCTGATCGACGCGTAGTTGACTCATCGGCACGCATCATGAGGCGAATGATTACAGCTAGCAACACGGCCTGGATGGCGAATGCCCAAAACGCATATCGCCAGCTTGCCCAGGTCGAGAATGCCCCGCCAATCATGGGACTTGCAAACGTTGCGATCATATAGACAGCTGAGATCATGGCAACAACACGGGGCACATGCTCAGGCTGGATAAATCGGCTCTGTGCGATGAACACCGTGCCGACCAGACAGCCTCCCCCCAGACCCTGAAGGGTTCTGCCCGCCAAAACGACTGGCATGTTCGCCGCTGTCGCACAGACTACAGCGCCTGCAGCATAAATCAGGGTGGCACTGATCATGGTGGCACGCAATCCATGCCGGCCGACTAGAATGCTGGACGTGGCTCCGGCAAGGATCGAGCCCATCAGGTAAAGCGAAAATGTCCAGCTGATCAGGTTGAGCCCGCCCAGCTCATCCACTGCGCTCGGCATGGTGGTTGCGGTCAGCAGTGAATTTGTGGCATGCAGCCACATGGCTAGACACAAAGTCAACAGCAGGGGGAGATGTCGACGATCAAGGAGGTCCGACCAAGATGATGCGGTTGCAGCTGCCGGGTTGTTCATCCGGGTGCATCTGAAGAATGGGACAACACTATATCCGAAATTCAGGCCCGGAATAGACTATATCCGTATTCGCATTCGATGTTTTTCAGGCCGGCATTGGTGAATAGGAATTGTTTGCATTAGAATCCCGATAGACTGAAGCCCAATTCAAGAGGCCCCTCGAAATGAGATGTCTTGCCATTGTTACCGTATCAGCGCTTGCCATGTCCTCAGCGGCAACCAAACCATGAGGCTTGCCGAGGATGTTCCGGCATGACGACCATTCGGCCGCGAGGAATGGCGTCTTCCGTTTTCCTATCCATGGGCTTTCGTCCCTTCTTCCTGCTGGCGGGGTTGTGGGCAGTGCTCGGAATGGGCCTATGGCTCCTGGTGCTCGCCGGGGAGCTTGCACCGCCTGGGGCGTTAGATCCACTGTCTTGGCATGCCCATGAGGCATTGTATGGTTATCTGGGTGCAGTACTCGCGGGGTTCCTGCTCACTGCCATGCCCAACTGGACTGGGCGACCGCCGATGTCTGGATGGCCTCTGGCCGCACTGGCGGCCCTCTGGATTCTGGGCCGCGTTGCAATCCTGGTTTCGGAGTGGCTGTCGATGGCGATCGTGGCACTGATAGACCTTTCCTGTCTAGTTGCTCTCGGCGGCTATGCGATGCACCAGGTCGTTGTGAGCCGGAACTGGCGCAATCTCGTGGTGGTCGCAATGGTCGGCACCCTCGTTGCGGGCAATAGTCTATTTCATTGGGAAGTTGCCAAAGATGTCCATGCGGTGTCCGGCTACGGCTTGCGCATCGGCCTGGCCGCGATGGTCATGATGATCTCGGTGATCGGTGGACGCATCGTTCCTGCCTTTACCCGGAACTGGCTGGCAGCGCATGGCGGCGGGAACCCGGCGGAATTCGGACGGTTCGACGGGTTGGTGCTGGCACTGACCTTGTTCGCACTGACAGCATGGGTGGCATTTCCTCATGCACCCGGAACCGGATTCCTGCTCTTGGTCTCGGGACTGGCACAGGTCGTGCGCCTCTGTCGGTGGCGCGGACAGGAAACGACCCGCGAACCCCTGCTCTGGATCCTCCATGTCGGCTATGCATTCGTCCCGCTCGGCATGCTGGGCGTGGGTGGTGCAATACTGTGGCCGGAATCCATTTCTTCCACTGCCGTGCGGCACCTGTGGCTGGCAGGCGCCATTGGAGTCATGACGCTGGCGGTGATGACGCGTGCAACGCTCGGCCACACCGGCCGGGCATTGACGGCTGGCATGGGTACCACAGTGATTTATCTATTGGTAATCGCCTCGGTATTCGCACGGGTCGCCGCCGGTGCCCTGCCCGGATACCAGACGGCTTTATGGACACTTGCGGCGACCCTTTGGTGCAGCGGCTTTGTCGGATTTGTCTTCCTGTACGGCTGGTTTCTGGTCAGCCCGTCAAAGGAGTAAATCCAGTGTGACCGAGCCTGCAGGACAACCCAGCACGGTTAAAAACGCATACCGCCCATTGGCCGATCGAATGCGCCCGTCATCAATTGATGATGTTGCTGGACAGAAGCACATTCTGGAGCCAAGCAAGCCCCTCTATCAATCCATCCGTAGCGGGGCTATCCACTCTTTGGTGTTCTGGGGACCTCCGGGTACCGGCAAAACCACTCTGGCGAGGATCATTGCAAACTATGGCAATGCCGAGTTCGTGACTGTTTCGGCAGTATTGAGCGGGATCAAGGAAATTCGGGAAGCAGTTGCAAAAGCGCGCACTCTCCTTGATGTGGAGCAAACAAGGACTGTACTGTTTGTTGATGAAGTCCATCGCTTCAACAAGTCCCAGCAAGATGCGTTTTTGCCGCATGTCGAAGATGGCACCATCATCTTCATCGGCGCAACCACTGAAAATCCCTCTTTCGAACTGAACAATGCACTTCTTTCACGGCTGCGCGTCTACCTTCTCAAACCATTATCCAAGGACGATATCGCTCACCTCATTAACCGGGCTCTGCATGATCACGAGGCGGGGCTCGGGCAACTGGCCCTAAAGATTTCGGATAAGGCTGTTTCAAGCCTTGCGCATTTTGCCAATGGCGATGCACGATCCGCCCTGAATATCCTGGAGATCGCTTCCGATCTGACAGAGGATGGCCGCATTACGCAATCCCTGATCAGCGAAATCATGGCGGGGGGATTAGTCGGGCGGTTCGACAAGCGGGGAGATCACTTCCATGATCAGATTTCTGCTTTACACAAGTCCGTGCGTGGGTCCGACCCGGATGCTGCCCTGTATTGGCTCTGCCGGATGCTGAATGCCGGCTGCGACCCGATCTACATCGCCAGACGGGTAGTGCGAATGGCCTCGGAAGACATCGGCAATGCCGATCCAAGGGCGCTTCGGCTGGCTCTGGATGCCTGGGATGTGCAAACCCGTCTGGGTGATCCGGAGGGGCCTCTGGCCATTGCACAGGCAGTAGTCTATCTCGCAATAGCCGCAAAGAGCAATGCAGTCTATACCGCCTTCAATGCAGCAACAAGATCTGCGTCTGAAACCGGCTCCATGGAAGTGCCGAACCATCTGCGGAATGCGCCTACAAAGTTAATGAAATCTCTTGATTACGGAAAAGGCTATCGCTATGCCCATAACGAGCCTGGCGGATATGCAGCCGGTGAAAATTATTTCCCCGAAGGCATGGACCGGGAAACATTCTATAATCCAGTCGATCGAGGACTCGAGATTCGCATCCGGGAAAAGCTCATGGCTCTCAGGAAACTGGACTCGGAGTCCATGTCCGGGAAATCCTGATCTTAGCATCTGCTTGTTCAATTTGAGGGTAACCAGTAACTGGAATTTGCCGTAGTGGACCAGTCTGGAAACTGCACTGCCTGACTGCCGAGAAGGACGGCCCTAAAGCCGTCTCCCGTCGCGTTGCCGACAAGATCAACAGCCAGTAGCGCTAGCGTAGCCCAGGCTGCACCGTGCCGCAGTGCTTTGAGTTGCGTCATTTCAGATACATGCCCTGTCACACAGGCGGCTTCTGATATCCAACGGGTCTTGGGCCTGATCGAGAAACGACCGCTTGAAGAGAAGTTCGAGAAGCCGGGCAGCATCGAGCGCCACAAAAGAAAAATGCCCCGGCGAAGGCGCCACCGGACCCAGCCGCTGGGAGTAAAATGACTTGAACCGGCAATGGAAGAAAATATAATAGGACTCCTGATCGAAAGACGCGGGACTGTGCAGATTCACGACATGTGAGACTGCATACGATATGTCATTCGAATCGAAAATCGGGTATTCTCACCCCCTTCAAAACTTTCAGCCATTTTCAGCCAAAAAGATTCTAGACCATGCGATCAGTCAACGAGCTACGCGAGAATATCGAATCCGTGCGCCAACGTGTTCAGGCGTTGAGGGGGTATCTTTGACCTCGATGAAAAGAAAGACCGTCTGGAGGAAATTAACCTGATACTTGAAAATCCGGATACCTGGAACGATCTGGAACGCTCGCAAAAACTGGGCCGGGAACGTTCGGCCCTGGAACAGGAAGTTACCGCCATCCGGCAGCTGACTGTGGATGGTGACGAGGCGCTTGAGCTTCTTCAGCTTGCAGTTGATGAAGAGGATACCGATACATTCGCCGAGGTTGATGCAATCATCGACGACATGGAGAAGCGTCTTGGCGAGATGGAATTTCGTCGCATGTTCGATGGCGAGGCTGATGATTCCAATGCTTTTCTGGACATTCAATCCGGCTCGGGCGGCACCGAGGCACAGGATTGGGCCCAGATGCTGCTCAGGATGTATTCGCGCTGGGTCGAAGACCAGGGTTTTGGCCTGGAACTTATTGAACGATCAAACGGAGAGGTGGCGGGCATCAAGAGTGCCACCATTAAAGTTACCGGCCCTTTTGCTTTTGGTTATCTGCGCACCGAAACCGGCGTGCACCGGTTGGTCAGGAAAAGCCCCTTTGATTCCGGCAACCGGCGTCATACCTCCTTCGCATCGGTTTATGTCTACCCTGAAGTCGACGACAATTTCGAAATTGCAATCAATCCGGCAGAGTTGCGGGTTGACACGTATCGCGCAAGCGGTGCAGGCGGACAGCATCGCAACAAGACCGATTCGGCTGTGCGCTTGACTCATCTGCCAACCGGGATTGTCGCACAGTCTCATAATGACCGATCCCAGCATCGAAACAAGGACGTGGCAATGACCATGCTCAAGGCAAAACTGTACGAACTTGAACTGGCCAGGCGCAGGCAGGAAAAGCAATCCGAAGAGGACAGTAAATCCGATATCGGCTGGGGGAATCAGATTCGCTCCTACGTTCTTGATCAGTCTAGAATCAAGGATCTCAGGACCGGAGTTGAAACCGGCAACACACAAGCTGTCCTGGACGGTTCATTGCATCAATTCATTGAAGCCAGCCTGAAATCCGGGCTGTAAGCCAGAATCAGTCAATCCACACCATGCCATGAGCGAAGAAGTCGATCAGATCGTACAAAGGCGAAACAAGCTCGCTATGCTCAGGGAAAGCAGCAGCCCTTTTCCCAATGATTTCAGGCGGACTGCATTTGCCGGAGATCTCCAGAGTCAGCATGCGGATACAGGGTTTTCAGAAGGCCAGGATCCGATACGCGTCAAGGTTTCTGGGCGTTTGATGAGTCGGCGCCTGATGGGCAAGGCCAGCTTTTCCCACATTCAAGACGCCACCGGACAAGTCCAGCTGTTTCTGCAGAAAAACCAGCTTGGTGAAGCAGAATACGAACAGTTCAGGGACTACGATGTCGGCGATATCGTGGGAGCCGAGGGGGAATTGTTCCGAACGCGTACCGGGGAACTGACAGTGCGGGTCGAGCAGATCCGCCTGCTGACCAAGGCGCTGCGGCCCTTGCCCGAGAAATTCCACGGGCTGACCGACCCCGAGACCCGCTATCGACAGCGTTATCTTGATCTGGTCATGAACGAGGGCACAAGGTCGGTATTTCACGCCCGTGCCGCGATCATTCAGCATATCCGGGAGTTCATGATTTCGCATCGATATCTGGAAGTTGAAACTCCAATGATGCACCCCATTCCGGGCGGGGCAGTTGCCCGGCCATTCATCACCCATCACAATGCCCTGGACATGGACCTGTATCTTCGCGTCGCGCCAGAGCTGTACCTGAAAAAGCTGGTTGTTGGCGGTTTTGAGCGAGTATTCGAAATCAACCGCAACTTTCGCAATGAAGGCATGAGTACCCGGCACAACCCGGAATTCACGATGATGGAATTCTATTGCGCCTATGCCGACTACAACGATTTCATTGACTTGACTCAGGAACTGGTAAAAAGCCTTTGCCAGAGTGTAGCGGGCAGTGAGCAGCTGGCCTACCAGGGCACGGAGATCGATTTTTCAGGCAGTTTTGAGCGCTATGGCATGATCGAATCGATCCTGAAATTCAACCCGGACATATCCCGCAACATGCTTCATGATGAACAGGCCATTCGTGAACTTGCTGACCACTTGAAAATCCAGGTCGGACCCAAGGACGGTCTCGGCAAGGTTCAAATGGAAATTTTCGAAAAGCACGTAGAGCATAAATTGATCAAGCCGACCTTCATTACCGGCTATCCTGTCGAAGTTTCCCCATTGTCGAGACGCAATGACGAGCAGCCTGAAATCAGCGATCGCTTTGAGTTTTTTGTGGCAGGCCGGGAAATTGCGAATGGCTTCTCAGAGTTGAACGATGCCGAAGACCAGGCCGGGCGATTTCAGGACCAGATGGGCAAAAAGGAGGCGGGCGATCAGGAAGCAATGCATTTTGATGCGGATTACATCTGTGCTCTCGAGCATGGCCTGCCGCCCACGGCAGGAGAGGGAATCGGCATCGACCGTCTGGTGATGATTCTGACTGACTCTCCATCAATTCGTGATGTGGTGCTGTTTCCGCACATGCGTCACCAGCAGCCCCCCGCCGAGTAGATGTTCAGATCTCTCGAGCTGACGATTGGCCTTCGCTATCTTCGCGCCAAACGCAGAAACCACTTCATCTCCTTCATCTCGATAATCTCCATGCTCGGCATCGTTCTGGGCGTCTGGGCCCTGATCACGATCATGTCAGTGATGAACGGGTTCCACAGTGACCTCCGTGAGCGTATTCTTTTCGTGGTCTCGCATGTTACCGTTCAAGCCGGGAGCGGCTATCTTGACAACTGGCTGCCGGTTGCCCGGTACACCCAGGAGCTTGACGACGTGGCTGCCATGGCGCCGTTTGTTCTGGGGCAAGGCCTGCTGACCAACGGCAAGCATGTCAAGGGAGCGCTAATCCGGGGAATTTATCCGGATTATGAAAAGACGGTTTCCGAGTTGTTGAACCATGTAGTGGCGGGCAGTGCGCACGAGCTGGAACCCGGAAGCTATTCCATCGTTCTCGGCAAACGGCTGGCCCGGTCTCTTGAACTTGAGATAGGGGACAAGGTTAATCTGGTGGCGCCCAAGGGCAAGGTTACTCCGGCCGGCATTTTGCCGAGGATGAAGCGATTTACGGTAGCCGGATTGTTCGAGATCGACATGCATGAATACGACAGTGGCATTGCACTCGTCAATATTGAAGATTTACAGAAAGTGCTCGGCATTGAAAAAGCAGTGAGCGGAGTGCGTCTCAAGCTGCGTGACATTGATCGTGCCAGAGCCTTGCGGGGCGAACTACAGCAGGTTCTGGGCAGTGGATTCAGGGTTCGCGACTGGACTCAGGAACACGCCAATTTTTTTCGTGCGCTCGAGATTGAAAAACGCGTGGTATTCATAGTGATGATGCTGATCGTGGCTGTTGCGGCATTCAATCTTGTTTCGACACTGGTCATGATTGTGACCGACAAGCAATCCGATGTGGCCATATTGCGGACTCTGGGCATGAGTCCGGGCAGCATTATGCGTGTATTCATGGTTCAGGGGTCCACGATCGGAATCATTGGCGTGATTGTTGGTGGAACGATCGGGGTAATTACTGCCCTGAACATGGAAACCCTGGTTCCCTGGCTCGAACAGCTGTTCAATACGGAGCTATTTCCTTCAGATGTTTACGTGATCAGCGATTTTCCTGCCAGGCTGGAATGGCTTGATGTCATTGTGGTGATTGGGGCATCCCTGGTCATGAGCTTTATCGCAACGATTTATCCTGCGTTTCGAGCTTCGCGCGTCCAACCGGCCGAGGCCTTGCGCTATGACTGATCCGAATCCGGAAAACAAGCCGGTTGTGCATTGCAAAGCCGTAACCAAGACCTTTCAGGAAGGAAATCTTCAAGTCGATGTGCTAAAGGGGGTCGATCTTGAGCTGTACCGTGGCGAACGGATAGCCATTGTCGGCATGTCAGGTTCAGGAAAGAGCACACTGCTGCATGTTCTGGGAGGACTGTCCTTGCCTACCAGTGGCCAGGTGCTGATCGATGATTTCGATATCAACGCGGCATCCCAGAAAAAGCGAGGGGATATCCGAAACAGGCATCTTGGCTTTGTCTATCAGTTTCATCATCTTCTGCCCGAGTTCACGGTTCTTGAAAATGTTGCCATGCCTCTCTTTATTCGGCGTGAGAGTCGAGCTTCAGCATTCGATCAGGCCAGCGAAATTCTGGAGCGTGTCGGACTGAAGGAGCGTGTTCACCACAAGCCCGGGGAATTATCCGGCGGGGAGCGTCAGCGCACCGCAATCGCCCGCGCTGTCGTCACCAGGCCTTCCTGCGTCATGGCCGATGAACCAACCGGCAATCTGGATGAAAGGACTGCCGGACGAATCCATGATACCTTGTTGAACTACGATGACCAGAACGAATTTGCCTTGATCATGGTCACCCATAACCTGGTGCTGGCGAGACAGGCAGACCGCATTTTCAGTCTTGAAAACGGAGTGCTGGTAGAGTCTGGCTAGACGGATTGCATCCGGGTCTCATGGTCAGTCGGTGAGCGGCTCGTCCTATTGTGTTTGGTGAAAATGCATCCATCTATGGGCGAGATTGCCTGTTGCATGCTAATCCCCGTCCTCCCAGCCAGAAGAATCGCCATGAATGAAGAAGCCGAGTCGGATACCGAGCCGGAAATCGAGCCGGATGCCGAGCCGGAAATCGTCAACGAAATCGCTCGATCAGCCGATGTCCTGCCCGGTACCTTGCATATGCTCCCGGTATCGAAAAAACCGATATTTCCCAGCCAGCTTATTCCAGTCATGATTGACTTTAAGGTTTGGGAAAGCACATTCAAGGCCATTCATGAAGAGGAAATGAATTATCTGGGCGTGGCTTACACGGCTGATGTCGAAACGGATAGCGCTACCGTTAACGACTTTGCCGAAATCGGCACGGTGTGCCGAATTCATCAGCTGGAGCGACAGGATAACCAAATCCACATGGTGATTTCGGGGGTGCAGCGAATACAGGTCCTGAACTGGGTCAGCCGCAAAAGGCCCTACACGGCCCAGGTCCGCTATTTTCCCGAAACGACAGCGCCACGCTCGAACCAGATCAAGGCCTATACCACTGCCATATTCAATACCTTCAAGGAACTCTTGCCGCTGAACCCGATGTATGGCGAGGAGCTGAAGATGTTCCTGAATAATTTTGGAACGGTCGATCCCTCGAGATTGGCATATTTCGGGGCCAGCATGACTACCGCGGATGGCCCTGAGCTTCAGGATATACTGGATACTGCCGATCTTGCACCGAGGATGGAAAAGACCCTGGTATTGCTGCGCAAGGAAGTCGAAATTGCCAAGGTCCAGTCCGATATACGTACCCATATCGAGAGCGAGCTGTCTCAGCATCAGCGCGAGAATCTGCTCCGAGAGCAGCTGAAATACATCCAGAAGGAGCTCGGGATTTCGAAGGATGACCGCGAAGCGGAAATCGAGACCTTCCGCGACCGACTGCAAAAACTCACCGTTCCGGAACACGCATCCAGGAAAATCGACGAAGAGCTGGAAAAAATGGCGATGCTCGAAAGAGGTTCGCCCGAGTATACGGTCACCCGCAACTATCTTGACTGGCTGACTTCCGTTCCGTGGGGGGCGTGCAGCGAAGATCGTCTTGATCTGGATGCCGGGAGAGAGATCCTGGATGCCGATCACGAGGGACTTGATGAAGCCAAGCAGCGCATTCTGGAGTTTATCGCGGTTGGAAAAATGCGCGGAGTGATTTCGGGATCCATTATCCTGTTTGTCGGCCCACCCGGGGTCGGCAAGACCTCGCTTGGCCGGTCCATAGCCAATGCTCTGGCAAGAAAGTTCTATCGGTTCTCGTTAGGCGGGATGCGTGACGAGGCGGAGATCAAGGGCCATCGTCGCACCTACATTGGCTCAATGCCCGGCAAATTCGTGCAGGCCCTGAGGGAGTGCGGCACGTCCAATCCCGTGATCATGCTTGATGAAATTGACAAGGTCGGGGCCTCCTATCGCGGAGATCCGGCTCATGCGCTCCTTGAGGTGCTGGACCCCGAACAGAACAGGGAATATCTTGACCATTATCTTGATGTCAGGGTCGATTTGTCGAATGTGCTCTTCATCTGTACCGCCAACCAGCTCGATACAATACCCGGCCCATTGCTGGACCGCATGGAGGAAATCCGGTTGTCGGGCTACCTGACCGATGAGAAGGTCGCGATCGCCCGCAAGCATCTACTGCCGAAGCAAATCACTTCAGCCGGGCTTAAAAAGCGTGGCCAATTGCGCATTGACTCGAGCGCAATCCGCAAGATCATTGATGGATATGCCCGAGAGGCCGGCGTTCGCAGGCTGGAGAAGATGATCGGAACGATCGTCCGAAAATCCGTCATGAATCTGCTCGACGGTCATCCCCAGCCGATCCATGTCAAGGCCGCCGATCTTGAAGGCTATCTGGGCAAGCCCCGATTCGAAAAGGAGAACCTGATTGTCGGAGTGGGCGTAGTAAGAGGCCTGGCCTGGACAGCAATGGGCGGAAGTACCCTGGACATCGAGGCAACCCGTGCCCATGGGTTCAGCCGGGGGTTTCGGATGACTGGGCACCTTGGCGACATCATGAAGGAATCAGCCGAAATCGCCTACAGTTACGTGATTGCAAATGCGGAGTCACTGGGCGTGGATAGCCAGTTCTTTGAATCATCCATGATTCATCTGCATGTGCCGGCAGGAGCCACCCCAAAGGATGGGCCAAGTGCCGGGATTACCATTGCTTCGGCTTTGGTGTCTTTGGCGTGTGGCAAGAGGATCAGGGGCAATCTTGCGATGACCGGCGAGCTCTCCCTGACCGGTCAGGTGCTGCCGGTTGGCGGGATTCGCGAGAAGCTCGTAGCGGCACGCCGCATGAAAATCCGCAATATCGTCTTGCCGAGCAAAAATCAGGGAGACTATGAAGAATTGCCAGACTATATTCTGAATGGGCTGACTGTCAGTTTTGTCTCGCACTACCGGGAAGTGCTTGAGTTGATCTTCTGAGCCAGCCTCGCCTGTACCGTCATTCCTGCCGGGATGCATTATCCTGTGAGACAGCGCCTAGCCGAGCAGCAACAGCAGCAGTATTCCGGCTGTTATCAGAACGACCCCGATAATTTCCTTGCCGGTGACTTTCTCGCGAAAATAGAACACGGTCGCGAGAAAGGTAAACACCAGTTCGATTTGCCCTAGTGCCCTTACGAAAGCCGCTTTCTGCAGTGTGAATGCGGTGAACCAGCAAAGGCTGGCAAAGGCGCCGGCAAGGCCCGCCAGGCCGCCCCAGCGCCAGTTTCGAAATACCGAGATCAGGCTTGCACGATCCACGATCAGCATGCCAATCCCCATGAGCAGGGTCTGCATGATCAGCGAGATCACGAGGGTGTAGGCTGCGTTTGCATAAAATGGTTCATAGCCGAGAGCCTGTGTTGCACCCCGAAACAGTGCAGAGGAGGTGCCAAGCAGGCAGGCTGTAGCAAGTCCAAGCAAGGTGGCTTTGCTGAACAGGCCTTGGGCTAGTGACGCGGCGGTCAGGTTTCGCTCACCCATTGACAGGGCCAGAACGCCCAGAGATGAAATTCCAATCGAAAATGCCGCCCACTGGCTGATGGTTTCACCGAGGACCAGGGCTGCAACCATTGCCACCATGATAACTTCCAGTTTGGAAAATGTCGTGCCGACGGCAAAACTCTTGTAGTTAAATGTCCAGAGCAAGGACAGGGTAAACAGGATTTGGCTAATCCCGCCAGTCAGGCAGAACATGAGGAACCGGCTGTTGGGTTCGGGAGTCGGTAGATTGCCGGCCTCGAGTACTATGATGAGATAGGTAAGCGCTACCGGAAGGGCATAGACAAAGCGAGAATAAGCGGCACCGATTGTCGAGAGATCGTCCTTGAGTTTTTTCTGGATGGCAGACCGCAGATTCTGAAAGAATCCGGCCATGACGGTAATCGGTATCCAGAGTTCAATCATGGGGAGGGGAGAGTGCAGGTGCTGGAACTGTTCACGATAGCAGAATATGCGTTGAAATGCTCGACAATCCGAATGCCTCATTGTTGTACACTCAACCCGCCGAAAGACGACGCATGCAATGCCTTGAGCTAGTCGTGATTCGATCGTTGCGGGATTGTAGGGAATTTTGGCTGTTTCTGAACTATTGAAATTTGGGTTGGACAATGCATGACCAGGAGACCGAGCGGTGATATTCAAGAGCTCTGCAACCCTGCGTGGCGGACTGATGCTGGTCGGGGGGATGTCGATAATCGGCCTGGTGGACAACTTTATCCGGTTCATCGCCGATGAGGGCGGAGTCTGGCAGTTTTACCTCATGCGTGCCCTGTTCTCCTGCCTGTTGATTTCAGCCTATTTCATCTATCGCAAGCGCCAGCTTCGTGCCCGTCATTTCTGGTGGGTGGCATTCCGGTCAATGCTGGCGGCCACCGCAATACTGATTTACTTCATTGCGATCTCCTTTCTGCCGATTGCCGTTGCCGGTGCAATCCTGTTTACATCTCCGATATTTCTGCTGGTGTTTTCGGTACTGATTTTCGGGACACGGATCGGAGGCTGGCGGATTCTGGCTGTCATTTCCGGGTTTGCCGGCATTACTCTCGTCCTGAAACCCGATCCTCAGGATTTGAGCATCTTCGTTCTGGTGCCGGCGCTGGCTGGGATCATGTATGCGCTTGGCCAACTTGTAACACGGCACAAATGCGCCAATGAGGATACGCTGGTGCTGCTGTTCGGATTCTTCTTTGCCACCGGTGTGCTGGGATTGCTGGGAATTGTCGTGTTGAGTATTTTTCCCTCGCTTCAGAGCGTGGGTGCTGAAGTTCCCTTTGTCAGTACTGGCTGGGTGAACCCCAGCGGTGAATTCCTGTTCTGGACCATGGTTCAGGGGATCGGGTCCTTGATTGCCGTATCCGGACTGATACGGGCCTACCAGATCGCCGATCCGACCTATATCGCTGTATTTGAATACAGCTTTATCGTATTTGCCGGGTTTTGGGGATGGGTGATCTGGAATGAGGTGCTTGATCCGGCTGCAATAACCGGGATTGTCACGATCATTATGGCAGGAGTCATCATCACGATCCGGACAGCAAGGTCGGAAGCGGCTTGAAGGGCTATTGGATGAGCAGGGTAAACTTGCGGATTTATCTACAAAAGCAACGAAACCCACTCAAAATTTGAGCTATATAAAGTGGTGGAGAAACGGAGAGTAACATTGAAGTCCGGTTAAATCCTACCACTGGATTAATGGTGTTTACTTCTTTTCTTTGTTTTGTGACTTGACCTGTTTTTGGATGCCCTGCTTCCAGTCCGAAGTGCAACACTGCCGCCTGCTGGCCGTCTGCAATACGCTACCGCTACCCGGGGTGTTAACAACACTTCGTAGTGGAATTGGAATTACAATGAATTCCAGACAAAAGGGATTATTGGACGGTCAAGGAGGCGAGTTTTTCCGCGCCGAAGCGCACAACATCCTGAACCGGATAGCCAGTTTCAGCTTCCAGGTCTTCTATTGCCCTGCGTGCATTCGCTTCGTCAAGCAACGAGGTGTTCAGCGCGATCCCAATCGTTGATGGATTCGCAAGGGACCCACAGGCTGATGCGACCTGTTCGTTCAGCTGAATAAACTGCTTGAGCGGCGGAATCCTTATTTTCTGCGAGGTGCGCAGAGAGGTCATGGTGGCACGATGGCACATGATGAGATGTGTCGGACAGGTTCCTCGCATCAGGGGAAGTGTTGCCGTACTTCCGGGATGCAAAAGAGAACCTTGCCCCTCTACAATGATAATGTCGGCGGTTGCTGCTCCCATCACCAGGGTTTCTACTGCGCCGCAAGCGTGATCCAGCTTGAAACCGTCAAGTGGAATGCCTTTTCCAGTGACCGTGATACCGATTTGCCCGGTCGCCAAAAATTCAGAATTCAGATTCGGGTGCTGATCTTGAATCCACTTCCAGATCTCAAGTCCCGCGGTCATCTTGCCGATTGCCATATCGGTCCCAACCATGAGAATGCGTTTGCTGTTGAGCGAGGCAGCTTGAGCACTGGCAATGGCCGGTGTAAAGCCAGGCTGGCGCACATCCCATATCCATTGCCCGGGTTTCAGACTGTTGCCGAATTTCTCATGCAGCGGGTCATGCAGGCCATTGACAAGACTCATGCCGTGTTGAATGGCCTTGCTCAGTGGTTCCAGCCAGCTATCCGGAATGCGCCCACCGGATGGAGCGATGCCGATGACCAAGACATCAGCACCGGTTTTTGCAGCCTGATCGATATCTGCAAGTACGGGATAGCCAAAAGGGAGTAAGCAGGCCTCCCTTACGGTTTTTCCGGCATTTTTCGAGTCAATCACGCAGGAGATGGTATTTTTGCTGTAGCGCATGATGCCAAACCCCATTTTCCCGAAATCGGAATCGAGGTTTTCCTCCATGTAGATCGCAATTCGGTGGTGGGGCTGTAGCATTCAAGACCTCTGGCTGTTGTTTCATGTTCGCTGAATCCATAGATCCACAAATTGTCGGTTATGGCTTGGCTTATTACTGACTTATCGGCAAATCCAGTGCGCAACGCTTCACTAGCCCGCAGGTTCAACCTGCAGTTATTGACGCAGTAGCCGATCAAGAAAGGTATTTCACTTGGAGCAGTAGGGTATGTCTATTGCATTGCTACCCTTTGCTGAATCTCCGAGTCCCGCATTCGATTTCCGCCGCATGGCAAAATCAGCTTCTTGAGGGAACGAGTGTATCAATCTTACTCGCTGCATTTTGGACCTGTGAGGGGTGGGGGGAGTGAAATTCGGCAACATGCTCCCCTAGATGGCGCATGACTCATTTTGGCAAACTATTATTCACAATTTGTTTGCAATAGTTTCTTAATTTCACATCGTCACTTTTTGTTCCATACCCCAATTTCAAATGTTTATTTAATATTATTTCTTCAACGACGTCATAAAGATCTCTTAATGCTGTTTCATATCCAGTAGCCAACTCATAAAATGATGCCCCATCTATTTCTATTACATTTTTTGATGAAGAAAGTGGTTTAGTATATCGATTTGGCTTTTTTGGGACAATAATCACTAAATAAGCTGTCCATTCTCCCTTTTTCTGGCGAAGTGCTGTTTCAAGATCACTGACCACTTTTCTTTTGTTAGTGGCATTCATTGTGTTATGTTTGTTTTTAACCTCTGCAATAATTTTTTCTTGCTTGTTCTCGAGGTCATATCCGGTATCATGGTCAATAAAGCCGTCGATACAGGCTAATATCTTTTGATGAAAATAACCTACTGCACCAGATATTCCCTGGGACGCAGAAATACTGAGTTGCAAATTATGTAGAGTATCTGGGTCTGTTATTTTTGCTACCTTCGCCATGACAAGTGAAGCAAAGGGGTTCTTGGACATTTTGCTTTAATCGTTTCGATGATTCATTAATGGCATTATTTGATCTGTCGAATAGATCATCAAGAACATTGGTTAAGTCATCATCACTGATCCAGTCTAATTTGCTCATGATGCAATCTTCTCGATATAGTCCTTTTTGATTTCAATCCCAATTGGTATTCGGTTCAATCTACTCGCAACCCTGAAAGTAGTGCCGCTCCCTAAAAACGGATCAAGTACAATATCCTCCTCATCAGTAAAGAGCTTGATGAAGAATTCCGGCATCCAATCAGGGAAAGGGGCACTATGTCCAGTATTGTGAGCAACTGGTGATTTATGCAAGACATTTGACGGATAGACCGTATCTTTACCTTCCCACGCCGAAATCTTCCGACCGATACCTGATTCCGTAGCTGAATTCCGGCGCTTACGGTCATTTTTGCTCATGTTCTTTAACCGGGATTCTGTCCAGCCTCCAATTGGAACTTTTACAGAGTCCTGGTTCATCTTGAAATCCTTGGTCTTGCTGAAATGAAGCATTCTTTCCCATGAATCTCTAAAACGATATTTCCATTTGCCCGGTGCAGATGTTGTTTTATGCCATATATATTCTTCAACCCATCTAAAACCAACCTCACGCTTTAGTGCCAAGATTAAGTCCAAAACATAAGTATGCCTCTCTCCGTCCACTGCTTTCTCTTTAATATTCAGTACAAAAGAACCAGTAGGTTTTAAAATTCGCTTCATATGCGTAGCTCGCAAACTGAACCAGTCAACATATTGCTCGGGAGGAATGCCTCCATAGGTATGAGCCCTTGCGTCTGCATAAGGCGGAGAGGTAACAATCAAATCAATAGAATTTTCAGGCATCTGCTTCATTATCTGTAAACAATCACCGCAATGAATCTGGTTAATCCAATTCTTTGCTGGGAGTGACTTTGTCATTTGTTTTTTATGTCGTATTTACAGTGTGATTTATATCTTAATCTTACCATAACCCTATCCAACAAGAATCTCATCTTCAAGACCACCCACGCTAATTGTTGAGTGTGAGTACATCAATACGAATCACCAAAGATCGATTCATTGACATTATGCTTGGTGTGCGTGTTACTTCACAACTACCGTGAATCAAGGTGACAAACTTAAGAATTCAGTTAGCGCATGATGGTCTTATATCACCTGATTTCATGAAGCATTACAATACTTGAATGCGGCCGTAACAATGAACGACCACCCAAATACAGGTAAAATCGCAAACCTGACTGTAACTGCCAATATACTTACCTTATGCACTTATCCGGCTTGGCATGTCTATTACTATGTCTGTCACTCGCAACGTTAGCGGGCTGTAGCCTCAATCTTCCAGAGATATCTGGCCGCAATGGCGTGTCTGTCCCCAGCCAAAAGGCCTCGCCAGCAAGTTACAGTGGCGGTGGTTACTACAAGGATGACGGGCCACCAAGCGAGACTGTCGATGTTGCACGAATTCCTGATGCCGTCCCACAAAATGCACCCCGGTCACGGACTGGAAATAACCCCTATGAGGTATTTGGCAAGCAATATGTGCCAATGGAATCGGCGCACGGATTCGAGCAAACCGGTTATGCGTCCTGGTATGGCAAGAAGTTCCATGGCAAGCGTACTTCAAGCGGTGAACCTTACGACATGTTCGCAATGACTGCTGCCCATCCCACATTGCCATTGCCGACCTGGATCCGGGTTTTTAACCATGAAAATCAGCGTGCCGTAGTGGTCAAGGTGAACGATCGCGGTCCTTTCCTGAGGGAACGCATTGTTGACCTTTCCTTTGCGGCGGCAACCAAGCTCGACATTGTTCGAAAAGGCACGGCACGTGTGACCATCACTGCAGTTTTTCCGGAAGATGGATTGGGGGAAACCACAGGCAATTACCAGAATAACGCATCGATTCAATACCTGGTTCAGGTTGGCGCTTTCTCTGAACAGGCCAATGCGATCAATCTGCGGCTCGAGCTTGCAGGTTTGGGGCTTCAACTCCACCCGAGATCGTCATCGGAGGCGCAAAATGGCCTGTTTGTGGTTTCAATTGGGCCATTTGATTCCAGAGACGAAGCGGAGACGGTAAGACAGACCATTTTGGCCACTACTGGCAAGCAGGGAATTATCAGGGTTCATCAGTGATCATGGAAGGACGGTGTTTCTCGTTCAAGTTGAACGTCCTGGACTGCCAGAAACTCGGTACCTGAGCAAGGTGTTGCACTTCAGAGTAGAATTGGAGTAGTAATAACTTAAACTTGAATCAGGTTTAGTAACAAGTTCCCCAAACCTGCCAGAAAACCAGATTATGTGCCGTGCAACATTCTATAAATAATCGTGAAAAATGAAACTTCAGCGGTATATTTATAATCACAAGAACCACTCTGAAAGCAATCTTGTGCAGATACTTCCTGCCATAGTAATTGTCATCGTACTTGTCCTGATCCTTTTAGTCCTCGTACCTTGGTACGGAGAACCTTCCGGAGAAATCTTGAGGGGTATTTACATTGAGGCAACTGGTGCGGTGATGGATATTCTTGTTTTTGGCATAATTGTTGCTCTATTCACGCTTAAACAAACTCGTGCTGAGAATATCAGAAAGCAAAAGGAGCTGATTGATGATTTCAAGCTATGGAATTCCGATGAAGCCCATTACCGGATTGCTGGTGCCTTAAGAAGGCTCAACCTTTTAAATTGTACAAAGGTCAATTTTTCGGGTCTCCTGCTGAGCAATTTTAAATTCAAGCATCATGAAATTGAGAGCATAGAGGGATCGACCTTCTATGATGGAAGTTGGGGTACCTTGAGCCGTAGAGACCGTGTAAAGCTTGAGCGAGTTGACTTTACTGGTATTGATTGTCGGAATGTCGTTTTTTCCAAGTTTAATCCCTTTTCTAATACTATCATAAGCAGTGCTCCAGCGATATTCAAGGACTGCAACTTCCAAAGTGCTCTATTGCAGAACGCCATTTTTAAAGGTTCACACCTTGTCTGGTCGGAGAAACCACCTCAGGAAATAGGCAAATGGATTGATATAGACCATGGAGAGTCGTCGTTTTGCCAAACTTATCGGCCGCCATTCGATGATGTTGATTTAGCGGGTGTCTCATTCGAAGACGTATCTTTCGAGAATGCTGATTTCCGGGATTGTTTAAATATTGAGAATTGCTCCTTTAATGGCGCCAGGGGATTGGAAACATGTTTATTCGACAACGAGGAGGTAAAGAAATTGATCTTGGCAGATGCCGAAGCCGACTGCGATTAAATTTCTTATTTTTGGCAGGAGGTGGTGCCCCGGGACATTGGTGTTATTTCGAGCGAATAATTTGCCCAGATAATCATTGGAAGTGAAACTGATGCGGGCGATTTGGTAGTTTGTCGGAGGTTTTTTGAGGCCAGTCGAAATTTCGCACTGCTCGCAATTATCCTAGTCTGAAATTATGCCCCATTCCGGTAACTTCAATAATATTACCTAATTACCACCAATCATAAGCAGGTTTTGTGATACAATGGGACAGATGCAACCACTTGATTAAAAAGGAGTATATCCATGAAGCGAAATCCTGTCCAGTTCCAGAAAGGCCTCAGTCTCAACGAATTTCTCGAACATTACGGAGACGAGGACAAGTGCCATGACGCACTGTTCCGGCTGCGCTGGCCGGACGGC